>JAEYZR010000145.1 GCA_023427945.1 Pseudomonadota bacterium | reverse complement strand
CCCCCATGTCCGCCTCTTCCCTCCCCCCACAAACCCTGGCACGTTTCTCCAAAAGCGAGCTCGACATGCTGGCCAAGACGGCCGACGCCATGAGCGCCTACATGGGCAAACCGGTGCTCGCCGAGGTGGGTGTCTCCGACACCGGCCTGGAATGGGTGGCTTTCGGCGTGCCGCTCGATGTGAACGACGAATACGACGACGAAGCCATCCATGTGCAGATGGGCGGCGCACAGGCACGCATGCTGGGCAACCGTGGCGGCCTGTCGATGAGCGATGACACGCAGTACGACTGCCTGTACTTGTGGGCCGTGGAAATCGTGGCGACCGAAGGCGATCGATTCGTGAAGCTCGACCAGGAAGGCGAAGCCGCCGCCTGGTCGGACACGCTACAGGATGTGCTGCCTTTTGCCCTTGCAGAAGACGCGGCCGCGCCAGACCTGCTGGCTGGCGCAGTCGCGGACGACGACGACGAAGATGACGATGACGATGACGATGACGATGACGACGACTTCGTTGCGCCCACCATCATCCATCCCGCCCCGCCTCACAGGCATTGAAGCGGGCCGTGCGTGCGCGCCGCCTCAGCGGCGCCGTTGACGCCTGTCCATCAGCCATCCCAATGGAGCCATCAGGGCGACCAGCACCCGGGCCGGCCAGCGTCTGACCGGATAGCGTTGCAACACGTCCTGCTGCCCGGCGCGGCGTGCCGCAAGGCGAAAGCGCGTGAGCCGGGCTGCCGCCAGCGCGAAGGCCAGCGGAGCATGGCGGAAATAAGGTAGCTGTTGTTCGACCCAGGACCAGTTCAGCAGATACAGGCCCGGCGCATGGCGCTCGGGCGCAGGATCGGGGATGCTTCCGGCGTTGCTCAGCGAAAGCGGGGTCTGGTGGTAGGTGCGCACCACCTGATTGATGAAACGCGTGCGCCACCCCTGGGCCGCAATCGCCCACCAGACCAGACTTTCCGGCACGAAACCCTGAATGTCTTCGGGATAGGGAAAGTCGCGCAGGACGGCGGTGCGCTGGCAACCGAACTTCTCGCCGCGCACCCCATGCAGGAAATACATGTCGGTCGCCGTGCAGTCCATGACATCGTGCGGAAACCGGTCGCCGACGATGCGCCCGTCGGAGCGGGCGCACAGCCCGACCACGCCGATGTAGCCAGCGCGCTGATCGACAGGAATATCCTGCCAGGACGCCCACAGGCGCTGCAGGGTATCCGGGAGCAACTCGTCGTCGTCGTCCAGGACCACCAGCATCCCGGCTGCGGCCGAACGAACGCCAAGGTTGAAAGCGGTTTTTTTGTGACCGTGCGATTGTCGGACATAGCGCACGGGAAAATGCGCCCGTTGTGCACAGGCGTCGATCACATCGGCCGTGCGGTCGGTCGAACCGTCGTCGATGACCAGCCACTCGAACGCACGGAAAGTCTGCGATTGCAGCGATTCGAAGGCACGCGAGATCACGTCGGCCCGGTTGTGGGTCGGTGTGAGAACGGTGAAAAAAGGCACCGACACGTCAGGATCGACCATAGCCCAGGGTTCCTGCGACAAAAAGCCAGCACGATGGCTGGCTTTTCAGGATACGCCGAAACGACCGGCGCTGGCCTGTCTGAATGTCGAGGGACCGATCCGAGGATCGATGACCGGCTTCAGACGCGCTTGATTTTTTCCAGCATCTTGAACACGCCTTTGGGCGCGTTGATGAACAAGCGCTTGAACGACTTGCCCAGGCAGCGGCGTTCGAGGGTGTTGCGGCGCACACGTTTGCGTTCAGCCATGACTTTCTCCGAGAAGGTAAAACCGGCCAAACATAAAAACCGGCGAAATAAATTGGGATAACCAAGCATTCTACATCGAAATCGGCGCAACAGGGCAGAAGAAGCCGCGCAAGACGCCCAGATCCAGACAGGCCGGTGAGAACCCCTGGCGCAATCAGGCTGCTTTACTGGCCGCCAGCGTCGCCTGGATCTGCTCGACCAGCGTGGCCGTCTCGCGACGGGCGAAGGCTTCCTTGTCGAAAAGGTTGCTGCCGATGCCCACCAGGGATGCACCCGCCGCAAAATAGGCCTGCATGTTCTCGGCCGTCACCCCGCCCGTCGGGCAGAACACCGTATCGGGAAAGACCGACTTCAATGCTTTCAAATGGGCGGGACCGCCGGTATCGGCAGGAAAGACCTTGACGACGTCTGCGCCCATCGCCCGTGCCTCGATCACCTCACTGGGCGTGAAGGCCCCGACCAGGCACAGCACGCCGGCCGCGTGGGCCAGATCGACCAGATCAGGCACCAGCCCCGGCGAAACCAGAAAATCGGCGCCGGCCTTGACCGCATCACGGGCATGGGTATCGTTGAGCACCGTACCAACTCCTACGATAATGCTGTCCGCATGCTTGTTACGCAATTCGGTCAACACATCCAGCACGCCTGGCGTGGTCCAGGTCAGTTCGATGCAACGACATCCTGCGGAAATCG
This sequence comes from Pseudomonadota bacterium, assembly GCA_023427945.1. Taxonomy (GTDB): domain Bacteria; phylum Pseudomonadota; class Gammaproteobacteria; order Burkholderiales; family Burkholderiaceae_B; genus Schauerella. The sequence continues at coordinate 425 of JAEYZR010000145.1, read as the reverse complement.
CCACTTCGGCGGCGTAGGCTGCGGTTGCGGCATCGCCATAGCGCAGGACCGGCACGACACGCGCGGCCAGCACTGCCTTGAGATTGGCCTGACCTTGCGAATCTGGCGTGATGGACGAGGCTGTGCTGGAGGTCATGACGGGTATCCTGTTTGCGACGGCGGCACGACGCCACCCGGAAACCAATTATTCCACACGCCCAGCCCGCCCTAACAATTCCAGCAATTGCCCCCATCTCGGATATTCACGCCTTTTTTGGCTCAGACAGGTTTATGACTTCCTCCCAGATCCGCATCACCGGCGCTCGACAAAACAACCTCAAGAACCTGGACGTCACTTTCGAGACGGGCGAACTGGTCGTGATCACCGGCGTGTCCGGGTCCGGCAAGAGTTCGCTGGCGTTCGACACGCTGTATGCCGAAGGCCA
>JAEYZR010000139.1 GCA_023427945.1 Pseudomonadota bacterium | reverse complement strand
AGTTTGTTTAACGTGTAGTCGTACGCCCCGGCAACGATACGCCCCCATTGCACGAACACGCCGTTAGACGCACCGCTCACATGAATCAGTTCAATGCCGTGCCGCGTGGGTGCACCACTGCCTCCGGCGTTGGACACGGTCACGCTGGTCAAGCCTTCGGTATTGCCGCTGACGACCAGTTTGTCCGTCGGCGACGCATCGTCGCCCAGTTGCGTGCGCAACAGCAGGCTGCCGCCGTTGCTCGTGTAGTTGTGTACGTTCAGCACGTTGCCCACGGCACCACCCCCCGCCAGCGAGACGACGCCCGAGTTGTTGGTCAACTCGTCGATCGACGATGGGCCTGTGAGACTGAGTTTCGAAAACGCCGCCAATTTCATTGAAGTGAAATTTTCGATTTTCCCCGTCCAGTAGGCAGCTTGTTGCATGTCGACGCGGACGATACCCTTCGCATTGATCCCCGATCCTTGCAGTTCGGTGTTTTTGATGATGAGCCGCGTGGTGTCTCTATCGTCTGTGCCAGCGTTGTATAGAACGACGCTGTCGGCATCTTTGGCGCCGGGCCCGATGCTGCTGTAGTCGATGTTGACGGTGTGATCGCCACCATTGAAATTCAGTGCCCGTCGTGAGCCATTATTGGAAGATGATATCGAACTGTTATTGACGTTGATGACGCCATTGCTTCGGCTGGCAGAAATCGCGTCGATCACCGAGCCGGAAACGTCGAACTCATAAGTCATGCTTGCATCGTCCGCCTGCCGATCGATGCTGACTACGGACGGACCTGAAACATTGGGGTCAGCTGTCAGGCTGGAGTGTTGGACGGACAGGTTCACCTTGGATGGCATCGCACCTCCACGGAATGCCAGGCCGGAAGTCTGGATTTGCGAACCCTCTATCTTGACGGTTGCATCGCCGCTACTACGCATGAACCCGGCGTTCGATTGAGCTTGAACGTGCTTCACGTTCAATGTATTCGAGGTCGGCTTTGCCCGGTCGTTTTCAAAATCGATGATAGGTGTGTCGGGCGACGTCGTGGTGTTGAGCTGCACTTCATCGAGCGTCAGGGCGCCCGCATAGTTTTTCAGGCGAATGACCCCCCCAGGCTCCGCGTCGTCCAGCGGCATTTTGGAGGTGAAGACTCTGGAATCCCTGAAGACGATGTCGGCACTGGAGCCATCGACCGACAGGGCGCTCGGGAGTTGCGGCGAAGAGGGCGGCCCTTCGATGGATACATTCCTGAAGGTATAGCGTCCGGATTCGCCCTTGATGCTGATCGACGGGCTGGCGCCATTGCGAATCACAAGCCGGTTGCCAGGGGCACCCAGAAACGTCGCGGTGACATTGTCCATGTCCACCGTTTGCACGTGGCCCGGGCCTGTGACCCGAATCACGGCATCGTCAGCCGTCAGCGAATTGATTTCGAAACCGTCCCCGCCGTTGGAACTCAGATTCAAGGTGGTGCCATCTGTCACCACGATTTCTTCGCCGGAGAGATTGTCGACGACCTCGTGTTCGTTTCCGTCGTCGTAGGTGACCGCCATGGCGTGCATGCTGGATAGCGACGAGGCGGCCAGGACGGCCAATTGCATAACCGAAGCGTTGATTCTATTTGTCATTCATGAACTCGTTTGGTGGGATCGTGATGTGGCTGCCTCGCACCGTTTTCGCAGCGCCCGATCGGTGTGTCCGGGAACCCGTTGCCTACTCAACGGTCACGGGGGAGGAGCAAGGGAATCATGGGGAAAGGGCATGGAGATCATGCGGGAAGGGCAAGGATTTGTAAGTAGGATTCCGCCCATTCTGGCGGGCTCGTGCCGTGGCGATGCCGACTGGATCACCTGCATCGGGAAGCCGGGCAGCACCGCGTCGAATGCGGTGCTGGACGGTGCAGGGCCAGGGGGGCCGGGCGGCCTGCCCGCTTGGCATCCCGCCCAGATACCGATGCTTACGTGTTGTGGCCGGGTCTGGCGTGACATGGAAACGATCTTGCGGAGAATGAAAGGCTTGTCCGTTCAAGATGGAGTGCACGATGTCCACACCAATGCTGAAGGATCAGGTCGCCCTGGTCACTGGCGCCAACGCCGGAATAGGGCGGGCGTGTGCGATCGGCCTGGCGCAGGCAGGGGCCGCAGTGGTGGTCAATCACCGGCCACGCGAATCCTCGGCCGAAGCGGCTGCCGAGGTGGTTCAGGAAATCGAGCGGACGGGTGGCCGGGCGGTGGCCATCGCCGCCGACGTCAGCGACGAGCAGCAGGTGCTGGCGCTTTTCGATCAGGCGGTCCAGACGTTCGGACGTCTGGATACGCTGGTCAGTAACGCGGGTGTCGAGAAGCCCTCACCGATTCAGGACATGAGTCTGGAGGACTGGAAAACGGTTCTGGATGTGAATCTCACCGGCCAGTTCCTGTGCGCCCGGCAGGCCGTGCGGCATTTTCTGTCCAGGCGTGCCGGACATTCAGGGCCGCACGCTTTGGGGCGCATCGTCATGATGAGCTCGGTCCACGAGGTCATTCCGTGGGCCTTCCAGAACAACTACGCCGCATCCAAGGGCGGCGTGGGCATGCTGATGCGTTCGCTCGCCCAGGAGGTCGCCCCCGAGAAAATACGGGTGAATGCCATCGCGCCCGGTGCGATTCGCACCAAGATCAATCGCGAGGCCTGGGACACCCCCGAGAAACTGGCAGAACTGCTCAAGCTCATCCCCTACGGGCGCATCGGCGAGACCGACGATATTTCGCGGGCCGTGGTGTGGCTGGCTTCTGATGAGTCGGACTATGTCACGGGAACCACGCTGTTCGTCGATGGCGGCATGACCTTGTACCCGGAGTTTCGCGGCAACGGTTGAGTGGCGGGACAAGAACGAATGTAAACTTGCCCATCCTGCGCGCCGCGCCGCCCACAAGACACGAGCATGATCAGCCAACCCGAAAAGAGTTCTCCCATATTGGCGGCAATCGCCGTCATCACCGGGCTGGTTTTCGTCGCCGACTCCGTCACCTCGTTCGGGCTGGTTTTCTGGGTGCTCTATCTGATCGCACTGGTGCTCACCGTGCGCCAGACGCAGCCGGCATTGCCGCTTTTCGTGGCAGGCGTACAGATCGGCCTGACGGCCATCAGTTTTTCCCTCAAACCCGATAGCGATGTCCAGCTCATCGCCCTGCTCAACCGTGCAGGCGGTGCCGCCGCACTGCTCTGCGTGGCCTATATGGCCCGCCGCGTCATTCTGGAGCGCATCGCTGCGCAGCGCCTGCTTTGGACGGAGGCCGGTCTGTCCAAGGTATCGGACAGTCTGATCGGCGAGCACGACATTGCCTCCACGGCCGACGCCGTGCTGACGTCGCTGGCGTCCTACCTGCACGCGCAGGTTGCGGTGTTGTACCGCTATGAGCGTGGCCAGCTCATCCCGGCAGGTGCCTACGGATGCGAGCTGCCCACTGAGGCCCTGGCGGTGGCGCAGGGCGGGCTGGCGAAGGAAGTGGCCACCAGCGGCGAAGCCGTCACCCTCAGCGATCTACCCGACAGCTATCTGAAGATACGGTCCATGACCGGTCACGCGACGCCCCGCCACGTCATCATTGCTCCGATCACGGCCAGCACGCGCGTGGTGGGGGTGGTCGAACTGGGCTTTCTGGCCAAGGGCGACCTGTTCGAGCAGACGCGGGACCTGTTGCAGCGCACGGCTGAGTCCGTTGGCGTGGCATTGCGGTCGGCGTCCTATCGCGAACATCTGAAACAACTGCTTGACCAGACCCAGCAGCAGAGCGAAGAAATGCAGGTGCAGCAGGAAGAGCTGCGGGTGTCCAACGAAGAGCTGGAAGAGCAGGGCCGCGCACTGCGCGAATCGCAGGCGCGCCTGGAGAATCAGCACGCCGAGCTGGAGCAGACCAATGTGCAACTGGAGGAACACACCCAGCGCCTGGCCCGGCAGAAGGAAGACCTGCTGCGTGCCCAGCACGCCATGACGCTGCATTCCCGCGAGCTCAGCCGGGCGAACCAGTACAAGTCCGAGTTCCTGGCCAATATGTCCCATGAGCTGCGCACTCCGCTGAACAGCTCGCTGATCCTGTCGCAGATCCTGTGCAGCGAGAAGGGCGACAACCTCAGCGCAGAGCAGCGGCGCACCTACGCGCGCACCATCCACGACGCCAACAACGATCTGCTGCTGCTCATCAACGACATTCTCGACCTCTCCAAGATCGAAGCCGGCCACGTCGAACTCCAGGTCGAGCCGGTGACCATCGCCGCCGTCCTGGAGCCGCTGCGGCAGATGTTCGAACCTATTGCCGCCCAGCGCAAAGTCGATTTCCTGATCGATGTACGGCCGGGGGCACCGGCGGTCATCGACACCGACCGTGCCCGTCTGGCGCAAATCATGAAAAACCTGCTGTCCAATGCCTTCAAGTTCACCTCTTCCGGTTCAGTTTCCCTGAGTGTGGATGCGGGCAGCCCGGGTAACGTGGTGTTTTCGGTACGCGACAGCGGCATTGGCATCTCCAGCGAGCAGCAGGCGGTCATTTTCGAGGCCTTCCGGCAGGCCGACGGCACGACCAGCCGCAAGTACGGCGGCACCGGTCTGGGGCTGTCGATCTCGCGCGAACTCACACGCCTGCTGGGCGGAGAGATTTCGGTCAGCAGCCAGCCGGGCCAAGGCAGTATTTTCACCATCGAGATCGCCGCCGTGCTTGCGGTTCCCCAATCGGAGGGCGGGCAGGACGCCGGGTCGTCCCGAGGCGACTCCGGGACGCAGGATGCGCTGACTCCCACGGTCCAGGATCAACAGCCTTCCGATGTGCCGCGTGGCCGTCGCGCCTACGGTGCGGCCGCCGACGATACCGAAGCCATCGAGCGCGGCCGGGCCGATGGTCAGGCATCCATTCCGCAGGTATGGTCCATGCCCGCCCAGTCCTACCGTACGACGGGCACGGCGGCATCCGAGAGCGCACGGTATCTGTCGCCAGAAGCCCTGGAAGCGGCTCGCCTGGACCTGGCGCGGGCGCGAGACGACCGGCGCCGCCTCATCCTGCTGATCGAGGACGACAACCGCTTCGTGCAGGTCCTGAGCGAAATGGCGCGTGACCTGAACTTCGAATGCGCCGTTGCCGAGAATGGCGTACAGGCGCTGGCGATGGCTCGCGAGCTGCGGCCCAGCGGCATCCTGCTGGACGTGAATCTTCCCGATCAGTCGGGGCTGGGCGTGCTGGAGCAGCTCAAGCGCGACCCTGCCACGCGCCACATACCCATTCACATGCTTTCGGTCGAAGACCATATGCAGACCGCGCTGGAGCTCGGTGCCGTCGGCTATGCGCTCAAGCCGGTCGCCCGGGAGGAGCTGGTTCAGGCATTCGCGCGGGTGGAAGAGAAATTCGCCAAGGGCACGCGGCGCGTGCTTGTGATCGAAGACGACGAAGCCTTGCGTGCCAGTATTGCCGAACTGCTTCAGGACGATGGCGTGCATATCGAGCTTGCCGGCACGGCTGCCGAGGCCATGAAAGCCTTCGCGGCAGGACAGTTCGATTGCGTCGTGATGGACCTGATGCTGCCGGATGCATCGGGTTACGAGTTGCTCGAACGCATGGCTGAGGGTGCCAAATACGCGTTCCCCCCGGTGATTGTGTACACGGGACGCGCATTGACGCGTGACGAAGAGCAGCAACTGCGCCGCTACTCGCGTTCGATCATCATCAAGGGGGCAAAATCCCCGGAACGCCTGCTCGACGAAGTCACCCTGTTCCTGCACCGTGTCGAGGCCGACATGCCGCCGGACCAGCAGCGCCTGTTGCTGCAGGCGCGCCAGCGCGATACCTTGCTCGAACGGCGCGTGATCCTGCTGGTGGAAGACGACGTGCGCAACATCTTTGCACTCTCCAGCATCCTGGAGCCGCTGGGGGCGAAGCTCTCGATTGCGCGCAACGGGCGCGAAGCGCTTGACTTCCTCGAGTCCAATGCCGATGTCGACCTGGTCCTGATGGATCTGATGATGCCCGAGATGGATGGGTTGACGGCCATGCGCCATATCCGGGCCCAGCAGAAGTGGGCCAAGCTGCCCATCATCGCCCTGACCGCCAAAGCCATGCCGGATGATCGCAAGCAGTGTCTGGAGGCCGGCGCGAACGACTACATCGCCAAGCCCATCGATGTCGACAAACTCGTCTCCCTTTGCCGGGTGTGGATGCCCAAATAATGTCCAGCCACGCCCTGTTCGATATTGAGCTCAAGCTTCTGCTGGAAGGGGTGTACCAGCAGTACCAGCATGACTTCCGGAATTATTCGGTGGCATCCATGCGCAGACGCATCCAGCATGCGCTGGAACGCTTCGACTGCGTAACGGTGTCTCAGCTCCAGGACAGGGTTCTGCACGATCCTGCGGTTTTTGCCCAGATGCTGCAGTTCTTTACGGTGCAGGTCAGCGAAATGTTTCGCGATCCTGCCTATTTCCTGGCCTTGCGCAAACAGGTTCTACCGGTGCTGCAGACATACGCCTCGATCAAGATCTGGGTGGCAGGTTGCAGCAGCGGCGAAGAGGTATGGTCGCTGGCCATCATGTTGCGCGAAGAGGGGCTGCTCGAACGCTCGCTGATCTACGCAACCGACATCAATCCCGTTGCGCTGGGCGTCGCTGAAAGCGGTATCTACGACATCGAACGCATTGCCGCGTTCAGCCGGAACTACCATGCGGCCGGGGGGAAGGGGTCGTTGTCCGACTATTACACGGCCAATATGCACGATGCTATATTTGACCGCAGCCTGCGCCAGCATGTCGTTTTCGCCGATCACAGTCTGGCAACCGACAGCGTCTTCTCCGAAGTCCATCTGGTGTCGTGCCGCAACGTTCTCATCTATTTCAATCGTGCTTTGCAGAATCGTGCAACGAGCCTGTTTCACGATGCGCTCGTGCGTAAGGGATTTCTTGGGCTTGGGGTCAAGGAAAGCCTGCGCTTTACCAGCATGGCGGATCGTTTTACCGAGATCGCGCCTTCCGAAAAAATATACCAACGGTTGTGAATGTCCGCAGTTTCTGAACCTTGTTCTGATGTTCGTTTCGTCGTCATTGGCGCCTCCGCCGGTGGGGTCGAAGCCGTAGGCCGCCTGTTGCAGGCCTTGCCGCCCACCAGCCGAGTGGCTTTTGCCGTGGTGTTGCACGTGCCCCCCGACCGGCCCAGCCAGCTCGCCGAACTCTTTGCCGAACGCTGCGTCCTGGCCGTGAAAGAGGCTGAAGACAAGGAAATCATCGTGCCGGGCATGGTGTATGTCGCCCCGCCCAATTATCACCTGCTGGTCGAACCCGACGGCTCGTTTTCGCTGTCGCTGGAGGATGCCGTACTGTATTCCCGCCCGTCGATCGACCTGTTGTTCGAGTCGGCGGCTTACGCCTATGGCAACGGTCTGCTGGGTATCGTGCTCACCGGGGCGAGCAATGATGGCGCCCACGGGCTGGCCAAGGTTCGCAGCCTGGGAGGCCGGGCCTGGGTGCAGGACCCTGCTTCGGCGCGTTCCCGTATCATGCCCCAGGCAGCGCTTGATCTCGCGCATCCACACAGGGTCCTGGACCTGAAAACGCTGGCGGCCGACCTGGCCGATCTTTTGGCAAGGACGACTAAATAATCATGGGATGCCTGGCGTGACAGACACGATCAACATTCTCGCCGTCGATGACGTCGAGCAGAACTTGACCGCCATCGAGGCGCTGCTCGGGGGCGACACCATCAATGTGCTCAAGGCGACCTCGGGTACGCAGGCCCTGGAGCTTCTGCTGACGCACGAGGTCGCCCTGGCGCTGCTGGATGTGCAGATGCCGGGCATGGATGGCTTCGAGCTGGCCACGCTCATCCGGGGTAGCGAACGCACCCGCCATGTCCCGCTGATTTTCCTGACAGCCGGGGCCCGGGAGCCTGAAAAATACTTCCGGGGCTATGGTGCTGGCGCTGTTGATTTCCTCTACAAGCCGTTGGATCCTGACGTTCTCAAAAGCAAAGTTGAAATATTTGTTGAACTGCATCAACAAAAAATTTCGCTTGCAAGGAAATTGGAAGAACTTCGAAAGGCTTTAAAGCTCAATGAAATGTTCGTCGCCGTGCTGGGGCACGATCTGCGTAACCCATTGGCGGCCGTTCAGACCGGTGCGGCCGTTTTATTGAAAGGTTCGGACGATCCGCGTGTGCGTGCGACGGCGGAACGGATACAAATCAGCACCACTCGTATGTTAAAAATGGTGCAACAGCTGCTTGATGTCGCACGGATTCGTGCCGACGGACTCGCTTTGGAACTGAAAAAGGCGGATTACGCTCGACTTTGCCAGAACATTGCCGATGAATTGGAAGGAGCTGACGACACCCCCCGCGTATCGGTCGACGCACGGGGCGACGTGACCGGCCAGGTCGATGTCGATCGGTTCTCGCAGGTAATATCCAATCTCGTTGGCAATGCGCTTCAGCACGGTGGAAAGTTTGCGCCTGTACAACTGGTCATCGACGGCAACGACGTGGACAGGATCAAGGTCAGTGTGAGGAACGAGGGCGTCATCGCGCCTGAACAGATTCCTTCTCTCTTTGATTCTTTCAGCGCGGGCGAAGCCAGTCGCCGATCGCGTCAGGGCCTTGGGTTGGGTCTGTATATCGTCAAGCAGTTCGTCGACGCTCATGGCGGCGACGTGACTGTCCAGTCGTCCGAGGCCAGCGGAACGATCTTTTCGCTTTCGATGCCACGGGCGGCGCTTCGCTCTTCCTGATCCGCTGCATGCCCCGTCTGGGGCATGTTCCTCCCGTATTGTTAACTGTTACGCCCTCACCGGCGCGCTGCTTATGATGTCTGTCCGCGTTAACCCCGGAGCGTTATGTCGCTGATTCTCATCCTCGCCTTGCCGTTTGTGGGCAGCTTTTGTGCGGCATTCCTACCTTCCAATGCGCGTAACGCGGAAGTCTGGTTAGCCGGTGTCATTGCACTCACCTGTACCGTTCTGACTGCCATGCAATTCCCCGACGTCCGCGCCGGGGGAGTGGTATCCACGACATTGACCTGGGCGCCTACGCTTGGGCTGGACTTCGTCCTGCGCATGGACGGCTATGCCTGGTTGTTCGCCATGATCATCTCGCTCATGGGATTCCTGGTCGTTCTGTACGCCCGCTACTACATGTCGCCGGAAGATCCGGTGCCGCGCTTTTTCTCGTTCTTCCAGGCCTTCATGGGCGCGATGCTGGGCGTCGTGCTCTCGGGCAACCTGATCCAGATGGTGCTCTTCTGGGAGCTCACCAGCCTGTCCTCCTTCATGCTCATCGCCTACTGGCACCATCGCGCAGACGCGCGCCGCGGCGCGCGCATGGCGCTGACCGTGACGGCTGCGGGGGGGCTGTGCCTGCTGGCTGCGGTCATGCTGATCGGCGATGTAGTGGGCACCTACGATCTGGGTGAAGTGCTCGCCTCGGGCGACCTGATCCGCAACAGCGAGTGGTATCTGCCCATCCTGATCCTCATGGCGCTGGGCGCACTCACCAAGAGCGCGCAGTTTCCCTTCCATTTCTGGCTGCCGCACGCGATGGCCGCACCCACGCCGGTCTCCGCCTATCTGCATTCGGCCACGATGGTCAAGGCCGGTGTGTTCCTGCTGGCCCGATTCTGGCCCGTCATGTCCGGCACCGACGAATGGTTCTGGATCATCGGCAGCGCCGGCCTGTGTTCGTTGGTGGTGGGCGCCTATGCGGCCATCTTCCAGCGCGACATGAAAGGCGTGCTGGCTTATTCGACCATCAGCCACCTGGGCCTGATCACGCTGCTGCTGGGCATGAACAGCACGCTGGGCCTGGTGGCGGCCATCTTCCACATGGTCAATCACGCCACGTTCAAGGCGTCGCTGTTCATGGCCGCCGGCATCGTCGATCACGAAACCGGCACCCGCGACATGACGCGCCTGAGCGGTTTGCGCCGGGCCATGCCGATCACGACAGCACTGGCCATCGTGGCGGCTGCGGCTATGGCCGGTGTGCCGCTGCTCAACGGCTTCATTTCCAAGGAAATGTTCTTTGCCGAGACCACCTTCATCCAGGGCACCGGCTGGGGGCACATCGGCCTGCCGCTGGCAGCGACCATAGCCGGTGCGTTCAGCGTGGCTTACTCACTGCGGTTCATTGCCCAGGTGTTCTATGGCCCGCCGGCCACGGATCTGCCGCGTGCCCCGCACGAACCGCCCAAGTTCATGCTCTTTCCCAGTGCCTTGCTGGCGACGGTGTGCCTGGTCGTCGGTGTCCTGCCGTCCTACACCCTGGGCCCGCTGCTCGAAGTGGCCGCCACGTCCATCCTGGGTGTGAACATGCCTGAGTACAGCCTGGCGCTGTGGCATGGCTTCAATCTGCCGCTCGTCATGAGCCTGCTGGCCCTGGTGGCCGGCACCGGCCTTTACCTGTCGTTGCGTCGCGAGCAGGAACGGCGCCCCGGGCGTGCGCCGGTCATCTATCGCCTGGATGGCCGCCGTACATTTGAACTGATCATGGAGTCGCTCGATGCTGCCTCGGGGTGGCTGGTGGCCCACCTTTCTTCCTATCGCCTGCAGATGCAGTTGCTGGTCATGGTGCTCGTGGCGCTGGTGGCCGCATGGATTCCGCTGGCCCGAGGCGGCTGGATGGGTTCCTTCCAGGCCATGACGCCCATCGATCCCGTGTTCGCCGGTATCTGGCTGGTCGGCGGTGCATGCGCGCTGGGCGTGGCGCACCAGGCCAAGTACCACCGCCTGGCGGCGCTCACGCTGGTGGGCGGCACGGGGTTGATCGTCTGCCTCACTTTCATGTGGTTCTCCGCGCCCGACCTGGCGCTCACGCAGATGGCCGTCGAAGTCGTGACGGTGGTCTTGCTGCTGCTGGGCTTGCGCTGGCTGCCCCGGCGCATCGAGAACGATGACGAAGGTTCGCAGGCAAAGGGCCGCATCCGCGCCCGCCGCCTGCGTGATCTGGTGCTGGCGATCGTGGTCGGTGCAGGCATGAGTGCGATGGTCTTTGCCGTGCTCACCCGGCCGGTGGGCGAGACGATCGCCGCTTTCTTCCTGCAGCAGTCCCTGCCGCTGGGTGGGGGCACCAATGTGGTGAATGTGCTGCTGGTGGACTTCCGCGGTTTCGATACCCTGGGTGAGATCACGGTGGTGGGTATCGTCGCCTTGACGATCTACGCCCTGTTGCGTCGTTTCCGGCCGGCCAAGGAAAGCTTCCAGCAACCGGTACAGCAGCGCGAACAGTTGGCACGAGGCTGCGAAGCTGCGCCCACGCCCGGGGCCGACGAACTGCTGCCGGTTGGCAACATGATGGTGCCCACTGTGCTGGTGCGCCTCATCCTGCCGATTTCGGGGCTGATCTCGGTCTTTTTCCTGCTGCGCGGGCACAACCTGCCCGGCGGCGGGTTCGTTGGCGGGCTGGTGCTGGCCACCGCCGTGATCGTCCAGTACATGATGGGCGGGGTGACGTGGGTGGAATCGCGCAGCCGCCTGCATCCGCTTTACTGGATCTCCGTGGGCCTGTTGCTGGCCGGCGGCGCAGCCATGAGTTCCTGGTTGGCCATGCGGCCATTCCTGAGCGCGATGGCCCTGGATATTGCGCTGCCCGTGATCGGCACGATCCATCTGTCGACGGTTCTTATCTTTGATCTTGGGGTGTACATGCTGGTGATTGGCGCAACGGTACTGATTCTGGTGGCGCTCGCCCACCAATCGCTGCGCGTGCAACGCAAACTCGCAACGATGGCAGAAAGCCAGGCTAACAAAGGAGGGGAACAAGCATGGAACTGATCGTCTCGCTAGCGATCGGCGTGCTCGCCGGTTCCGGCGTGTGGCTGCTTTTGCGCCCACGCACCTTTCAGGTCATCATGGGTCTGACCCTGGCATCGTTTGCCGTGAACCTGTTCATCTTCTCCATGGGTCGCCTGAGCCTGGGTTCTGCGCCCGTGCTGGATGCCAGCGGCGCCATTGACATCACCCAGTACACCGATCCCTTGCCCCAGGCCCTGGTCCTGACGGCCATCGTGATCGGTTTTGCATCCACGGCCTTGTTTCTCGTGGTGCTGCTGGCCTCGCGTGGCTTGAGTGGGACTGACCACGTCGATGGCAGGGAGCCCGAGGCGTGATGAATTCGTTGATGCAACATCTTCCCGTTTTACCGATCGCCATACCGCTGATGTGCGGTGCGGCGCTGCTGCTCATCGCCGACAGCCGCCATGCGTTGCGCAACACCGTCGCGCTGGCCTCCTGCCTGGCGCAACTGGCGGTGGCCATCGGCCTGCTGTTCATGGCCAATGGTGCGCGTCCCGATCTCTGGCCCTCGGGCCTGGGTGTGTATCTGCTGGGCGACTGGCCCGCGCCGTTTGGCATCGTGCTGGTCGTCGACAGGCTCTCGGCCGTCATGCTTGCGCTCAGCAGTGTGCTGGGTCTGGCCGCCATGACCTATTCGCTGGCCAAGTGGGATCGTGCCGGTGTGCACTACCTGTCGCTGTTCCAGTTCCTGCTCATGGGCCTGAACGGCGCCTTCCTCACGGGCGACCTGTTCAATCTGTTCGTGTTCTTCGAGGTCATGCTGGCGGCTTCCTACGGGCTGATCCTGCATGGTTCGGGCGCGAGCCGCGTGCGCGCCGGATTGCGCTACATCGTCGTGGACCTGGGTGCCGCGGTCCTGCTGCTCATCGGCATCGCCCGCATATACGGGATGGCGGGCCCCC
>JAEYZR010000127.1 GCA_023427945.1 Pseudomonadota bacterium | reverse complement strand
TGCATGGCATGATGCGTGTGCGCGGATTTACGCAGGACGACGGGCATATTTTCTGTACCGAAGATCAGTTGCAGGACGAATGTGCCGATTTCACGGCGCTGTTGCAGCGGGTCTATAGCGACTTTGGTTTCAAGGAAGTCCTGTACAAGGTGGCCACGCGTCCGGAAAAGCGCATTGGCTCGGACGAAACCTGGGACAAGGCTGAGGAAGCCTTGATGGAGAGCCTGCGCCGTACCGGTTGCGAATTCGAGGTTTCGCCAGGTGAGGGCGCTTTTTATGGTCCCAAGATCGAGTACACGCTTAAGGATGCGATTGGTCGGCACTGGCAATGCGGCACCATCCAGGTTGATTTCTCCATGCCGGTGCGGCTGGGGGCGGAATATGTCGACGCAGCCGACCAGCGGATTGCACCTGTCATGCTGCATCGGGCCATTCTGGGCTCGTTCGAGCGTTTTATCGGCATGTTGATCGAAAATCACGCCGGTGCCATGCCTCCGTGGCTCGCTCCGGTGCAGGCGGTTGTGTGCTGCATTTCGGAGCCTTCGGCCGAATATGCGGCGCAAATCACACAAGCCTTGAAAAAACAAGGTTTTAGAGTGGAGTCCGATTTGCGTGGTGAAAAAATCACTCGTAAAATCAGGGAGCATAGTCTGCAGAAGGTTCCTTATATTTTGGTCGTTGGTGATAAAGAACGACAGGAAGGTAAGGTCGCCGTGCGCGGGCTGGGTGGTCTGGATATGGGTGCAATACCGTTTGACGCGTTTGTCGCCCGTTTGTCCGAGGACGTTGCATCACGCCGCGATGTCGCGTCCGCTGCACAGCCTGAAGCTGCAGCCGTTTAAATTTATTAGGAGTTGTCAACATCGCCACTGAAAAACCCAACCGTATAAACGGTGAAATTCGCGTTCCTGAAGTGCGTCTGATCGGCCTGGAAGGCGAGCAGCTTGGTATTGTCAAGATTGCAGAAGCCTTCCGCTTGTCCGAAGCTGCAGACGTCGACCTGGTCGAGATCGCGCCCAATGCCGAGCCGCCCGTATGTCGTCTGATGGATTACGGCAAGTTCAAGTATCAGGAACAGAAGCGTCAAGCCGAAGCCCGTTCCAAGCAGAAGATCATTCAGGTCAAGGAAGTCAAATTCCGTTCTGCAACCGACGAAGGCGACTACCAGGTCAAATTGCGCAATCTGAAGCGTTTCCTGGAAGAGGGTGATAAGGCGAAAGTGTCGTTGCGCTTTCGCGGTCGGGAAATGGCGCACCAGGATCTGGGCATGAAAATGCTTGAGCGTGTACGGGACGATCTGTTGGACATGGCGCAAGTCGAGGCAATGCCGAAACTTGAAGGCCGCCAGATGATCATGGTTCTTTCGCCCAAGAAGAAAGCGGTGCCCACCAAGCCCGAGGCAGGTTCCTGATCGACCGCGTGTGATGTGATGGCGCCTCGGGTGAGCTCGAGGCGCGACCGGATGACCGCTCTCGTGGGTGCTCGTTGTACGAGCGGTCTTTTTCTTTTCTGCTGTACCCTGCTCGTATTCGCCCGCAGGCTAATTCTGTCGTTGCGGTGCGCTGCGTGAAGGCACCGTTGACGTTCGTATCAGGTGCCGCAATGCATGTGCTGTTTGTCATTGATCCTCTGTCCGATCTGAAAGCGTACAAGGACACCTCCGTCGCCATGATGTTCGCGCTGCAAAAGCGCGGTCATACGATAAGCGTCGCCCTGCAGGGCGACCTGTATATCGATGAGGGCGTGGTCAAGACTTCCTTTTTCCCCATCGAACTCGATCCTGCCGCAGATAAACACGGCAAAGAATGGTGGAAGGCGGTTGGCGATTCGGCTGATCAGCCTGTCAGTGCGTTTGGCGCTGTCATCATGCGCAAGGATCCGCCATTCGATATGGAATATGTGTATTCCACCCACTTGCTCGAATACGCGCAGGCGCAAGGCGCACACGTCTTCAATAGCGGTGCTGCGATTCGCAACCATCCTGAGAAGCTGGCGATTACTGAAATTCCCGAGTTCACCGCGCCCACGCTGGTCAGCCGCCGTGCCGATCGGATCAAGGCATTTCATGCGCAGCATGGCGACGTGATTCTCAAGCCGCTGGATGGCATGGGCGGTACGGGTATTTTCCGGGTGCAGCCCAAAGACCCGAATTTGAACGCGATCATCGAGACGCTGACGGCGGACGGTACGCGAACGATCATGGCGCAACGCTATATCCCGGACATCCTGAAAGGCGACAAGCGCATCTTGCTCATCGGTGGCGAGCCCGTTCCCTATTCTCTGGCGCGCATTCCCCTTGCGGGCGAAACCCGTGGGAATCTGGCGGCGGGCGGTCGTGGTGTGGCCCAGCCCCTGTCCGAACGCGACTGGCTGATTGCGCGTGCCGTGGCTCCTCGTCTGGCAGCACGCGGCTTGCTGCTGGTCGGACTGGACGTGATTGGCGATTACGTGACAGAAGTCAATGTGACCAGCCCGACATGTTTCGTGGAGATAACCGAGCAGACCGGGTTTGATGTGCCTGATATGTTTGCCCAGGCACTGGAGCGTGCAGTGGGTGCTCCGACCTTGATCGCTCAACAGGATGCCGCAGCGTCATGACTGGTATTGTTATTGTCGTTCACACCCCGATGGGTGGCGCATTGCTGAATTGCGCCTCGCACGTTTTGGGCGAGGTGAAAGGCATTGCTGTGCATGATGTGTTGCCCGACGATATGCCCGAGGATATCGCGCCTCTCGTGCTGGCAGACATCCTGCGTGCTGATCGCGGTGCAGGGGTGTTGGTGCTGACTGACCTGGTGGGTGCCACGCCTGCCAATATTGCCAAGCGGGCGGTCGCCGACGCCCGGGCAATGGGCGTGTCCTGTAGTCTGGTGGCTGGCGTGAACACCCCAATGCTGCTGCGCGCCGTCACCAATCGCGATTTGTCGCTTTCCGACATACGTGAGAAGGCTTTGGCCGGAGGCATGCAGGGTTGCTTGCGTGTAGACTGAAAGTCATCGATCAATCCGTTTAGAGAAACCCGTTTTCGGTATATGCCCAGCCTCGAAATCACCGTCAGCAACAAGCTCGGTTTGCACGCACGTGCGGCCGCGAAACTCACTCAACTGGCCAGTAAATTCAAGTCGGACATCTTTATTGCACGCGGTGCCCAGCGCGTGAACGCCAAGAGCATCATGGGTGTCATGATGCTGGCTGCGGGGCGAGGAACGCCAGTCAAGATAGATGCCTCAGGCGAGGATGCCGACCGCGCCCTTGCTGAAATCCAATCCCTCTTCGACAGCAAATTCGGTGAGCAAGAGTAATCTGTCCGATTCGACTGCGGTGCTTTGCCTTCAAGGCAAGGGCGTCGCTCGTGGTTATGCGATCGGTCGTGCAGTGGTGCTGGGTGCCGCGGCGCTCGAAGTGGCGCACTATCGAATTCAGGAGTCGGACGTTCAGGCGGAAGTGAGCCGTCTGCAGGATGCTTTGCTGAAGGCGCAGCACGATTTGCAGGCCATGGCCGATACGCTCCCGGCCGATGCGCCGCGCGAGCTTGGGGCTATGCTGCAGGTACACAGGCTGCTGCTTTGCGACCCGGTGTTGGCCGATCCTGCCGTCTCGCTGATCGTCGAGCGCCAATACAACGCCGAATGGGCACTCACGGCGCAAGGTCAAATGCTCGTGCAGCAGTTCGACCTGATGGAAGACGAATATTTGCGCGAGCGGGGTGCCGACGTCCGCCAGGCGATCGAGCGCGTACTGCATGTGTTGCATGGCTCCTCGGCTTTTCTGCCTGAAACCGATCAATTGCCAGGAAGCGATCCGTTGATCGTGGTGGCCCACGACATTTCCCCCGCCGATATGCTGCGATTGCGCGGTGGGCGTTTTTCGGCGTTCGTGACGGACCTGGGCGGGTCCACGTCGCATACTGCCATCGTGGCGCGCAGCATGGCCGTGCCGGCAGTGGTTGCGGTGGGCAACGTGCGCGAGCTCGTGCGCGATGGCGACATGTTGATCGTTGACGGCGCGCAAGGCGTCGTGATCATCAATCCGGCGCAACATATTCTGGCGGAATACCAGTACCGCCAGGAGAGTTACCTGCAGGAGCGCGAAGCGTTGCAGCTCTTGCGCGACGAGCCATCCATCACGCTTGATGGCATTCCGATTCACTTGCATGCGAACATCGAGTTGCCGGATGAGGCCGCTCTTGCATACAGTGCCGGCGCGGATGGTATTGGTCTGTTTCGCAGCGAGTTTCTCTTCATGGGTCGCACCGGCCTGCCCGATGAAGACGAGCAGTTCGATGCCTATGTGTCGGTGATTCTGGCCATGCAGGGTCGGCCTGTGACCATTCGTACACTGGATATCGGCTCGGACAAGACCATCGATGGTGAGGCCACCGTGGCGACCAATCCGGCCCTGGGCCAGCGTGCCATCCGCTATTGTCTGGCGCGACCGGACATGTTTGCCACTCAGTTGCGCGCCATCCTGCGTGCCTCTGCCTTCGGACCGGTGCGCCTGTTGGTGCCGATGATCGCGCACATGCATGAAGTGCGTGCGGTGCAGGCTGCGTTGCAGTCTGCGCGTGCGGAGCTCGATGTGCGTGGGCAAACTTATGCAGCAGACATTCCCCTGGGTGCCATGGTGGAGGTGCCGGCGATCGCCATCGCTATCGAGCCGTTTGCCGAGGCACTGGACTTTCTGTCCATCGGCACCAACGATCTCATTCAGTACACCCTGGCCATTGATCGTGGTGACCACGATGTTGCCGAGCTCTACGATCCCATGCATCCGGCCGTGCTGCGCTTGATTGCCAATACCATCAATGCGGGTGAACGTTTTGGGATACCTGTGGCGGTATGCGGGGAGATGGCGGGTGACGCACGTTTGACGCGCTTGCTGTTAGGAATGGGGTTGACTGAGTTTTCCATGCACCCCCAGCAGCTGCTGGACATCAAGCGCGAAATCCGCAGCGCTCACAGCAACGCTTTGCGTACGAAGGTCGCCACGGCGCTGAATCGTGCGACTCGTATCGACCTGGCAGGGCTGGCCGGCTGAGTTTCTCGTCAGGCGGCACGTTCCTTGCATGGTGTGCGAGTCAACCATTCACTGGGTTCGAAAATAATGCGCAAGCTGCTGATGGGCGTTGTCGTGATCGTGGTCTCGATCGCGGGTCTGGCGGCATGTTCGCCGCTTCGTGCCATCAATGTATTGACCCCCGGCGACACTTACACCCTCGAAGAAGGTGTGGCGTATGGTGCTCTGCCACGGCAGCGGCTGGACGTCTATACGCCGCTGCAGATGCGCGGCCCGGCTCCGGTCGTCGTTTTCTTCTACGGGGGCAGTTGGACGGGAGGGTCACGTGCTGACTACAAGTTCGTGGGTGAAGCGCTGGCTGCGCGCGGGATTGTGGCGGTGATTGCCGATTACCGTCTCTCGCCCGAAGTGGTGTATCCCGCCTTCGTGCAGGACAGCGCGGCGGCCGTGGCCTGGGCCGTGCGCAGCATCGCTGCGCGCGGTGGTGATCCGGCCCGCCTGTTCGTCATGGGCCATAGCGCAGGAGCTTACAACGCTGCGATGGTGGCGCTGGACCCGCGATGGTTGGAAGAGCAGGGGCTCACGCAGGCCGCTCTGCATGGCTGGATAGGGTTGGCGGGGCCGTACGATTTCATTCCCATCGAGAATCCCGACATCAAACCCGCTTTTCTCTATCCGGATACGCCAGTCGAATCGCAGCCGATCAATCGCGTGACCGGGTCTTCACCGCCTGCTTTGTTGCTGGCTGGAAGTGCCGATACAGTGGTCGATCCCCGGCGCAACACCCTGCAACTGGCCGAGCGCCTGCGCAGCAAAGGGGTGCAGGTCGAGGTGGACATCTTTGAGGGCATCAGCCATCCAATGATGATCGGTGCAATCTGGAAGCCATTGCGCAGCAGGGCGCCTGTGCTGGAACGCGTGGTCGATTTCGTGAAGGAGCGGTCGCCTGGCTCGCGAACGAATTAAGAATCCAGAACAAAAAAAAACCGGATGGGTATCCGGTTTTTTTGAGGTGTCATCGAGGCTTGGGTGCTACGTCCAAACCCCGGACTTGATTCAAGTCGATGATCAGCTGTGGTAGGCCGACTCACCGTGCGAGGTGATGTCCAGACCTTCGCGTTCTTGATCTTCGGGAACACGCAGGCCGCACACCATATCGGCGATCTTGTAGGCAATCCAGGCGACTACACCAGACCAGACGATGGTGAGCAGCACGCCTTCGAGCTGTACCCACAGTTGGCCGGGGACCATGCTCATGCTTTCCAGGCCTGGGCCGCCCAGGGCCTGGGCGTTGAACAAACCGGTGAGCATCGCGCCGACGATACCGCCGACACCGTGCAGGCTGAACACATCCAGCGAATCGTCGGCACGCAGCATGCGCTTCAGACCGTTGACGCCCCAGACGCAGATGATGCCTGTGACCACGCCGATGACCAGTGCGCCAACCGGACCCACCAGACCCGCGGCTGGCGTGATGCCGACCAGACCAGCGACGGCACCCGAGGCTGCACCCAGCATGGAGGGCTTGCCTTTGGCTGCCCATTCAGTGAACGTCCAGGCCAGGATGGCACCTGCGGTGGCAACCAGGGTGTTCATGAAAGCCAGCACAGCTTGTTCGTTGGCTTGCAGCGCGGAACCCGCGTTGAACCCGTACCAGCCCACCCACAGCAGCGACGCGCCGATCATGGTCATCGGCAGGTTGTGCGGTTGCATGGCTTCGCGGCCATAACCGATGCGCTTGCCGATGACATAGGCGCCTACCAGGCCGGCGACACCTGCGTTGATGTGAACCACGGTACCGCCTGCGAAGTCCAGTGCGCCGGCAGCGTTGAGCAGGCCGGGGTTGGTCTCCGAGGCGAACCACACCATATGAGCGATGGGCACGTAGGCAAACGTCATCCAGATGGCCGTGAACACCAGCACGGCGGAGAAGCGGGCGCGTTCTGCAAAGGCACCAACGATCAGCGCGCACGTGATGCCGGCGAACGTAGCCTGGAAGAATGCAAAGGCCATTTCGGGCACGGTATCGGCCATGACGAATGTACCGTCCGGATTGATCATTCCGGAGAGGAACATGCGCGAGAATCCGCCGAAGAATGCGTTGCCTTCAGTGAACGCCAGCGAATATCCGTATACGAACCAAAGCACGACCGCAAGCGAGAACGTGGCGGCCACCTGGACCAGGATCGAAAGTACGTTCTTGCTTCGCACCAGACCGCCATAGAACAATGCCAGACCCGGCAACACCATCATGAGCACGAGGAGGGTCGAAACCATCAACCACGCGACATCTGCTTTTTCCATTTTTATCGCTCCAATGATTCTTTTGTATTACAGCGCCGCTTCGCCGGTTTCGCCGGTGCGGATGCGGACCACTTCTTCGAGCGGGGCGACAAAGATCTTGCCGTCGCCGATCTTGCCGGTACGGGCCGCTGCTTCGATAGTCTCGATGGCCTGGTCGACGAGGTTGTCGGGGATGGCCGCTTCGACGCGAAGCTTGGGTAAAAAGTCGACGGCATACTCTGCCCCACGATAGAGCTCCGTATGTCCCTTTTGTCGACCGAATCCCTTCACCTCGGTGACAGTCAAGCCCTGGACGCCTATCCCGGATAGAGCCACCCGCACCTCGTCCAATTTGAACGGCTTGATGATGGCGATGATGAGTTTCATGGCAATTCCTCTCTCTGGTTGCACTTCGCGTGTCAACTAAAGCAAAACCTATGCCAACTTTTGGGCGTGCATCAGTATGGGTAATCGGGGGGCAAACTCATGCACACTTCTGTGTCTTGCATCAAAATGGTGCATTGTGTGATGCATGGTGCCCGGAAATTGTGCGCCGACGTGCACGTAATCGTGAATATCGCCAGAGCGAAGCCTGGGTAATGATCTGTATCGGCCAGTGAGTGTTAGTGAATGCACCAACAAATCCGGTCGCATGTTCTGGCGTCGTTCTACACTAGTGCATCTTCATACATACATTATTGATTCACATACTTGATTGAAATAGGGAGGCCATTCATGAACCGTATGCCCTGGATGGAAGATTTCCAGAAGAACCTGGCTGACCTGATCGCCAAGAGCCCGGCCGCCGATGTCGAGCGCAACGTGCGTGCGATGATGTCGCAGGCATTCACGAAGATGGATCTGGTCACGCGCGAAGAATTCGACGTGCAGGCCGATCTGCTGGCGCGGACACGTGCGCGTGTCGATCAACTTGCTGCGCAGGTCGAGAGCCTGCAGGCTGAACGCGCGTCGACCAAAACGCCTTGATGATGGAAGGCGTCTACGCTGTCGTTCACCGCTCGTGAAGCGGCCGCCCTTTCTGCGTCATGGTGGTGCTGTCGCTGCGCGCATCGCGGCACAGGATTGGTCAGAGTCGGCCCTGGGTGAGTTTTCGCAGTGGCCCGACTTCCTGCGCCAGACACTGACGCTCATGCTGGATTGCCCGCACCCCATGTATCTGGCATGGGGGCCGGACATGCTGTCGTTCTTCAACGATGCCTACGTGCCTTTGCTGGGCGAGCTTGAGCAGAAGCCACTGGGTAGACCCCTGGCCGAGCTCTGGCCGCGCGAGTGGTCGGCCATTTCGCCGCCCGTGACCCGTGCGATGTTGGGTGAGTCGTCGTTCCTGGAGAACCATGCCCTGCGCACCACGCGAAACGGTGTGGAGGAATTGGCCTATTTCACGTCTTCCTATAGTCCTGTCAGAGATGCCGGCGGGGCAGTGGTGGGCATGATCTGCCTGAGTACGGAAACGACGGAACAGCGGGCTGCGCAGCAGCGTCTGCAGGCTTCCTACCACGCCATGAGTGCAGAGGTCGTGGCGCGCAAGGCGGAACGCGATCGCAATTGGACGTTGAGCCAGGATTTGCTGGGAATCGGGCGTTTTGATGGTTATATGCGAGATGTCAATCCGGCCTGGGGCAAGCTGCTGGGTTATCGACGCGATCTGATACTCACCAGTCCTTTTGCCAGTGTCATCCATCCCGAAGATCTCCCGCAAGTGGAGGCGGCGATGCAGGCGATGCGCAATGGCGAGAAGCTTTTCCGCCTGGAGACCCGGGTTCGCACGATCACCGATCAATATCGCTGGATCGCTTGGTCAGGGGTGCCAGAGGGGGCGTTGTTCCATGTCGTCGGGCGCGATATTACTGTGGAGCGAGAGGCGCTCAAGGATCTCGAGGGGGCGCAGGAAGCATTGCGCCATGCACAGAAAATGGAAGCGGTCGGCCAGTTGACTGGTGGCATCGCACATGACTTCAACAATTTGCTTCAAGGCATCGTAGGTTCTCTGGACCTGATCCAGAAGAGGGTGGCGCAGGGCCGAACCAGCGAGCTTGCACACTTTGTCAGCGGTGCAATGGCTTCGGCCAATCGAGCGTCGGCGCTCACCCATCGTCTGCTGGCGTTTTCCAGGCGTCAGCCGCTCGACCCCAAGGCGGTCGATGTCAATCAATTGATCCGTACGATGGAGGAACTGCTGCGCCGCACATTGGGCGAGCGTTTTCACATAGACATGCAGTTGCATGAAGGGTTGTGGAATACCTTGTGCGATGGCAATCAGTTGGAGAACGCCATTCTCAACCTGGTCATCAACGCGCGCGATGCGATGCCCGATGGCGGGACGCTGTTTGTTGCCACCAGGAATGTCGAATGGGAAGGCACTGTCTCCGACGGTGAGCAAGGTCCAGCGCCAGGTCCTTACGTCTGTATTCAGGTGGCTGATGCGGGCTGCGGGATGTCGCCTGATGTTTCAGCGCGCGCCTTCGATCCCTTTTTCACCACCAAGCCCCAGGGGCAGGGTACCGGGCTCGGGCTTTCGATGATCTACGGTTTCGCCCGTCAGTCCGGAGGGCATGCGCAGATCTGTTCAGAAGTGGCTGTGGGCACCACGGTCAACGTCTACCTGCCACGGTTTGAAGGCCTGCAGGAGCCGGAGCGTGCTGCGCCTGAGTCGACCGAGACGCAGGCGCAGGAGGGGGAGGTCGTCGTGGTGGTCGAAGACGAGCCGGTCGTGCGCAGACTGATCGTCGAAGTGTTGCATGACCTGGGCTATCAGGCTCTGGAGGCATCGGATGGCCCTGCTGGCCTGGCCTTGCTCAATTCAGCCCGTCGCGTGGATCTTCTGGTGACCGACATCGGATTGCCGGGGCTTAATGGGCGTCAGGTCGCTGATGCCGCGAGGGTACAACGCCCCGATCTGAAAGTGCTGTTCATGACAGGCTACGCAGAGACTGCAACCGTGGCCCACGGTTTTCTGGGGCACGACATGCAAATGATGACCAAACCCTTTACCATCGACGCACTCGCTGCACGCATCAGGCACATGCTCGAAATGCAAGGCGACGGTGGGGACCTCGGCCAGGGCGATTCTCGCGCAGGGGGCTGCCTTGGTCCCGACTGATTCGCGAATCGCTTCTTGCTCACCTTGAGTCTGCTCGTACCGCCCTGCATTTGAAGTGACAATCACGTCCCGTCCGCCAGGCATTGCCGGCCGTACTGCCGCACACTTCAGCCTCCATTGCTTTGTCGAGGCTGCCTGTGACACTTTCGGTCGTTTATAGCCGCGCCCTGTATGGCATGCATGCGCCATCCGTGCGCGTGGAAACCTACGTCGCCAACGGACTTCCGGCGTTCTATATCGTTGGTCTCGCCGACACCGAAGTAAGGGAAAGTCGAGAGCGGGTGCGTGCAGCCATTCAATGTGTCGGGCTGTCCTTTCCTGCCGGACGCATCATCGTCAGCCTTGCGCCTGCCGATCTCCCTAAAGAATCCGGGCGTTTCGATTTGCCTATCGCCTTGGGGGTGCTGCTGGCGTCTGGCCAGATTGCCTTGCCGGAATTTGCATCACCAGCTTCTGCCGAGGGCGAGTCTGCGCTTGCGAACATGGTGTTTGCCGGCGAACTATCCTTGTCCGGTGTGCTCGTCGCGGTGGCCGCGCCATTGTCGATTGCCTTGGGGGTGCGTGAAGACCACCCGGGCGCTACGTTGGTGCTTCCTCGGGCGAGCGCACGGCAGGCGGCCAGCGTGCCCGGTATGACCGTACTGGGAGCAGACAGCCTGGAAGAAGTCATCCTGCACCTGGAAGGCAAGCGCATCATGAGGCCGACACAACCTCTCGCAGAGGTGCCGAGTGAACCCGAACCCTGCCTGTCGGACGTGCGCGGTCAAGCTGCGGCCCGCCACGCGCTGACGATTGCCGCATCGGGCGGACACAGTCTGTTGCTGCGGGGGTGGCCAGGCGTGGGCAAGAGCATGCTGGCACAGCGACTGCCCGGCATCCTGCCTGCGTTGGACGCGCTGTCTTCGCTAGGCGTGTCGGCCCGATACGAGCGAGTGGGGTTAAGTGCACCAGCACCTGGCAGGCGGCCGTTTCGCGCTCCCCACCACAGTGCCTCGACTGCCGCAATGGTGGGTGGAGGAACAAGACCCTTGCCTGGCGAAATGACGCTGGCTGATCAGGGCGTTCTTTTTCTGGACGAACTGCCCGAATTTTCCCGGAGCACACTCGAATCCATGCGGGAGCCCCTGGAGACAGGGTGGGTGGCTCTGTCGCGAGCAGGAGGCAAGGTGCGCTATCCGGCCCAATGCCAGCTGGTGGCGGCGATGAACCCCTGTCCTTGCGGATGGGCCGGTCATCCGCGCCGGGCGTGCTTGTGCCGTCCCGAGCAGATCGATCGTTATCGCGCCCGTCTTTCCGGTCCGTTATTGGATAGAATCGATCTTCAGGTCGATCTGACGGCAGCAGGAACGGACTGGATGGATGCTGCGATTGGTGAGTCGTCGGCGCAGATTCGCGAGCGTGTGCAGGCCTGCCATACGATCCAGCAGATGCGGCAGGGGGCCTTGAATGCGGCCTTGCATGGCCGGGCACTCACCCAGCATGCGCGCGCCGATGCTCAGGCGCAGGCCGTGTTGCGACAGGCCATCGAAAAATGGGACTGGTCCGCGCGCGCTGCTCAACGTGTCTTGCGGGTTTCACGTACGCTCGCGGATCTGGCGGGCAGGGAAGAGGTCATTGCTTCGGACGTGGCCCAGGCCGCCCAGTTCCGCCAGGATGGCGCGATCCAGTAGCCCGTTGGCCTGCTGCTGACGGGTGCATGATCCCGCCGAAACTCGGCCGCTGGCCAATGGATGGCATCTTGCTGGACAAAATTGAAGAAATCGCCCTATAATCATGGGCTTTCCTTCACCAAGTGAGGGGAAGTAGTGGTAACTCATAAGTGAGCGACAGGTAAAAGGGAAGTCTGTCTGGTCAGTTTTGCGAGGGCATTTATATTTCGCAAAGATATCAGCAGCACCTGCGCGCATGATTTAACAACATTTTTCATGGAATCATCATGCCTAAGATGAAGACCAAGAAAAGCGCTTCCAAGCGCTTTATCGTACGGGGTAGCGGTTC
This sequence comes from Pseudomonadota bacterium, assembly GCA_023427945.1. GTDB lineage: Bacteria > Pseudomonadota > Gammaproteobacteria > Burkholderiales > Burkholderiaceae_B > Schauerella. Next base: position 10,918 of record JAEYZR010000127.1, on the reverse strand, counting down.
GATCAAGCGGGGTCAGGCCTTCAAACGCCACATCCTCACCAAGAAATCGACCAAGACCAAGCGCCAATTGCGTGGTGCCACGGCTGTCCACGAGGCAGACGTGAAATCGGTCAAGGCCATGATGCCTTTTGCTTGATATAAGGAAGAACTAAATGCCTCGCGTCAAACGTGGTGTAACAGCCCGAGCCCGTCATAAAAAAGTCATTGCCGCCGCCAAAGGCTATCGTGGTCGCCGCGGTAATGTGTTCCGTATTGCCAAACAGGCCGTCATGCGCGCCGGGCAATATGCCTATCGTGATCGCCGCAACAAAAAGCGTACTTTCCGCGCCCTGTGGATCACGCGTATCAACGCTGCCGTGCGTGAGCACAACATGACCTACAGCGTGTTCATCGCCGGCCTGAAGAAAGCCGCGATCGAACTGGACCGCAAAGTGTTGGCCGATCTGGCTGTGCGCGACAAGGCAGGCTTCGCCGCCATCGTGCAACAAGCCCGCACGGCGTTGGGCGCCTAACGCGTCTCGCAATTTGCGCGTGTCTTATCAAACGGGGCTGTCATGGCCCCGTTTGCCTTTTTGAGACTTTATTCATGACTTTGCCGGTTGACGACCTGGTCGCTCAGGCCCAGGAAAAATTCGCTGCTGCGACCGATGCCGCCGCACTTGAAAATGCGAAGGCCCGATTTCTCGGGAAAGAGGGCGCGCTTACCGTCTTGCTCAAAGGCTTGGGCAAGATGGATCCCGAGCAGAAGCGGGAAATGGGCGGGCGCATCAATCAAGCCAAGCAACAGGTCGAGGCCTTGCTCAGCGCAAGACGCGCCGAGATGGCCCAGGCAGAACTCGATGCACGTCTGGCCTCCGAGACCATCGATGTGACGCTGCCGGGACGGGGACGCACGCCAGGCGGTATTCATCCGGTGATGCGCACCTGGGAGCGGGTCGAGCAGATTTTTCGCTCCATCGGTTTCGATGTGGCAGATGGCCCTGAGATCGAGACTGACTGGACCAACTTCACTGCCCTGAACAATCCGGAAAACCATCCTGCACGCTCCATGCAGGATACGTTCTACGTCGACATGGACGACAAGCAGGGGCTGCCGCTGCTGTTGCGCACGCACACCAGTCCCATGCAGGTACGCTATGCACGCATGCATCGCCCGCCCATCAAAGTCATTGCTCCCGGTCGCACGTATCGTGTGGACAGCGACGCGACGCACTCTCCCATGTTCCATCAGGTCGAGGGTCTCTGGATCGACGAGAACATTTCGTTTGCCGATCTGAAGGGCGTCTATACCGACTTCCTGCGCTGCTTCTTCGAAACCGACGACCTGGTGCTGCGATTCCGGCCGTCGTTCTTTCCCTTCACCGAACCTTCCGCAGAAATCGACATGATGTTCACTTCCGGTCCCAACAAGGGCCGCTGGCTGGAAATCTCCGGATCCGGTCAAGTGCATCCTGAAGTCGTGCGCAATTTCGGTCTGGATCCCGAGCGTTACATCGGCTTTGCGTTCGGCTCAGGCCTTGAGCGACTGACGATGTTGCGCTATGGCGTGAACGATCTGCGTCAGTTCTACGAAGGCGATTTGCGCTTTTTGCGCCAGTTCAACGAATAATCGGCGGGCATCATGCAATTTTCAGAATCCTGGCTGCGTACGCTGGTCAATCCTCCCTTGTCCACCGATGCGCTGGCGCACACGATGACGATGGCCGGTCTGGAGGTCGAGGAAACGGCCTCTGCAGCACCTGCATTTTCAGGCGTGGTCGTTGCCCGCATCACCGATATCGCACCCCATCCTGACGCTGACAAACTGCGTATCTGTCAGGTCGACGACGGCAGCGGCGCGGCTTTGCAGATCGTCTGCGGTGCGCCCAATGCGGCAGCTGGCTTGACGGTGCCCCTGGCACGCGTCGGGGCCGAGTTGCCCGGCGGCATGAAGATCGGCGTGGCGAAAATGCGCGGCGTGCAGTCCAGCGGCATGCTGTGTTCGGCCCGTGAACTGGGTCTGTCTCAAGAGCACGACGGCTTGCTCGCGCTTTCGGACACACTCGTGCCGGGTACCTCCATCCGCGAGGCGCTCGATCTCGACGATACGGTTTTCACCGTCAAGCTCACACCTAACCGCGCCGACTGCCTGTCGGTCCTGGGTATGGCCCGTGAAGTGGCGGCCCTGACTGGCGCACCGCTGGCCAAGCACGATTTCAGCCCGGTGCCTGTAAGCATCGCCGACCGTGTGGTCGTGGACGTGCAGGCGCCTGATCTGTGCGGTCGTTTCGCCGGTCGCGTGGTGCGCGGCGTGAATGCGCGTGCACAGACACCCGCCTGGATGAAAACCCGTCTGGAGCGTGCAGGGCAGCGCAGTGTGTCGGCGCTGGTCGACATTTCGAACTATGTGATGCTCGAACTCGGCCGTCCCACACACGTCTTCGATCTGGACCGTGTGTCCAGCGGCCTGACCGTGCGTTGGGCCAAGACGGGCGAGTCACTGGAGCTGCTCAATGGTCAGACCGTCGAACTGGATGAACAGGTCGGCGTCATTGCGGCCGACGGCGCCATCGAAAGCCTGGCGGGCATCATGGGCGGCGAAGCCAGTGCTGTCACGCTCGATACGCAGAATGTCTACATCGAAGCTGCGTTCTGGTGGCCCGAAGCGATTGCCGGGCGCGCCCGACGCTTCAAGTTCAGCTCCGAGGCCAGCCACCGTTTCGAACGCGGCGTGGATTTCCAGGACGTCGTCGAGCATCTCGAATACATCAGCCGCCTTGTCCTGGACATCTGCGGCGGTCAGGCCGGTCCGGTCGATGACAAGGTCGTCAATCTGCCGACCCGCACGCCGGTCGCCATGCGTGCTGAACGCTGCCGCCGCGTGATCGGCGTAGCCATCGATGACGAAGAGATCGGCAAGATATTCACCTTGCTTGGTCTGGCGTTCCAACGCGAGGGCGATGCCTTCGTCGTGCAACCTCCATCGTTCCGTTTCGATTTGCAGATCGAAGAAGATCTGATCGAAGAGATTGCCCGGGTGTATGGCTTCGAACGTATCCCCGATGTCGCGCCTGTAGCGCGCGCCAAGATGCTTGCCATGCCGGAGACCGCACGCGGTCCGCACGCCGTGCGTCGTGTCCTGGCGGCCCAGGATTACCAGGAAGTCGTCAATTTCAGTTTTGTCGAAAAAGACTGGGAACGCGACCTGGCTGGCAATGAACAACCGATCGCCTTGCAAAATCCGATCGCCAGCCATCTGGCCGTCATGCGCTCCAGCCTGATCGGTGGCCTGGTGGCCAACGTACGTCACAACGCCAACCGCAGACAGTCGCGTGTCCGGGTCTTCGAACTGGGCCGCGTTTTCATGCGGGACGCCACGGTCGCCGAAGGTGACCTCACGGTTCAAGGTGTGGATCAGCCCTTGATGCTGGCCGCAGCAGCGTGGGGGCCGGCCCTGGAGGAGCAGTGGGGCGCTCCCGCGCGGGCAGTCGATTTCTTCGATGTCAAAATGGACGTGCAGGCGTTGTTCGGCGTTCGCGCCTCCGACCTTCGTTTCGAGGCCGCCAGCCATCCGGCGCTGCATCCCGGGCGTAGTGCCCGTATCACGCTGGGCGGCCAGTCCATCGGCTGGTTGGGTGAACTGCATCCCCGTTGGGTGCAGAAGGCTGAGCTTGTGCAGGCGCCGGTGGTGTTCGAAGTCTCCTTCGATGCCGTGGCGCAGGCACGCATGCCGCGTGTACAGGAACTCTCGCGTCAACCGGTCGTTCTGCGCGACCTGGCTTTGTGGGTCGATGACGGGGTGACGGTTCAATCGATGTTCGACACCGTGGCAGCGACCATTTCGGCTCATCCCGAACTGGCCGTGGTACAAGATGTACGTATCTTCGATGTGTGGCGCGACAAACGCGAGAACGTGACGTCCAGCGAAAAAAGCCTCGCATTCCGCTTTTGGCTGCAAGATACCGAAAAGACCTTGGACGATGCGCGTGTCGATGCCTGCATGACCGTTTTGCGCGATGCGCTTATCGCCAATCACAACGCCCGCCAGCGCACTTGAATGATGACTCGCACTATGACTGCTGAATCAAGGACCTTGACCAAAGCCGAGCTGGCTGACCTGCTGTTTGAACGGGTCGGCCTGAACAAGCGGGAAGCCAAGGATATTGTCGATACTTTTTTCGAAGAGATCCGCGATGCCCTGGCCAGCGGCGATGCCGTGAAGTTGTCGGGCTTCGGCAATTTCCAGGTTCGCGACAAGCCGCCGCGTCCGGGCCGCAATCCCAAGACGGGCGAGACCATCCCGATTGCCGCCCGTCGCGTGGTGACCTTTCATGCCAGCCAGAAGCTCAAGGGTGTCGTCGAGCAGGCGCCGCTGCCCGCGGGCAGCGGTGTGGCTGCCAATGATGCCGATGGCGGCACCGGGCAAGCTGACGACTGATGGCTTTCCAGGTAGTGACATGCAGACTTTACGGCGTTGAAACGTTTTGTCTGCATTGTTTTCTGCAACGTTAAATTCCACGGCCTAGAATAGTCGCATGACACGAACCGAACCACCCGTCGCTCTGCCTCCCATTCCTGCCAAGCGCTATTTCACCATCGGTGAGGTGAGCGAGTTATGTGGTGTCAAGCCGCATGTACTGCGTTATTGGGAGCAGGAGTTCACGCAACTCAAGCCCGTCAAGCGTCGCGGCAACCGACGTTACTATCAGCACCACGAAGTGCTGCTGATCCGCAAGATTCGATCACTGCTGTATGAGCAAGGCTTCACGATCAGTGGTGCACGCAATCGTCTGGGCGATGCTCGCGACGTGCCGCATGATCAAGAGGCTGCCGTGCGTCTGTCACCTACGGAACTGCACGCGCTTCGTGATGAACTCACCAGCATTTCCACTATGCTCGACGAGAGCATTCGCCGCGTGGGTTCGACACAATCCAGCGAGCAGGCCAGCATTCAGGCTTGATGAACGGTCAGCGTTGAGAGGCGGTTCAAGGGATGTTGTCTTTTCGGTGATGTCCGCATAGATGACCTTCCGTACTTGTCTGCCTGACTCATAAAATATTTATAGATTCAGACGAAAATTTTCAGCTTTTGTAGACACCGGTTTCTGAATCCTGCTATACTTTATGTCTTCGGGGCGTAGCGCAGCCTGGTAGCGCACTTGCATGGGGTGCAAGGGGTCGTGAGTTCGAATCCCACCGTCCCGACCAAAGAAATCAAGGGGTTAGAGAGCCAAATTCTCTAACCCCTTGTCCATTTGTGGGGGTTTTGTGGGGATTCCTCATGCTGCCCGCCGCTTCAAAACCGTCAACGCCGGACTGCGCGAGTCGGTTTTTGCCACTTTGTTGGCATGTTCAATCAGCTTGGCCAGTTCTGCTGCCGAATAATGCGACGTGATACTGCCATTCGTGTGACCCAACAAGGGTCGACGATCTTCTTCTGGCACGTCCGCAGCTCGTAGCCGACGACCGAACGTGTGTTTCAGATCATGGATCCGGATGCTGGCAAAGCCCGGGTGAGCGGGTGCTCCCCATGTCTCCTGCCATCGCTTCGCGCTGCGCACGCGGGCATTCTTCCAGGCTGTGTCATTCATGCGGTGTCCTGGTGTGGCGTTTCCATGCTCGTCCGGTTGGCCATACCGAAACACCCACGTCTTATCGAGCCCACGCTGGCCCTCGATGATTGACTTCGCCACCTCATTCAACACCACCAGGCGCTCCTCGCCGTTTTTCACGCCCGAGTTTTCGTGTCGCCCGCCAAAATCGGCTGGCAGCAGGAACACGGTCGTTTTCAGGTCAGGCACGGCGATCTCGTAATCCCAGCGCAATTTGCAGACTTCTTGCTCTCTGCAGCCGGTGTTCACCTTGTAGAGCGCCATGCGTTTGAGATGGCCGGGTAGCTCGTTGAACAAGATAGCCTGTTCGTCCCAGGAAAGCGGGTAGGGTTTGCGTGCTGTCTTTCCGCTGAGCAATTCAATCATCGGCACCGTGTCGAGCCATGGTCGCTTTTGATCGTCACGCCACTTCCGAGCACATAGGTTCAAGATCCGGATCACCCTTTGCAGGGCGATGTTGACGGTCCGGCTGGTTCGGCCAAGGTTCAGCCGCTCCTGGACATACGGCTGCAGCGCTTCATCGTCTATGTGTCGTATGTCCATGTCGCCTATGTGTGCATCCAACTGCTTCAGATAAGTAGCAGTCAGCCCGATAGAAGGCTGGTCTGCGAACTCGTCCAGATAACGTGTCGCAGCCTCCCGCCAGATGTGCGTCTCGCGCACGCCGTAGACCATTTGCTGCCGGATATCTTCCAGCCGCTTGATCAGGTAGCGCTCGGCCTCCTCGATTTCGCACGCTCCAGTGCTTTCTCGAATGCGGCCGTACCCGCGGACCTGCTTGTCGACGTGCCAGACGCCACCCCTGAGGAAGAGGCCGGCGATTTTCTTACGCCCCATAGTTTGGTACCTCCAGTGCTATGGTGGCGCTCGCTGCGGGGCTGATCGTTGCCCGTCGGCGACTTTTTGTCAATTCGGTGTTGTTCCTTGTAAGCCTCGGCGAAGGCGTCCAGATCGAGGCGGTCAAACGCCACGCCCTGGCGGCCGATGGAGAACTCAGCGAGGTGTGGCCGGGCATCCTTTTCAAACACCGCCCGGCACATGCCGAGGTATTCGTGTGCTTTGCCGACACGGATGAAACGGGGTGGGGTGGGTGACATGCCAAGCTCCTTCGGATGCCTAAGAAAGGGATCGAGACTGGTTGATCCAGTGTTGAACTCAGGAAAAATTGCGAGTTGGGGTAAGCTGCCTGCTTTGGGCATGTGGGGGAGCGTTCGGCATGATGTGTCAAGCCTGTGAAACGCTCAACGGAGAGCCCGCACACTGTCTGCCTCATGAATTTCTGCGACTGCGTGCGCATCAGGAAGCACCAATTCTTTTGCTGGGGCGTGGAGAGGTGTTCCAGTGCCTTTGTTGCCGTAGCATTTTGCACCGGCCGGACCATAAGAACGAATTGTTCTCCTGCTGGGCATTCGCGATGCCCGGCGATCTGTAGGTTCGCCGTAGTCATGGATATATCCTCAAGCAATCCGATGCCGGGTAATGCCGGTAACGCCCTGCGGGAGATTGTCGTTGCCTGTAGCTTCCAGGAACGGCGTCTCACCGCCGTTGTTGGCCTTGATGTAGTCCACTTCGACCTTGGCGCTGTTGATGATGACCTGGCCGATATCGGACATGGCCTTGGCCTGCTCGATAGTGATCTTGCCGGTTCTCAGGCCTTCGATGGTGTCGAACATGGCTTACCGCAGGTCACCGATTGTCTTGTTGCTCACGATTGATTCTCCGGTTCAATGCCGCGCGCACCTGGATGGTGTGGGTTATTTCCTTGGGGTAACGATGAAGGGTGTTGCGCCGCATGTTCTCGGCGAGACTGATGCACTCGAGACGGCCGAGCGTGATTTCTTCCCGCACGTTGGTGCGCTGGCCAGGCTTGAAAGCGATGATGTGGCCCGATGGCACGGGGCCGTTGGAGGCTTCCCACACAAGGCGGTGAACGCCGATCCAGCGACGCGCCGGCGTTGGATGCTCATCGTTGGTCTTACGCTCGAGATAGCCGTCCTTGCTCAGGCGATGGGTACCGATAGCCACATAGTTGCGCTGCGCGGCACCGCTCATGGATCCCTTCTTGAATTGGGTGCGCTTGCAGTTCGGATGATTGCCGCAGGATCCTGGTATGCCTTTGTTCCAGGGGACAAGTCCTTTCTGAAATCGACCTGACTTGCCAACGGTGCCATTAGTGCGGCCCGAGTAGGGGCCCGACATGAACGCTTCTGACTTTGCCAACCCCTGGCGCTTCGCAGCCGCGTAGACTTTCTGGATCGGCTTGTCGAGGGCAGCAGCCAGCACAGCGGTCGGCGTGTCCGCGTAGTACTTGCGCAGGATCTGCAGCTCGATGTCTGTCCAGGGCGTGCGCGTCATGCTGACAGCTCCCCACCGTTCGGATACGATGCGGCACGGGATCCTATGAGAGCGCTAGCATGCTGAAATCGCCTTGGCTTGAAACGGCAGCAGTCTTGGCTGTAGTTGTCGCCGCGCTGACTTATGCGGCAGGGCCAACCGTTCCCAGCTTCGGCTCGATGGCGGACTGGGCAGCAGCAATAGCTACCACGTCTGCTGCTTGCACTGCGTTGTGGCTGGGGTTGGCCGAAGGACGTCGGCGAGCAGCCGACCGACAGGAAAATGCGGCGTTCGTGCGTTCTGTGTGCGCCGCCGAACTCCACGTCATCAGCTCGAGCTTGTGCTTGTACGACCAGATGGCTGACGGGGTCGCTCTGACGTTTCACGTCCCAGGACATCGGGACCTCAACATCGCTGCACTGCGAGCGATGATTAAGCATTTGGAAACGCCTATCCTTGACCGCGCATTTTTGTTGATCAACACACTGGAAAAAGAAGACGCGGAGAATGTCAGCTTGATATATGCTGAAGTACCCCGACTCCGACGTGCCCTCGAAGCCTGGGTCGACCAATACGACGCCATGCCTGACCCTGAACCACTGCGTGTCAACACGAAGGCGCGAGCTGCCGATATTCGCAAGCTGATATCGCTTCTGTCTTTCGTCGATTACGAGTGATGGACAATCACGCATTCGCAGCCTCCAGTTCAGCCTTAATCTGCGTCTGCCGAATAATGTCCTTGGCTTCGTCGTGCCCGAAGCGTGCGGCGATCGCACGCAGGCGTGGCATCAGCGCATGAAGGTCGGCCAGGTTGGTCTGCGTCACGTCCGCACCGGTGGCCAGCGATCGCGCCAGAACACGCAGCGGATCCACGTTGATGCCCCTGGAATGCCTGGTACCCCACATCTCGAACGTATCGGCAAGCCCATCCACCGCCGGCGCCGTCGCGAACCAAGTCGTCTCGCTGGTGGGCTTGAATACGGGCAGGCCTGACTCGGTCACGTCGACGGTACCAAAGCGCTCGATCTGGTCGATGATTTCTTCCAGCGGACGGATGACGGTGTCTACTTTGACGATCATTGGGTAGTGCACCGGACGTTCGATCCGCCGCTGGGCGGTCTGGCGTGATGCGCGTTCCATCATGCGGCGTTGTTGGCGGTTCATCAGCGTTGACCCGAGCATGAGTTAGGATTGGTCTCCAACAAGGAGGAACCATGGTTAAAAATCTGACTTACCGTGTTGATGAGCCTACCGACGCTGGGGGTGGGACTTGGCGCTGCTACTACCATATCTTGGGTGAGGATGGCCGCCCGTTGCATGGGAAGGACATCTCTGTAGAGGGCTTCGGTGGCGCTGAGGCGGCGCGGAGCGCGGCGGAAAAACAGGCGATTGCAGAGATCGCTCGAATGAAAGGCGAAGACCGTCCTAGGGAGGCGGGTGACGCCGTCGTGCAGGGCCGGTAGCAGCAGGGACATCATGGCTTCTCTCCCAGGCCGGCGCGGGCGTCCATCCAGAGCTGAGCAGCACTCTGTTGATGGCCTTGCTGTGCCTGGTGCCCCACATTTCGAAAGCGTCGGCCAGGCCTTCGACGGCTGGCGCCGTCGCGAACCAGGTCGTTTCGCTGGTGGGCTTGAAAACCGGCAGGCCTGATTCGGTCACGTCGACGGTACCGAAGCGCTCGATCTGGGCGATGATCTCTTCCATCGGCCGGATCACGGTGTCCACTTTGACCGATCATGGGGAAGTGGACGGGGCGCTCGACGCGGCGCTGGGCGGTCTGACGCGAATTGCGCTCCATCATGCGGCGTTGTTGGCGGTTCATGAGTTCCATCCTGTGGTCGCAGGGCTACGGTATGATCGGACCCTCACTTCGGAATTTTTTATATGCCGCACTACAAACGATGGGAAAGTATTGTCGTAAAGCGCCAAGACAATGGAATGTTTCGCTGGGTCGTAACGTTCTTTCGAGCTGCGGGTGGTGAAGTCGACGAGACCGATGTTTTGGGCAAAGATGACTTTACGACTCAGCAGGCTGCGGAGGATGCGGCCGAGCTCTACGTGAGGAATCAGATTTCCATACGGCATAAGTAGACTAATGGCTTCTCTCCCAGGGCGGCGCGGGCGATGGCCGCTAACTCGACCAGAGTTGCGGCTTAGATCATCGGATTGCCCTCGAAGGGCCATATCTCGCCTATGCGCTCGTAGTTCGTCATTGCGTCATCAACGGCTTGCGCCAGGTTGCTCAGCGCATCCCGCTCGGCGAGCAGGGCGGTAAACGCCGCTTCCGGCACTGCTACGGACTGGTGGACGACTACACCGTTGGAAAGTCCGTAAAGTTCGATAGATGGGACGCCATCCGGGATACCTTGCCCCGCCATCTAACGCAGGCCTTCATTGCCTGCAACTGCGAAATGATGAAGTCGTGCTGAGCCATCCTTTAATGCCTCGCGCAGTTCTTTGTAGTCAGTCATTGCATCTTCCCCTTGGCCGCATCGGTATCACGCTTGCCCAAAATCGCGGCGGCGTTGTACGTGCTGCGAAGCATGATCGTCATGACATTCTCAGCAGATGTGACGACGCCCAGTCCGAGCGCGCACTTGCTGACCAACATTTCCATTGCTTTGCGCACCTTCTCCTGTTCGCCATATGCACCGACTGCCTGTATGTAGTCGCTGATAGCCTTCTCTGCAGCGACGCCGCATGCTGCCGGGGTTAACGTTGGCTTGTCAGTCATGACGCCTCCAGCGTACGGAGCATGGCATCGGCTAGGCAGTAGGCCCGAGCGGCAATGCCGTCAAAAAATGGAAACGGGTCTTTAGAATTTCCAGTTGGCGATTCCGTTTCCCACTGCGTGGCCACTGGAAGCGCCTTTGCCGCGAAGTAGTCGCGCAGGGTCATGCCGGCGCCTGAATACTTCGGCCCATAATTGTCGCTGTCGGTCGGAAACGCCGGGGCGCCGTCTTTGATTTCGGTCATGCTTCACTCCATTGCTC
>JAEYZR010000051.1 GCA_023427945.1 Pseudomonadota bacterium | reverse complement strand
CGGGGCCGGGGGCCGGGGGCGCTTCGGCAGGCGCACCGGATGCGGGCGGCAGATAGAGCGGCCCCTTGAACCCGCATGCCGCGGTCAGGCCGGCCAGCGCGGCGATGGCTACAATGCGTAAAGCCATGCGGCTCGTTGCCATGTGGGTCACTTAGTCACTCCAAAAATCGTGCAGGTTGGATTATGAATGAAACTGAATTTCTTGCATTGGCAGAAAAAGTCCTGGATCTGATCGAAAGCCAGGCCGACGACTGGCCAGGTTCTCACGATGTGGACCTGGACGTTTCACGTAACGGCAACGTGCTGACGCTTGCTTTCGATTCAGGTGCCACGATTGTCGTGAACAGCCAGGCCGCCATGCAGGAGATCTGGCTGGCGGCGCGTTCCGGCGGTTTTCACTACAAATTCGATGGCCAGACCTGGAACGATACCCGGGGTGGCCCGGCATTGCACGAAACGCTCTCGCAGATCTGCACGGAGGCGGCCGGTGTGCCGCTCACCATCCAGCTCTGAGCCCGGCGTCTTGCGTCAGGTCAGAAGTTGATGTTCTGCGACCACTGACCATCGTTGCTGCGCATGTTGGGCGACGCCCTGACGGCATTGTTGCTGTTGCCGCTGTCCCCGGACAGGATGTTCAGGAGGTCGCCCAGTTCATCCTGCACGGGCAGGCCCAGGCGGGCCACGGCCTGTCCAGGCGGAAATTCCGAGAAATACATTTCCCCGCCTTCGACCAGCAGGCCTTCCGGCCGTGCGTGGCGGGGCTGTTCGGGCACGCCCTTGAGCACATCCTGCATGTAGCTCAGCCAGATCGGCATGGCAACGCCACCGCCGGTTTCGCGCGAGCCCAGCGAGCGTGGCTGGTCATATCCCAGCCATGCCGTCGCCACCAGTGACGGCGTGTAGCCCGAGAACCAGGCGTCCACGGATTCGTTCGTCGTGCCCGTCTTGCCGGCCAGGTCGTTGCGCTTGAGCGTGGCGCGTGCGCGCGCAGCCGTGCCCGAGACCGTCACACCACGCAGCATGTCGTCCATGACGTAGGCCGTACGCGGGTCGATGGCGCGCGCCGCAGCGTCGCCTGCGACCACCGGATTGGATTGCATCAGCACTTTGCCGCTGCTGTCGGTGACACGGTCGATCAGATACGGTGTGATGCGGTAGCCGCCATTGGCGAACACGGCATAGGCGCCGGCAAGCTGCAAGGGCGTGACCGATCCTGCGCCCAGCGCCATCGGCAACACCGGTGGCTGGCGTGACTTATCGAAGCCAAAGCGTGTCAGATACTCCTGAGCATACTGCGGGCCGATGGCCTGCATGATGCGGATGGTGACCATGTTCTTGGACTTGTACAGGCCCTGGCGCATGGTCAGCATGGGTTCATACTGATTGCCGTAGTTCTTCGGGTTCCAGGCCTTGGACCCGGTCTGAGCTGCCGTCAGCATGAAGGGCTGGTCAGAGATCTGCGTGGCCGGCGTCAAACCCCGCTCCAGCGAGGCGGCATAGATGAACGGCTTGATGTTCGAGCCGGGCTGACGCCAGGCCTGCGTGACACGGTTGAAATTGCCACGGTAGAAGTCAAAGCCACCCACCAGCGCACGGATCGAGCCGTCGGCAGGAGAAAGCGACACAAAGGCCGCCTGCACGGTGGGCATGTTGATGACTTCCCAGTCCTGCGGGGCCACCTGGTGCATGTACACCACCGAGCCACGTTTCAGGCGCACATCGGCGCGGGCCCGTTCGCCCAGCGAGCGGGCCACCGTGGCCAGCCGTTTTTTGTCGGTGATGGTGACGATCTCGGACGCGCTGCGGGCGATGCGCAGTTCGGTGGCGCTGGCCGACAGCACGACGCCGGTCAGGAGGTCGGCGCTGTCGGTATATTTTTCGAAGACGCCATCGAGAAACTCGTCGAGTTTTTCCGGATCGTTTTCGATGCCTGCAGGCATCTCCATTTGTGCCTCAGGCCCGGGATAGGGGGCGCGGCGCGTGTAATCCAGCACGCCTTCGCGTACCGAGCGGTAGGCCGATTCCTGGTCCTTGGACTGCACGGTGGTATAGATGTTGATGCCGCGCGAGTACACGTTGTCCTGGTAGACGTTGTAGAGCAGTTGGCGCGCGAGTTCCGACACGTATTCGCCGTGGATGGCGTAGCCGCCCGCAGGGGTGCCTTCGGCAGGTTTGATGACAATTTTCTGCGCGCGGGCCGTGTTGTATTCGGCGTCGGTCAGATAGCCCAGACGATGCATGCGCTCAAGCACATAGGCCTGGCGCTGTTCGGCGCGGGGGCGGTTGGCAATCGGGTTGAATCGCGAGGGGGCCTTGGGGATGCCGGCGAGCAGCGCCGCTTCGGCAGGCGTGACTTCCGAGAGCACCTTGCCCAGGTAGGCACGCGATGCGGCAGCGAAACCGTAGGCGCGGTGTCCCAGGTAGATCTGATTCATGTAGAGCTCGAGAATCTGATCCTTGCTCAGGCTGGCCTCGATCTTGAAGGTCAGCAGCAACTCATAGAACTTGCGCGAGTAGGTCTTTTCCGACGACAGATAGAAGTTGCGCGCCACCTGCATGGTGATGGTGCTGGCGCCCTGGGTCTTGGACATGTTGCGCAGGTTGGTCAGGCCGGCACGCGCCACGCCCATCCAGTCGATGCCGCCATGCTGGTAGAAGCGGTCGTCTTCGGCGGCCAGCACGGCCGATTTCATCACATCGGGGATTTCGTTGAAGCGCAGTACATTGCGCCTTTCTTCGCCAAATTCGCCGATCAGCACGCGATCTGCCGTGAACACGCGCAGTGGAACGCGCGGACGATAGTCGGTCATGGCGTTCAGGTCGGGCAGGTTCGGCCAGGCCAGAGCCAGCGCCATGCCGGTCAACAGCACCCCGCATAGCCCGAGCCCGCCAATGAAAATGGCAGATTTGGCGAAGAAACGCAGGACGGGCGAGCCGGAACGTGCGGGCGGCGCTTTTCGGGAGTTTGGTCTATGCGGCTTGGTCATCGGGGCGATTTTACGGGTAACTCAGGCTCTGGACCGGATGTTTCAGGCGGAATGCGTGATGCACAGCCCCAGTGTCGCGCGCAGGCAACTGCGCACGGTGTGATAATACGATTATGAACGCGACCAATCCCGCCTCGTCTGAACTTCCGCTCCCGTCTGTAAGCGATGGTGACGGTGACGTGTCCTGCATGGGCACGCCTGTCGCACACGCCCCGTTGCCGCATGATATTCCGCTTTTTCTGGTCGGCATGATGGGCGCGGGAAAAACCACGATCGGCCGCAGTCTGGCCCGTGCACTCGGCCGTCCTTTCGTGGACCTCGATCACGAACTCGAAGCCCGCTGCGGCGTGCGCGTACCCGTCATTTTCGAGATCGAAGGCGAGCCCGGCTTTCGCCGGCGTGAATCCACGGCGCTGGACGAATGTACCCAGCGGCGCGGTATTGTCCTGGCCACCGGCGGGGGCGCGATTCTGGCCGAGGGCAACCGGCAACTGCTGCGCGAGCGCGGTGTGGTCATCTACCTGTCGGCCGATGCCGATGAGCTCTACCGACGCACCTGCCGTGACCGCAGTCGCCCCTTGCTGGCCACGGCCGATCCGCGTGGAACCATCCGAACACTGCTCGAGTTTCGCGATCCGCTGTATCGCGAAGTCGCCCATCTGATCATCGAAACCGGCTGCATGCCGGTCTCCACCTTGGTCAAGTCCCTCCTTCCCCAATTGATTGCATTCGAGAAAACCTCATGACCGTCGTTGAAGTCGATACCCCGGGTGGGCGCTATCCCATCCGCATTGGACCGGGCCGCCTGGATGCCCTGGCAGAATCCATTCCGGCCGATGCCACCACGATTGCGATCGTGACCAATCCGACCGTTGCCGCCCTTTATGGCGAGCGGGTCGAGCGTGCGCTGGCGGCAACCGGCAAGCGGGTGATCCGTGTCGAGTTGCCCGATGGCGAGGCGCAAAAGAACAGCGACACCCTCAACCTGATATTCGATGCGCTGCTCACGCACCGGCTCGACAGGCGTGCGGTACTGGTGGCGCTTGGCGGTGGCGTGATCGGCGACATGACCGGCTTTGCTGCGGCGGTCTACATGCGGGGCGTGCGATTCGTTCAGGTGCCCACCACCTTGCTCTCGCAGGTGGATTCCTCGGTAGGTGGCAAGACGGCCATCAATCATCCGCTGGGCAAGAACATGATAGGTGCGTTCCATCAGCCCATCTCGGTGGAAATCGATACCGACGTGCTGGCCACGCTGCCGGCGCGCGAAGTGTCGGCCGGCCTGGCCGAAGTGATCAAGTACGGCTTGATCCTGGATGCCGAATTCTGGGCCTGGTGTGAGCGTGAAGTGTCCGCGTTGCGTGCGCTGGACCCGCAAGCCCTGGCGCATGCCATCGCCCGTTCCTGCCAGCTGAAGGCGCAGGTCGTCAGCGAAGACGAGCGCGACCTGGGCCTGCGCGCCATTCTGAATCTTGGTCATACGTTCGGGCACGCGATCGAATCCGGCATGGGCTATGGCGCCTGGCTGCATGGCGAAGCCGTGGGTTGCGGCATGGTGCAGGCCGCTGAACTGTCTGCCGAGGTGGGCGGTTTCGCCCAGGCCGATGTGGCGCGGGTGCGTGCGCTGGTGGCGGCGATCGGTTGCCCGGTCGTGGCACCGGACCTGGGGCTGGAGCAGTGGGTGGCCTACATGCAGGTGGACAAGAAAACCGAAGGCGGCGAACTGAAATTCGTCCTCATGCCGACGCTGGGGCAGGCCCATGTTCGCAGTGTGCCTCACGACGCGCTTGCACGTGTGCTTGCACGCACCGTGGAGGGCGCCGAGAACAGCGCTCAGACAGGCGCCCAGGCGCCACTGGAACAGGGCGCCCTATGAGTACAGCGGCTGTCGTTGCAGGTCTCGCTCCCTATGCGTCGTGCCCGTCGGCGACCCGTGGACGCAGGCACGCCGAAGCCGCGCCCCAGGGTCGCAGCGAATTCCAGCGCGACAGGGACCGCATCATTCACTCCGGCGCTTTCCGGCGGCTGGAGTACAAGACCCAGGTGTTCATCAATCATGAAGGCGACCTGTTTCGCACGCGTCTGACACACAGCCTGGAAGTGGCCCAGATCGCCCGCACGATTGCCCGCAACCTGGGGTTGAACGAAGACCTGACTGAAGCCATCTCGCTGGCGCACGACCTGGGGCATACGCCCTTCGGTCACGCCGGGCAGGACGAACTGAACGCCTGCATGCGCGAGCATGCGCCGCAAACAGGCGGGTTCGAACACAATCTGCAAAGCCTGCGCGTGGTGGATACGCTCGAAGAACGCTACGCGGCATTCGACGGGCTGAATCTGTGCTTCGAGACACGCGAGGGCATCCTCAAGCACTGCTCGGTCAAGCACGCGCGCGAACTGGGTGATGTGGGCGAGCGCTTCCTCACCCGCAAGCAGCCTTCGCTGGAAGCCCAGTTGGCCAATCTGGCCGACGAGATCGCCTACAACAATCACGATATCGACGATGGTCTGCGTTCGGGGTTGATCACGCTGGCACAAATGCAGGAAGTCGAACTGTTTGCCCGCCATTACCACGCGGTGCAGGCGACCTATCCCGGTCTGGCGGGTCGTCGTGCCGTGGCCGAGACCATTCGCCGGATGATCAATACGCTGGTGATCGATCTGACGGTCACCAGCCGTGAACGCATTGCGCTGCATGCGCCCGATTCACCCGACGCCGTGCGCGCAGCGCCTGCCCTGATCGGTTTCTCCGATCCCGTGCGTGCGCAGGCCGATGCGCTGAAGAAGTTCCTGTTCGACAATCTGTATCGGCATTATCGGGTGATGCGCATGACGACCAAGGCCCGGCGCATCGTGCGTGAACTGTTCACCACTTTTTTGCAGACCCCCCGCCTGCTGCCTCCCGAGAACCTGCGCGATGGCGATGTCGAGCAGGCGCGCGCCATTGCCGACTACATTGCCGGCATGACCGACCGCTATGCGATCCGCGAGCATCAACGGCTGTTCGACATGGCACAACTGGCCTGACCCGCAGGCGCTGGCCGGATCCACCAGGCCGCCAGACATGTCTGGCGCCAACGCGCCGCGAACGCCTTCAGCGTTTGAGCACCCTTCCCAGATACGTGCCGGTGTGGCTGCCCTCGGTGGCAGCGATATCTTCGGGTGTGCCCTGGGCCACGATGCGGCCACCGCCATCGCCGCCCTCTGGCCCCATGTCCACCACCCAGTCGGCGGTCTTGATGACGTCCAGGTTGTGTTCGATGATGACCACCGTGTTGCCGGCCTCGACCAACTGGTTGAGCACCGAGAGCAGCAGCTCGATATCGCGGAAATGCAGGCCGGTAGTGGGTTCGTCCAGGATGTAGAGCGTGCGCCCGGTGCTGCGTTTGGAGAGCTCCAGCGAAAGCTTCACGCGCTGCGCTTCACCGCCCGAGAGCGTCGTGGCACTTTGCCCCAGGCGCAGATAGGACAGTCCGACATCCATCAGCGTGTGCAGCTTGCGCGAAATCGTGGGCACCGAATCGAAGTACTCCAGCGCCTGGGCCACCGTCAGGTCCAGCACTTCGCTGATGTTGCGACCGCGATAGCGAATTTCCAGCGTTTCGCGGTTGTAGCGTTTGCCGTGACACACATCGCACGGCACGTACATGTCGGGCAGGAAGTGCATCTCCACCTTGACCACGCCATCGCCCTGGCAGGCTTCGCAGCGGCCACCCTTGACGTTGAAGCTGAAGCGCCCGGCTTCATAGCCCCGGGTTCTGGCTTCGGGCACACCGGCGAACAATTCCCGGATACCGGTGAACAGGCCCGTATAGGTGGCAGGGTTGCTGCGGGGGGTGCGGCCGATCGCGCTTTGGTCGACGCTGATGATCTTGTCGAAGTGCTGCAGGCCTTCCAGGCCATCGAATGGCGCGGGTTCGGCCTGGGCATGGTGAAGTTCGTGCGCGATGGCAACGGTGAGCGTGTCGTTGATGAGCGTGGACTTGCCCGAGCCCGACACGCCTGAAATGCAGATCAGGCGGCCAGCGGGCAGGCGCAGATCGACCGACTTCAGGTTATTGCCGCGTGCGCCTTTCAGCGTCAGCCAGTTCAGCTCGTCGTTCACGGCACGGCGTGCGGGCGTGGGGATGCTGCGCGCTCCGCTCAGGTATTGTCCGGTCACCGAGTTGGGATCGGCTTCGATTTGCGCCGGCGTGCCCTGCGAGACCACCTGGCCGCCATGTTCGCCGGCGCCGGGGCCCATGTCCACGACCCAGTCGGCCGTGCGGATCATGTCTTCGTCGTGCTCCACCACGATCACGCTGTTGCCCAGGTCACGCAGGTGCTGCAACGTGCCGATGAGCCTGTCGTTGTCGCGCTGGTGCAGGCCAATGGACGGCTCATCCAGCACGTACATCACGCCAGTCAGGCCCGAGCCAATCTGGCTGGCCAGCCGGATGCGCTGCGCTTCGCCGCCGGAGATCGTGTCGGCGCTGCGGTCCAGGGAAAGATAGTTCAGGCCGACGTTGTTCAGAAAGCTCAGGCGCGCTTCGATCTCGCGCACGATGCGCTCGGCGATTTCCTGCTTGGAGCCGGTCAGCGCCAGCGCCTGGAACCACGCCAGACATGCCGACAACGGCATGGCTTCGACTTCGAAAATAGCCTGTCCGGTGCGCTCACCCTCTCCACGTGCTTCGTTGCCGATCAACACGTGGCGGGCATCCTGGCACAGGCGCGATCCGCGGCAATCCGGACAGGTCTGGGTGCTGCGATATTTGCCCAGCTCCTCGCGCACCGTGGACGAATCGGTTTCGCGCCAGCGCCGTTCGAGGTTGGGAATGATGCCTTCGAACGGATGCTTCTTGACCGTACTCTTGCCTTTGTCGTTCAGGTAGAGAAAGGCGATCTGGTCTTCGCCCGAACCGTACAGCACGCGCTGGCGGACTTCCTCGGACAGGGATTCGTACGGTGCTTCGATATCGAATTCGTAGTGTGCGGCCAGACTGTTGAGCAGGCTGTAGGTGAACGCGTTGCGGCGATCCCAGCCCCGGATCGCTCCCGAGGCCAGGCTCAGTTCGGGAAAGGCCACGACACGGCGCGGATCGAAAAAATCCACGTGGCCGATGCCGTCGCACGTCGAGCAGGCACCCATCGGGTTGTTGAAACTGAACAGCCGGGGCTCGAGTTCCGGCAGGCTATGGCCGCATACCGGGCAGGCATAGCGGCTGGAGAACGTGGTTTCCGTGCCGCTGTCCATGTCCAGGGCAATGACGCGCCCACCCGACAGCGTGACGGCCGTCTCGAAGCTCTCGGCCAGCCGCTGCTTGCTTTCCGGTTTGATGCGCAGGCGGTCCAGCACCACGTCGATGTCGTGCTTCTCCTGTTTCACCAGCGGTTCGAGTGTGTCGATCTCCACCATCGCGCCGTCCACGCGCAGACGGATATAGCCCTGAGCCTGCAGACTGGCGCGCTCATCCTCGAACGTGCCTTTCTTGCCACGCGCAAGCGGCGAGAGAATCGCCAGGCGGGTGCCTTCCGGCCAGGCCATCACGGCATCGACCATCTGGCTGACGCTTTGGGCCTGCAGGGGCAAAGCGTGCTCCGGGCAATAGGGTGTGCCCACCCGCGCATACAGCAGACGCAGATAGTCGTGAATCTCGGTGATGGTGCCGACGGTGGAACGCGGGTTGTGGCCGGCCGATTTCTGCTCGATCGCAATCGCGGGCGACAGCCCCTCGATGAGATCGACGTCGGGTTTGTCCATCAATTGCAGAAACTGCCGGGCGTAGGCCGACAGGCTCTCGACATAGCGCCTCTGGCCTTCGGCATACAAGGTATCGAACGCGAGCGAGAACTTGCCCGATCCGGACAATCCCGTCACCACCACGAGCTTGTGACGCGGCAGTTCGAGCGATACGTTTTTGAGATTGTGGGTGCGGGCACCCCTGATGCGAATCGCGTCCATCGTCTTTAAGCAAATCCAAAGGCCAACTTGTTACTATAGCGCGCCGCACACCATTCGGCTTTGACCATCGTCCATCCCGCTCCTCAGGCGCTCATCCTTTGAACTGTCCCTTTTAATCTGCATGTCGGTTGACACCAAACTGAAGCTCAACGCCACAGAGCGCCGCGCCAGCGTCGCTCTGGCCGGACTGTTCGCGTGCCGCATGCTGGGGCTGTTCCTGCTGCTGCCCGTGTTCGCCGTCGCCGCCAAGGGCCTGGCCGGTGGCGAGAGTCCGGCGCGTGTGGGCCTGGCGCTGGGCATATACGGGCTCACTCAGGCCTTCATGCAGATTCCCTTCGGTCTGGCTTCCGATCGCTGGGGCCGCCGGCCGGTGGTGCTGTTCGGCCTGGTGCTGTTCGTCGCCGGCAGCGTGGTCTGTGCCTTGTCCGACGACATCTTCTGGGTGACGATCGGCCGCGCCATTCAGGGTGCGGGCGCCATTTCGGCCGCCGTGACCGCCTGGCTGGCCGATGCAACGCGCGACGAAGTGCGCACCCGTGCCATGGCGATGGTGGGTGCCTCCATCGGGCTGTCTTTTGCGCTTTCGCTGGTGCTCTCGCCCGTCCTGGTGGGCTGGTGGGGGCTTTCGGGCCTGTTCTGGGTGATTGCCGTGCTGGGCATGGTCTGTCTGGTCGTGGCGCGCTATGTCGTGCCGCTCGCCCCACGCACCGACGCACGCAGCATGAACGCCAGCGCCCGCGAGGTGCTGCGCCACCGCGACCTCCTGCGCCTGAACCTGGGTGTCTTCGTCCTGCACCTCACCCAGGTCGCCTTGTTCATCGTGATCCCGGGGTTGCTGGCCCAACTCGGCGGATTGGCGCCCAGCGATCTGTGGCGCATCTATTTGCCGGTGATCCTGGTGTCTTTCGTGCTGATGGTGCCGGTGGTTTTTGTGGCGGAACGCCAGCGTGCCCACCGCGGTGCGTTGCGCGCCTGTGTGGCGCTTCTGGCCCTGGTGCTGCTCGCCATGGTGTGGCTGCGCCACGGCCTGTACCCGCTGGCCATCGGCCTGACCCTGTTTTTTGTCATGTTCAACGTGCTCGAGGCGTTGCAACCCTCGCTGGTTTCGCGGGTGGCGCCCCAGGCCTATCGCGGTCTGGCACTGGGTTTCTACAATACGGCCCAGGCCGCCGGTTTATTCGCCGGGGGCGCGCTGGGTGGCTGGCTGCTCACGCATGGCGGGCCGGATCTTGTCTTTATGGTCACTGCCGGGTTGACGCTGTGCTGGCTTGTGGCAACCTGGGCAATGAAGCCCCTGCCTTGAAGCGGTTGACGCTTCGGGGCTCTTTTTGACACAGGTTCGCCTAGGCGAGCGCTGTGCTTATCAACGATAATGCTGGTTTAGGGAGATCGAATATGGCATCGGTCAATAAAGTGATCATCGTCGGCAATCTGGGCCGCGATCCTGAAGTGCGCTACAGCCCCGAGGGCAGCGCCATCTGCAATCTGTCTTTGGCGACCACGTCGCAATGGAAAGACAAGGCGTCTGGCGAAAAGCGTGAAGAAACAGAATGGCATCGTGTCGTCATGTACAACCGCCTGGCCGAAATCGCCGGCGAGTACCTGAAAAAAGGCCGTGCCGTGTATGTCGAAGGCCGTCTGAAGACGCGCAAATGGCAAGACAAGGACACCGGCGCCGACCGGTACAGCACCGAAATCGTGGCCGATCAGATGCAGATGCTCGGCGGTCGTGACGATGGCGGTGGTGGTGGCGGCGGTTATGGCGGCGGCGCAGGTGGCGGCTACGACGATGGCGCCCAGCAGCGGCCGGCGCGCAGCGCACCGGCACAGCGTTCGGCACCGGCCCGTCAGGCGCCTGCCCAGGGCGCAAACAACAACGCGGCCAACCTGGCCGACATGGACGACGACATCCCGTTCTGATCGCACTACGAAAAAATTCCCGCCCGGCCTTGCGCCGCGCGGGAATTTTTTTGTCACCGGTCAATCATGCTGTCGGTAACGGTGCGCCTGGCCGAGCGGCCAGACGCAGGACTGTCTAGCTCCACTCAGTCCTGATGCTCATCCCAGGCCTGATTCCAGGCGGTACCCGTGCCGGGTGCGTAGGCCCATGCAGGACCTGAGCACCAGCCGCTGTAGGGGAAGGGCCTGCAACGGAACAGCTTGCCCTGGTTGGACACGATATCCCCGGCCTTGTAAGCCGTGCCTTCCTTGTAGAGGGGATGGTTTGAGCCGCTGCCCTTGCCATCGCCCTTGCCGGCGTTGCCACCGTGGTCAGCAGTGCCGCCCTGGTCGGCACTACCACCTTGACCGGCACTACCACCTTGACCAGCATCGCTGCTGTCACCCGAGTCGGTGTTCCCACCGGACTTGTAGAGATTCCAGGCGTCTTTCCATGCCCAGCCGTGGCCCGGTTCATAGGCCGCCGGAGCGACCGAGCACCAGCCGGAGGCGGGGAACGGTTTGCACTGATAGAGGTCGCCGCGGTTGGAGACGATATCGCCAGCCTTGTACGCTCCGCCTGCCTTGTAAGCCGGATGGTTCGAGCTGTCGCCCTGGCCATCGGTCTTGCCGGAATCGCCGTCGGCCCGAGCGTCGTCTTTCGTGTCGCCGGTATTGTCCTGGGCCTTTGCCTTGACCAGGACCAGATGCCGGGCGCTGGACGAAAGCGTGCCGTTGCCCACGGTGACCGTAAAGGCGAACGACTTGTCCTGCTTGAGCTCAGGCGCCACGAAGCTCAGCTGGGCACCATTGCGCGTGGCCGAGATGCCTTTAGGCAGCTTCCAGGAGTAGGTCAGCGTCTTGCCGTCGGGGTTGCTCGATTCGGCAGCCGACAGCGTCACGGATTGACCCGCGTTGGCAACGGTCGGCCCGCCGATACGTGCCACCGGACCTTGCTTGACATCGCTCTTCTTGGCTTTGACCAGAACCTTCTGGCTGGCGGTGCTGGACAGTTTTCCGTCGCTCACCTTGACTGTCACGGTGAAGGAGGTGTCCTGCGTCAGTGCCGGCGCCACAAACGTCAGCGACGCACCGTTGCGGGTGGCCGTGATGCCTTGTGGCGTCGTCCAGGTGTAAGTGAGTGTCTTGCCTTCAGGCCCCGTCGAACCGGCGGCAGAAAGCGTGACCGATTGACCTGCCTGGGCGGCCGACGGGCCGCTCAAACGTGCCACAGGCGGCTCATTGCTATCCTGCTTGGCCTGGGGCTGCGCCGTGACGACGGTCCGTGCCGTTGCGCTCTGACCGCTGGGCTCGGTGACGGTGACCTGGAAAGCGTACCGGGTCGTTTGCGTCACTTCCGGCACATCGACGGTGGCGATGGCCCGCGTTGCGTTGCTGATCTTCAGCGTGTCGCCGCTGATCTGCTTCCACTGGAATGTAAGCTTGGCGCCTTCTGCCTGACTGGATGCCGATGAATCGAGCCTGGCGGTTTGAGCGCCCTTCACCGTCACGTTTGCCACCGCACGAGCGATCGGCGCAGTGGGGTCGGAAGCATTGCGTTCCTTGTTGCCTACGCCCTGGTTCATCGCATTGAGCAGATCGCCGTTGTCGGCATCGATTTCCCATGAGAACACGCCGCCCAGATCCTTCTCAAGGACGTAATGACCTTTGGCGATCACAGAACGTGCGTCGTCAAACGTCAACAGGTCGCCGGTGCTCTTGTTGAAGACGTAAGGAGCTTCGGCATCCTGGTCATAGCGGTACTCGTAGCCGTTGATGCCCGAGTAGTTGGGACCCAGCATGTCGGAGACAATCTTCTTGTAATCCATGATGCCTTTTTCCCACTGACCTGCGTGGGGGCCCGTCGCGGTACCGGTAAAGGGATCGTCATCACGGTATCCGGACACGCCCGTCCACCCGCGGCCATATTTCGCCACGCCAAGGACGATCTTCTTCGGATCGACACCTTGGGCCAGCAGCGCCTGGACTGAGTTGTGCGTCGTGAACTTGGTCGCGGGCTTGTTCTTGGGCGCATAGAGCGCAGTCTGGTGGCCAAGCTCTTTGTTGTCCCATGCGCCGTAGTAGTCATAGGTCATGTCAAACAGGTAATCCATGTACTGCGTGGCCCGTTTGTACGGAACGAGATTGACCTTCTCGGGTGGCGATCCAATCGCCGACGTCAATTCATACGATTTACCGTATTCCTTGGACAGTCGATCCAGCATCTCGCGCAACTCTTTCATCAGCGTGACATACAGCTCACCGTCGGTTTCCTTGTTGCCCAACGTTTTGGTTGCACCGTTACCGCCGGGGAACTCCCAGTCGATATCAACACCGTCGAAGAACTTCCAGGTGCGCAGCAGGTTTTCGACCGAGTTGACGAAAACCTTGCGGTTGGCCGGGTTGTGCATGCGGAAGAACGGGTCGGACAGCGTCCAGCCGCCGATGGACGGGAGTATCTTCAGATCCGGATTACGCTTCTTGGCCGCCATCATCTGGCCAAGCACGCCCTTGAGCTTGGAGTTCGTGTTCTGGCCGGGCAACTGCTTGCCGATTTCGGCCCACGAGTCGTGGATCGTCACGCTGAAGTCGGGCAGCCCTTCGCACGAGGCGAGCAATGCCTGATAAGGCTGGCCGGCCGCCTTCACGCCTTCATTGACATCGGCGCCGCAGATGGGGATGAAGCCATACAGAATGTGCGTGAGGTTATCCAGTGGCACCTTGTCGACACTGAAGTTTCTGCCATAGACCGACCATGTGGTGAAGTAACTGCCGACGACTTTGTCTTTTGATTTTACGAACGGCTTGTTGCGCTTGTCGGCATTGTCGGGAAGATCATCAGCCAGTTCGGGGATGGTGTCGAACACCATGACTTCGAGCGGGTCGCTATCCGTCCATTTGCCCTCTGCGTCGAAGGCACGCACCTGCATTTTTTTCCTGCCAGGTGTTTTCACATCGGCCACGACCTTCCCGCTTCGTGATCCCTTGGACAGGCGGATTTCGGAGGATGGGTCGACGACGCCATCAACGATGGCCACGGCCTTGGCCGGGGTATCGCCGCTCCAGACGTCAAAAGGCAGAGGAACCTTTACTTGCTTGTTCAGTTTGACGATCTGCTTGTAGGGTGTGGCACCGCTTGCCGCCTGCAAGTCGATCTCCACGAAACCATGAGCGGCAGACGTGATTTCCCACTGTTTCAGCGATGGTTTTCCGGGGGCGGCGAATGCCGGGCCTGCATTCAGTAGAAGTGATGCGGCCAGGGCAGTCAGGGCATGACGTTGCGTCAGCGGCGAACGCATGCGCAAGAGCCGATGGCGGCCTGTCCCGTTCGATTTAGAGTTCATGAGCATTGTTCAGTTCATAAGAATGTCGTTAGTGACGGCCGCATTCTTTTCCGGGGAGCCTCACGTGCTCAAACTTTCTGAACGCATTCTCAACGCGGGTAGCGAACCCTTTGTGGATGCCCCTGGCAGGTGTTCAGGAATCGTTGAGAAAGTTCGCACCATCGCGCGGCAGCATCCAGAATCCTGTGCTTTCGCAATGATCCGAAGGACGTCCGTTCATTGCGTTTTTTCATCTGCAACGAATCTGGAACGATCAAATGGAATCAATACGAAGGAGTCGATACAGCAGTCATCGCACAAGGGGATTCACGCTGTTGGAACTGCTGGTGGTCTTGCTCATCATTGCCTTGTTGGCAAGTTACGTGGGCCCCAAACTGTTTGCGCAGGTCGATCGCGCGCGGGCACGCTCGACAGAGGCCCAGATGAAGACCCTGGCCGATGCCGTCACGCAGTTCAGGCTGGACACCGGGCGCTACCCGACCCAGGAAGAGGGGCTGGCAGTGCTGGTCGTGCCCCCGCAAGACAGCGCGGACGGATGGAATGGTCCTTACCTCGCCAAGGCGGTGCCTAAAGATGGCTGGGGGCGGCCCTACCAGTTCAATGTGCCGGGCAGGGACAGTGACGTGGAAATCGTCTCGCTAGGAAACGACGGCGCTGTAGGAGGACGCGGTGTCGATACCGACATTGTCTACGGCCTCTAGATTCTGGAAGCAGTGTCTGCTTGCCATCTTGCTTTGCTGTGTCGGCCGCGACGCTCTTTGCGCGCAATGCTGGACAGGCCCTGCCAGGCAGTACGGTATCGATCCGTTGCTGCTGCTGTCCATCGCCCAGGTCGAATCCTCGATGAACCCAAACGCCGTGAACAGAAACAAGAACGGGACAATCGACGTCGGGTTGATGCAGATCAACAGCAGCAACTTTGCGATGCTCGCAAAGGCAGGATTTGATCGTCAGCGCATCACCGATTCTTGCGCATCCATCGAGGCCGCCGCAATCGTGCTCAGCGGCTTTATCAAACGGCACGGTTACACATGGACTGCCGTCGGCGCTTATAACGCTGGTTCGGCACCATCGCGTGAAGGCGCACGCAAGCGTTATGCGATGAAAGTGTGGCAAGTCTATCGCAGGGTGCTGCGCGATCGTAACGAGCAAGAGAAGTTGCTTGCGCAATGGCGCAGAAACCGGTGAGTGGCTTCAGGGTAAGGATGATTGCAGAGGGCAGGGTCGTGAATCGCGAGGTTCATGGCGCCAGTGCAGAAGATGTTCGTGTTCAGCTCACGCAGGCAGGTCATGTCGTGATCGGAATACGCCAACAAAAGAAGCGACTGCTGCAGGCTGCACGCAGCAAGTTTTCCCTGGCCTTGTTCCTGCAGGAACTATCGACGCTGCTTGAAGCCGGTCTTGTACTGACAGAAGCCCTTGAAGCGCTGCGCGACAAGTCCGATGCGAACCCGTCTGCCCGGCACATCATCGACTCCGTTGTCGCCGTGATGTACGAGGGTCGTTCGTTTTCGCAGGCGCTTGCCGGGCATCCCGACGTATTCCCTGCGTTGCTGGTGGCGACAGTGGCATCGTCAGAGGGTAGCGGGCAACTGCACGTGGTTCTCAGGCGATACCAGGAGTACGAGGGCAAGATCGAGGTGCTGCGCAAGCGCGTCACAGGCGCGTTGATCTATCCGGCCGTCGTGATCGGTGTCGGTTGCGCCGTGTTGTTGTTCATGGCGTTTTTCATCGTGCCGCGGTTCGCCGTGGTTTTCGAGAGTGTTTCGCAGCGTTCCGGCAGTGTCCAGGCGATGCTTTGGTGGTCGCAGCTGCTGGAGGACGGCAGCGCGATGGTCGTAGCAGGTATGGTCGCAGCGGTTGTCGGCAGTGTGTTGTGCGTGAGGACGGCCAGGTTCAAGCGAACGTTCAGGACGTTGTTGTTCGCCATACCGCAGGTGCGCAATCTGTGCACCTTGTTTGCCTTGACGCGTTTCTACCGGACGGTCGGCTTGTTGATTGCAGGTGGCACGCCCGCGATCGTGGCCCTCGGACTGGCGCGTGAAGTCCTGCCGGCTTTCATGCACGAGCGCTTGCTGGCGGCACTTGCCGAGCTGGCATCGGGTGTGGCGGTCGCCACCGCGTTGTCGGCGCATCGGTTGACGACACCCGTGGCGTATCGGCTCATGCGTGTGGGTGAACAGAGCGGCGACCTGGGGGCCATGTTCGCGTATGCCGCCCAGTTCCATGACGGCACGCTGGATCGTGCCGTGGACTGGATCAGCAAAGTGTGTGAGCCCGTGCTGATGATCGCGGTGGGCGCCACGGTGGGTGCGGCGTTGATCATGTTGTATATGCCGATCTTCGGTCTGGCGGACAGTATTGGCTAGTTTTTGACGGCTTGATTCAGTTATGAGGTAAGGAAAACTTATGCAGTTCCATGATGTGATGGAAAACTGGCGAATTGAAGCGGAAGCCTCGGGCCAGACATTCAAGCAGTATGTCGAGCAGTGTATTGCGTCGGATCCGGCCCATGCACAAAGCCTTGCCGCCTGCATGGGACTGGCCTTGGTGGACGGCACCTGTCTGAACAGTGCACCGCCGCGCTTTGACGTGTTGCCGATTCATGAAGCGTTGACCTTGCGTGTGCTTCCGGTAGCGATTGACGACACACTTCATCTGGTCATGGCCGATCCGTTTTCGCGTCAGGTGCGCGAGACACTGCTTGCCCGATTTACCGGGCGGGTGGTGCTGCAGGCGATGAGCGTACCCGGAGAGGTTGATCGATTGCTGGAAAAGATCGCGGCCAGCGAACGGGTCGTGGACGGGGTCGAGGGTGACACGTCTGGCGCCGGGGGCGACGATGGGGTTCATTCGATATCGCTGGCGAGCATTGCTCAGGATGACAATCCCGTCATCCGGCTGGTCAATGCCACGCTCTATGACGCCCTGCAATCCCGGGCGAGCGATATCCATATCGAATCCACTGTCGATGGACTGGCGATTCGTTATCGCATCGATGGCGTCCTGCAATCCATCCGCCAGATTCCCGGCGCGGACATGGCGGCGCAGACGCTATCGCGCTTGAAAGTGCTGGCCTTGCTGGACATTGCAGAGCGGCGTATTCCGCAGGATGGCCGGTTCCAGTTCGAGGCTCAGGGCCGTGAGATCGACCTGCGCGTCTCCATCATGCCGGGCTCGCATGGCGAGAACGCAGTCATGCGTATTCTGGACCGCTCGCAGCGATCCCGTGCCATGGATCTGGACGTCCTGGGAATCGACGCGTTCGCTTCGGCCCGCATTCGTGCCTTGTCGTTGCGGCCTCATGGATTGACGCTGGTCGCCGGACCCACGGGAAGCGGCAAGTCCACGACGCTGTACGCGACCCTGTCCGAGATCAACACGGGCGAGGGCAAGATCATCACCATCGAGGATCCGG
>JAEYZR010000041.1 GCA_023427945.1 Pseudomonadota bacterium | reverse complement strand
CCGGTGTACGTCCAGATAGTCCTGGGGCGGCTCGGCGCCGATGAGCTGGGCCATGCGCGCATGCAGCCCGCGCAGCGTCTTCACGTCGCTGTCCTGCGCGCGTTCGACGGCTTCGAAGGCGGCACGTGACTCGATTTCGGCGCGCATCATGACCAGTTGCCGGAAGGTGCCGACATCCACATGCGGCACGATGGCGCCGCCGCCCTGGCCACCCGTGCCACGTTCCAGCACGCGCTCGGCAATGAGACGATTGACCGCATCGCGCACGGGGGTGAGGCTGATACCCAGTTCGCCTGCCACTTCGCGCAGCACGATGCGATGCCCGGGCGCGTAGCGGCCATTCAACAAGGCTTCGCGTAAAGCGGCATAGGCGCGATCCCAAAGCGTTTCACGCTCCAGCGGGCGCAGAATCGTGGTCCGAACCTGGGAGGGGCGTTTCGTCGGACGGGGTAGGTCGGGCACGGAGACTTCCTTGGTGTCAAAAACAGTCGACCTTGCATTCTCGCATCTGAAAGTCGAGGGACAAGATAAAAGTTATTTGTTATTCGTTATAACGAATGCTAGGATACACCGACTTACCCAAAAAACGGCCCTGGAGGCGTTGGTAAGACGCCCTCATGGCGACTTTCGGAGGAGACCGAAAATGTCCGTTCTGTCCAAGATCATCGTTGGCGCGGCTGCCCTGGCATGTGCCCTTCCGCTGGCTCACGCTGCGGAAAAGACGTTTCCCACACGCGAAATCCGCTTCATCGTGCCGTGGAATGCGGGGGGATCCAATGATATTGCCGCACGCATGCTGCAGCAGTTGATCAGCGAGCAGGGCATCAACGTCGTGGTGGAGAATGCACCGGGGGCGACAGGCGCCATCGGCATGACGAGGGTGGCGAACGCCGATCCCGATGGCTATGTGGTGGGCATGGGAACGAGCTCGACCCTGGCGCAGATCGCCCAGAAGCTGACACCCCTGAAGAACGAGCAGTTCTCGCATATTGCCCGTGTCTCCACCGATCCTCTGATGCTGCTGGTGCCCACCGATGGCCCGGCCACGCTGGAAGACTTTCTGGCCTACATGAAAAAGAACCCGGGCAAAGTGTCCATCGGCACGCCGGGCAACAACAACCTGAACCACATCTTTGCCGAGATGACGGCGCGTGCCGCAGGCGTGGGCTATGTGAACGCACCGTATTCGGGTGGCTCGCGCGTGATCGCCGACCTGTCGGGCAAGCAGATCAATGCAGGTGTGCTCAAGCCTTCCGAGAGCAAGGGCCAGATCGACGCCAAGTACGTGAAACCCATCGGCGTCTATGCCAACGAGCGTCTGGCCGTCTACCCCGACGTGCCGACATTCAAGGAAAAAGGCTACGACGTGTTCGAGTACGGGCCGCTGGTGCAGATGGCTTACGTGGTGGCGCCCGCCGGCATTCCGGACGATGTGCGTAAACGCCTGATCGAGATCTTCGGCAAGGCCATCAACAGCGACAAGTTCAAGACCTTTGCCGAGCAGAACGGGTTCCTGGTCGATGACCTGAGCGGCAATGCGCTGGACAAGGAAGTGCATGACGTACAGGCATCGTTGAACGTGGTTGCCGAGAAAGTGTTCAAGCCCGCCAAGTAAAAGAGTCTGCCCACTGGGCGAGTTGCATCCAAGGAGTATTACGTTGAGTCAGATCAAGAGAGTTACCTGCCATGTGGTCACCGCCCCGGTCGAGCGGCCTTTCACTTCGTCGCGTGGCTGGCTGTACAAGCAGCGCGGCTCGTGCATCGTCGAAATAGAGACTGCCGACGGCATCGTGGGCTGGGGCGAATGCTATGGCCCGTCGCAGGTGGCGCGGGCCTACATCGACTCGCAGTATGGGCCGCGCATCATTGGCCGTGATCCGTTCGATGTGGAGGTCATCTGGGAAGACCTCTACAACCGCATCAAGGACTATGGCAACAAGGGCATGGCCATCTCCGCGCTCAGTGGCATCGACATCGCGCTGTGGGACATCATCGGCAAGAGCGTGAACAAGCCGATCCACAAGCTGATCGGCGGCGCCTATCGCACCGAGGTGCAATCCTATGCCACCGGCCTGTACTTCATCGACATGGACCGGTTGATCGAAGAGGCCGTGGAAGAAGCACAGGAATATGTGGCGCAAGGCTTCACGGCCATCAAGATGAAGATCGGGCTGGGCTCGCCCAAGCTGGATCTGGAGCGCGTGCGCGCCGTGCGTGAGGCCGTAGGTGGCGATGTGCGGCTCATGGTGGATGCCAATCACTGCTTCACGGTTCCGGCCGCCATCCGACTGGGGCGCGAACTGGAAAAACTGGATGTGGAATGGTTCGAAGAGCCGATCTCGCCGGAAGACCTGGATGGCTATGTGGAAGTGACGCGCGCGCTGGACATGGCGGTGGCTGGCGGCGAAAACGAATTCACGCGCTGGGGGTTCCGCGACATCGTGGCCCGCAAGGCGATGGACATCGTGCAACCCGATGTCTGCGCTGCCGGGGGGATCAGCGAGTGCCGCAAGATCGCAACCCTGGCAGCAGCGCACGGCGTGGAATGCGTGCCGCACGCCTGGGGCTCGGCGATCGGGCTGGCCGCGACACTGCATTTCATTGCTGCGTTGCCCGATCAACCGCCGAGCTTCCGTCCCATGCCGCCGTTGCTGGAATTCGAGCGATGCGAGAATCCATTCCGCGACCTGTTGACCGTCGATCCCATCGTGCAAAAGCGTGGTGTGGTGCAGATTCCGACTGGCGCCGGACTGGGCATCGAAGTCAAGCGCGAAGTGCTTGATCGCTACCGGGTGGCGTAAGGCATGAAATTCGTCACTTTCCATGGCGCCGACGGACAGTTGCGTCCCGGCTTTCTGTCGCCTGACGGGCGCGAGGTGATCGACGCACGCCATGCCCAGGCGCCCCTTTGGGCGCGGGAGCTGCCGCCGACTCTGCTGCAG
>JAEYZR010000268.1 GCA_023427945.1 Pseudomonadota bacterium | reverse complement strand
GGCTGCGTCGGTAACGACGCAGCCCCTGCTTTTTTGAAGGGCGTGCCCCGCTCTGACCCGCACGGGGCTAGGCTGGCGGCAAAGTCCGTACAATGTGAGCATCGACCTCTTGAGTGGAGTGTCCCTATTATGTGGATATGGTTCGGATTATCGGCACTGGCCCTCATCGGAGAGGTCATGACCGGCACGTTCTACTTGCTCCTGGTCGCCGTAGGGCTGGTAGCCGGCGGGTTCGCCGCCATGTCCGACCTGGCCATCCAGTGGCAGATGGTGGTTGCGGGCCTGGTCGTGCTGGCGGGTCTGCCTGTCTTGCGTTTGACAGGCGTGCTCAAAAAACGCGAGGTGAACGCCGCCCGCAATGCCGATGTCAATCTGGACATCGGTCAGATCGTGCAAGTGCAGGCATGGTCAGATGATCACCGGGCCCGCGTATCGTATCGTGGTGCCAGTTGGCAAGCGGTATTGGCGGCAGGGCATCCTGCGCTGACCGGCGCGCACGAAATCGTCGAAATCAACGGCTCGCAACTCACGCTCGTTCCCATCCGGAGAAAACCTGAATGAATCTAGACGTTTCCACCATCGTCCTCATCATCGTACTGGCCCTGATCGTGCTGGTGGTCATCAAAGCCATTGCGATCGTCCCTCAGCAGAACGCCTGGGTTGTCGAACGGCTCGGCAAATTTGACCGTGTGCTCTCACCGGGCGCTGGCTTCGTCATCCCCTTCATTGAGCGTACCGCCTACAAACATTCGCTGAAGGAAATTCCGCTGGATGTGCCCAGTCAGGTCTGCATCACACGCGACAACACGCAACTGCAGGTCGATGGCGTGCTGTATTTCCAGGTGACCGATCCGATGCGCGCGTCCTACGGTTCGTCCAACTATATTTCAGCCATTACCCAACTTGCGCAGACCACGCTGCGTTCAGTCATCGGGAAAATGGAACTCGATCGGACGTTCGAGGAACGCGAAATCATCAACAGCACGATCGTTGCATCGCTCGATGAGGCGGCATTGAACTGGGGCGTGAAGGTCTTGCGCTACGAGATCAAGGATCTCACGCCACCCAACGAAATCCTGCGTGCCATGCAGGCCCAGATCACCGCCGAGCGTGAGAAGCGTGCGCTGATCGCAGCGTCCGAAGGCCGTCGCCAGGAGCAGATCAACATTGCAACCGGCGAACGCGAAGCGGCGATTGCCCGCTCCGAAGGCGAGAAACAGGCTCAGATCAACCAGGCTCAAGGTGAAGCCGCCGCAGTCACGGCCATCGCTGAAGCCACTGCGCAGGCCATCATCCAGGTCGCTGGCGCTGTCCGCCAGCCGGGCGGCATGGAAGCGGTCAACCTGCGGGTCGCGCAAGACTACGTGGACGCGTTCGCCCGCCTGGCCAAGGAAGGCAATACCTTGATCCTGCCTGGGAACATGTCCGACATGGGATCCATGATCGCCTCGGCCATGACCATCGTGAAGAGCACCACGCCAAAATGATGATCTGAGGACGCGCACGATCCGGCCCATGTCAAGGCACGACGGGCCGGGTGTTCTCCGGCGACTGATCGCCTTTTCATCGTATCGTGACTAGCCTTGCCTGGCCACAACCTGCTTCGACCCGCGTTCTGTCTGGCCGGCTGTGCAAGGCTTCAGGCCTTTCATGCAGGCTCGCGCTTTACCGAGCGGGTGTCGTGCTTCATCAGACGGTCTTTTTCGCGGGTCCAGTCGCGTTCACGTGAACTGTCGCGTTTGTCGTGCAGTTTCTTGCCTCGTCCCAGCGCGAAGTCCAGCTTGATGCGTCCGTTCTTGTAGTGCAGGTTCAGGGGCACCAGGGTGTAGCCGCGTTGCTCGACCTTGCCGATCAGTTTGCTGATCTCCTCGGCCTTGAGCAGGAGCTTGCGCGTGCGGGTGGCGTCAGGGTGGATGTGGGTAGACGCCGTGGCCAGAGGGCTGACGTGCATACCCAGGATGTAGAGTTCGCCATCTCGCACGATGACGTAGCTTTCCTTGAGCTGTACGCGCGAGTCTCGAATGGCCTTTACTTCCCAGCCCTGCAGAACCAGACCGGCTTCATAACGCTCTTCGATAAAGTAGTCGTGGGTTGCTTTGCGATTCTCGATAATGCTCATGGAAGTTCCGGCAGGCACGGCGCCGCCTGATGGCTTGGCGCAGAACCGTTAAAATCGAACCATTCTAGCCATTTGCGACCGTCGATGCACACCGTACAGCGTTCCGTTCTTGTTCCGCACTCTGCCGCTCAGATGTTCGACCTAGTCGCCGACGTCGAAAAATACCCGGAGTTCATGCCCTGGTGTGGCGGCAGCCAAGTCCAATCCCGCGACGAGCATGGCATGCAGGCGTCTGTGACGATCAGCTTTGCCGGCTTGCGCCAGACTTTCACGACCCGCAACACGCACCGCTATCCAGAGCAGATCGATCTGGAACTGGTGGATGGGCCGTTTTCTGCCCTGGTGGGCCGGTGGACCTTCCAGCCGCTGGATGAAACGGCATGCAAGGTGCTGTTCGTACTTGAATACACGTTTTCAAACCGGGCGCTCGAAGCCATCGTGGGCCCGGTCTTCAATCGCATTGCCACGAGCTTCATCGATTCGTTCACCAAGCGCGCCAATGAAATCTATGGTGAATGACGGCGCAATCGCGGCAGGCACGCAGCACACGGCCCGTGAAGCCCTGATGCCCGAGGCCATGGACATCGAGAGTATCGAAGTCTGTTACGCCTGGCGGGGACGAGTGTGGCGCGCGGCCATGCGCTGGTCGCAACCCATCACCATTGCCCAGGTCCTCGATGCGACAGGATTTCACCAGGCGCACCCCGGCTGGGATGTCGCTGCGGCTGGTGTAGGGATCAATGGGCGTCTGGCCTCGCTCGATACGACAGTGCAGGCTTGCGACCGGGTCGAGATATATCGTCCCCTAAACTTTGACCCTATGGTTTCACGTCGGCGGCGGGCGGCACACAAGGCCCGCCAGACAAACAGGAGAACAGGATCATGAACGACGTTACTCGCGCAGCAGATTCGGTGCGCTTTGAAGAACGCGCGGGAGAGGGTGGGGCAACGATAGGCATTGCCACGCTCAATGCCCCCCAGGTCTTGAACGGGCTGTCGCTTGAGATGGTCGATCTGCTGGCCGGGCAACTCACTGCCTGGGCGCGTGATCCCCGCGTTGCCGTCGTCATCCTGCGTGCGGCCGGCGACAAGGCATTTTGCGCCGGAGGCGACCTGCACGGCCTGTACGCCAGCGCCAAGGCGACGCCGCGTGGCAAACCGTGGGCCAACGAAGGCGCCAGGCGCTTCTTCGAGAACGAATACAGGCTCGACTATCAGATACATCACTACCCCAAGCCCATTCTTTGCTGGGGGCACGGCATCGTCATGGGCGGCGGCATGGGGTTGATGATGGGCGCGAGCCATCGCGTCGTCACCGAAACGACACGCATGGCCATGCCCGAAATCAGTATCGGGCTGTTCCCCGACGTAGGGGGCAGCTGGCTGTTGAGTCGTATGCCGGGCAGGCTGGGCCTGTTCCTGGGGCTGACCGGAGCGACGGTCAACGCGGCCGACGCGATGCATGTGGGCTGGGCCGACTTTTTCGTGCAACAGGCGTCGTTCGACGCCGTGGTGAAGGACATGCTGCGTGCCGACTGGTCGATCGGTTCGGGCAGGCCGGAAGGAGGCACCGCCACCCAGTCCGGCAACCCGCATGGCGACGCCACTCACCGAAGAGGCATGAATGACGCGACGCTGTCCGGCATTTTGCAGTCGCACGCAGCAACCGTCGAAGAGGACGGGCCCCTGGCGCGCAACACGGAACTGATTGACAAGGTGTGCGCGGGCAACGACCTGCTGGTCATTGGCGCCGAACTGGCTGGCCTGGCCCATCACGACGACCCTTGGATCGCCCGTGCTTCCGCCACCTATCTGAAGGGCGCACCCGGATCGGCAAGGCTGGCCTTCGAGTTCTTTCACCGCGCACGCATGATGTCGCTGGCCGATGTCTTTCGCATGGAGTACGTCGGCGTGCTGGCCGCGCTGGCGTACGGGGATGTGACCGAGGGCATTCGCGCCTTGTTGATCGACAAGGACAAACAGCCCAAATGGCAACCGGCAACGCTGTCCGAGGCCGACGACGCCTGGGTCGAGCCGTTCCTTACGCCACCTTGGCCAGCAGGTGAAAAGCACCCGCTGGCCGACCTTGGAGAAACGCCCGCACGGGCCTGATCAACAGGCGTCAGGCGAGCGCGTAGGGCAGGGTCTTCAACGTAATGACCGGTCCGTCTACGCCACTCAGGCGAAGCTCGGGCTGCGTCATGGCGACAAGCGTGGTTTCAAGCAGAACATGGGTGAGGTCGCCGTTGGTCGCAGCATCGATGACACGTCCGCATGGCTCACCGGGATTGCCCCCTTCGTACACGTCTGCCGCCAGCAACGGCGTACCGGCAGGCAGGCCCGACACGGTCCCCAGTGTCATGCGACGCTTCACCTTGCCCAGATAATGGCTGCGAGCAACGATTTCCTGCCCTGGATAGCATCCTTTGGTGAAACTCACACCACCGATCAGGTCCAGATTGGCCGTTTGCGGAATGAACAGATCCTGCGTGGGCGCCTCGATCCAGGCAAGCCCCTGGCACAAGTCGTCGCGATGCCAGATGCTTTCCTCGCCACTGGCCAGCGCCGTCGACAAAGCCTGCGCCTGTGCCAACTGATCTGGCCCGGCGACCCACCACCAACGCAAGCGCGCGGCGTCATGAGGCGCAGAAATCCATGTGCCCGTGGGCAGTTGGACAGATTGCCAGGCCTCGGTTGGCAATGCGCCACCCGCTTTCTCTGACAGGGCGGGCAGATGGCCGGCCTGTGCCCACACGCCGTGCAGGCGCCCCTCAGGTGTGTCAAACTTCACCTTTGCTCGAAGCACGAACATGCGTAATCGCTTGATCACGCTTTCGATCAACGATTGACGCATGAAGCCCTGTATGTGGGTCTCGTCGTTTTCCTGGCGCTGCCACAGTGCCAGGGTCGCCAGCAGGCGGCCTTTGGCCGTGCAGAATCCGGCAAGTCTCGCCTGCGTGGGCGAAAGCGCGGTCACATCGTTGGTCAGCTGTCCGTGCAAAAAAGACGCGGCATCGCTGCCTGAGGCACTAAACAGCGCGTAGTCGGTCAATACGGTGCAAAGACCGATCGCATTCGTCTCTGACGCTGCAACGGTGCGTGCTTGAAGTTCGGGCATATGGATCACTAATTTTTGGCGGTTCGGATGGCTCGATGATACTCGCGTCCCGCCTATCCTATAAACTTCCGCTCACTCATGAAAAAGCGTTTACTTGTTCTGTTCGTCTGGTTTCTGGTTCTGCTCGGCATCGCTGCGGGCGGCGTTGTTGCGAGTGCCTGGTACTGGTCGCAACGACCCCTCGAATTGTCGGCGGACAAGCTCGATTTCGTGGTGGAACCTGGCAGCACGCCACGCGCCATCGTGCGCCAGGCCAATGCGGCGGGCATCACGTTGTGGGAGCCGGGGTTTGTCAGGATGGCGCGCCTGAGCGAACGCGACAAGTTGATCAAGGCGGGCGGTTACGAGGTCAATCGCGGCGATTCTGCCTGGATCCTGCTGGAGCGCCTGGCTCGCGGTGACATGAGCCAGCGCCAGATCACCTTCGTCGAAGGATGGCGCTATAGCCAGATTCGTCAGGCGTTGCGCAATCATCCCGATGTCACGCAGACCCTGGAGGGCGTGAGTGACAGCGAGATCGCGCGCATGCTGGACGTGAAGGAAGAAAACCTGGAAGGCCTGTTCTTTCCGGACACTTTTGTTTTCACTCCGGGCACCAGCGATATCGAACTGCTGCGCCGGTCCCAGCGCGAGGGGATGAAAGTGCTGGCCGACATCTGGGCCCTGCGCGATCCGGGCCTGTCGGTGAAAACGCCCTATGAAGCCCTCATCATGGCCTCCATCATAGAGAAGGAGACGGGCCACAGCGCCGACCGGGAACGCGTCTCGGGCGTCTTCAATAACCGCCTGCGCATTGGTATGCCGCTGCAGACCGATCCTACGGTGATCTATGGCATGGGCGACAGTTACCAGGGGCGCATCCGCAGAAAGGATCTGCAGACCGACACGCCCTGGAACACCTACACGCGCAATGGTTTGCCCCCCACGCCCATCGCCAGCCCCGGGCGCCTGTCGCTACGGGCAGCCGTGCAGCCTGAAAAGCACAAATTCCTGTATTTCGTCTCGCGTGGTGACGGCACCAGCGAATTCGCCACGGATCTCGCCGGTCACAACCGTAACGTCGCACGTTTCATTCTGGGTCGCACACCATGACAGCTCCTGGCAAATTTCTGACGCTCGAGGGTGTCGATGGAGCGGGCAAAAGTACCCATATCGACTGGCTGGTTTCGCATCTCAATGCGCGCGGCATCCCGGTGCTGTGCACACGGGAACCCGGAGGATGCGCGTTGGCGGAAACGCTGCGCGACATGCTGCTGACGACGCCCATGAGCCTGGAGACCGAAACGCTGCTGATGTTTGCCGCAAGAACGGAACATCTGCACCAGACCATCCTTCCTGCGCTGGCCAAGGGCACCTGGGTGCTGTGTGATCGCTTCACCGATTCGACATTCGCCTACCAGGGAGGAGGGCGCGAACTGGGGCATGATCGAATTGCGCAACTGGAAAATTGGGTGCATCCCGGCTTTTCGCCCGACCGGACCTGGTTTTTTGATGTGCCGCTGGCCGTGGCCCGCGCCCGGTTGACCAACGCCCGCGAGCCGGACCGGTTCGAGAGCGAGTCAGCCGCGTTCTTTGAACGTACCCGCAGCGCATATCACGCGCGCGTGCAAAACGATCCAAAACGGTTTCTGGTACTGGACGGCACACAATCCATCGAAGCGTTGCGCGCCATCCTGGCAGACGACGTCAGCCACCTGCTCGGTAACGCCTGATGCCGGCCTCTGCTTTTCTGCCCTGGCACACCGAAACAGCCCGATCCTGGCTGGCCCAGCGTGATCGTTTCGCGCACGCCTGGCTCATCCACGGTGTCACCGGTATCGGCAAAGAAGCCTTTGCCAGGGCGGCAGCGGCGGCGCTGCTCTGCGAGACACCCGCCGATGGCCTGGCGTGTGGCCAGTGCCCGGCGTGCCAATGGGTCAATGCAGGCAACCACCCGGATCTGCGCCTGCTGCGCCCCGAAGCCATCGCACTTGCCGAAGGCGAACAGGCGGCACAGGACGAGGCCCCCGATAGCGCCGCCGCCAAGCGTGCGCCATCGAAAGAAATCAGGATCGACCAGATTCGCAGTTTGAACGGCTGGTTCAATACGGCAACCCACCGTGGCGGATGGCGGGTCGCGGTGCTGTATCCCGCGCAGGCCTTGAATGTCATGGCCGCCAACGCCTTGCTCAAGGTGCTTGAGGAGCCGCCCGAGGCCACGCTGTTTCTGCTGGTGGCCGATGCACCCGACCGCCTGCTCCCCACGTTGGTGTCAAGATGCCGGCGATTGCCTCTGGCCGCTCCCGATCCCGCTCAATCCTTGCAGTGGTTGAACGAGCAGGGGCTTGCGGATGCCGCATCGTGGCTTGCAGCGGCTGGCGGTGCGCCATTGACCGCGCAGCGCCTGGCTTCCCAGCGCGACAGCCCCTGTCCGGCATGGCTGTCGCAACTGCTCGAACCCCTGGCACGTGGCCTTCGGCCCGACGTCGGTGCCCTGGCCGATCTGTTGGACAAGGTTCCTGCGTCGGACTGGATCGATGTCATGCAGCGCACCTATGTCGATCTTTCTTTCAGCGCCTGCGGGCAGCCAGTGCGCTACTATCCCGATCTCGCCCGGGAAAGCCAGGCCATTGCCGCCCGTGTGGACTCGGCCAGACTGGCCGAAGCCGGGCGCTGGATGACGCAGCAGCGTGCGTTGGCCAGTCATCCCTTGAACGCTAAACTTTTCGCGCACGCCAGTCTGCTTCGCATCGTGGCGGCCTGCAGCGCCTCCTGACCATGTTTGTCGATTCGCACTGTCATCTCAATTTCCCCGATCTCGCCGCCGACCTGCCTGCCATTCTTGGCAGCATGCGCACCAACCGTGTGGGCCATGCGCTGGTCGTAAGCGTCAATCTGGACGATTGGCCGTCCATCATTGCGCTCAGTGAAACCCATCCCGAACTGTGGGCCTCCGTGGGCGTGCATCCCGATTATGAGGATGTGGTCGAACCCGAGGTCAGCGATCTCGTGGAGCGGGCGAAACATCCCCGGGTCATCGCCATAGGCGAGACGGGGCTGGACTACTACCGGCTGAGCGAACCGCTGGATTGGCAGCGTGAACGTTTCCGCCGACATATCCAGGCCGCACGGGAATCCGGTTTGCCCCTGATTATTCATACGCGCTCGGCCCCAGAAGACACGATCCGGATGCTGCGTGAAGAAAATGCTGAGCAGGCGGGGGGCGTCATGCACTGCTTCACGGAGTCATGGGAAGTGGCGCAGGCCGCACTGGATCTGGGTTTTTACATTTCAATGTCCGGCATCGTCACCTTCAAGAACGCCAGGCAAATCCACGAAGTGGCCACGAAAGTTCCATTGGATCGCCTCTTGATCGAAACCGATTCGCCGTATCTGGCACCCGTGCCGTATCGTGGAAAACGCAACGATCCGTCGCTGGTGCCCCACGTGGCCGAGCATATCGCCACGCTGCGCGGCATCTCGGTCGCCGATGTGGCGAGCGCCACGACCGAGAATTTTTTCAGGCTGTTTTCGCGCGCCTCTCCTACAGTAGCGTAATCACCGCGAGGCGAGGGCGCGGACGTCGTTCTTCCGGGCGAAAACCCGTGCGCCTGGCTGCGCAATGAATTGTTGCTCATTGCCATGAGTTCCACGCCTCGAACAGGTAAAGTGTGGCATTACCTGTCCGTCATGGAAACTGCATGGTCCATTCTTCATTTTTCGCAGACCTCGCGGTTCGTGCGACTACATCCCTCCAGACCCGCCGTAGTTCCTGGGCACGCGCCGGTGGCGCCTGCCTGCTCGCCCTGTCGTTGAACGCCGGCGCTGCCGATCTGAACGACTGGTGGTTCTACGTCAAGAACGATCGCTGGCATCAGATAGAGCCGCTTGTGAAGAGCGGCGCTGACCCCAATCGCCTCAGTCCTGATGGCCAGCCGACCATCGTGGAAGCCGTCCGGGCCAAGGCCTGGAAGACTTTTGACGCCCTGGCCAGCAATCCCAAGGTCAATATCGAGGCCGCCAATGAGCAGGGCGAAACGGCGTTGATGCTGCTCGCCGTGCTCGGAGAGACCGAGCGTGCCCGCAAACTCATGGATCGTGGCGCTCAGGTCAATCGTCTGGGATGGACGCCGTTACACTATGCCGCGTCACGGGCGCGCCTGGATATGGCGAAGCTGTTGATCTCGCGCAAGGCCATGATCAATGCACCGGCCCCTGACGGCACGACACCTTTGATGATGGCGGCCTTGTCCAAGAATGACGCGATGGTGACGCTGCTCATCGAGGCCGGGGCAGATGCCACGACCCGCAACCTGTCCAACCTGAGCGCGGCTGACTGGGCACGCTCGGCTGATGCAACGCGCATCGCCACGCGGCTTGACGAACTCGCCTCGCGCCAGAGCCAGCAACGTGGCGCGGCGAGCCCTTCGAATACCTCGGCGGGATCAGCCAACCAGAGGCCTTCGGCGGTCGCACCTGATACGGTCGACAAGACAACCCATGACAGCCGGGCGCTTGAAACGCCCCCCACATCTGCGGCTTCCGAAGGTGCCGGGCAGGGCGGGGCGCCGACACCCCGCGTCCTTCGGGGGGTCAGTGGCGTGCAGTTGGGGAGCGATTGATCCTGCTCACGCCTTGACGGCTTGAGCGCTATCTTCCACGCTCTACAACACGATCCAGTTTCGGTTTTTTCGACACACAACAATACGTCCCCAATTAAATATAGAGAATTTATATTGGGGACGCATAATTTCTATGGGTAGAATAACCGCAGTCCAATCACGGAGCCGTTAGATGAGCGATATCGCCCAACATGCTTTGCCTTC
Organism: Pseudomonadota bacterium; assembly: GCA_023427945.1. Taxonomy (GTDB): domain Bacteria; phylum Pseudomonadota; class Gammaproteobacteria; order Burkholderiales; family Burkholderiaceae_B; genus Schauerella. Next base: position 15,996 of record JAEYZR010000268.1, on the reverse strand, counting down.
CTATCTCGATGCCAACGACTTGGGTCCCTGGGGAAATTATCTTCAGCAGGTGGACCGCGTCACGCCCCACCTGGGCAGTCTGGCGCGCTGGGTCGAGACGCTCAAGCGGCCTAAACGCATTCTGGTCGTGGACGTTCCAGTCGAACTGGACAACGGAAAAATTGCCCATTTCGAAGGCTATCGGGTGCAGCACAATACGTCACGCGGACCTGGCAAAGGTGGCGTGCGCTATCACCAGGATGTCACCCTTTCCGAAGTGATGGCGCTCTCGGCGTGGATGTCGGTGAAGAACGCGGCAGTCAACCTGCCTTATGGCGGCGGCAAGGGGGGTATTCGGATTGATCCACGCAACTACTCTCAGGCCGAGCTCGAGCGCATCACCCGCCGGTACACCACCGAAATCGGCGTGATCATCGGTCCCAACAAGGACATCCCGGCACCGGACGTGAATACCAACGCCCAGACGATGGCCTGGATGATGGATACCTATTCGATGAACGAGGGGATGAGCGCTACCGGCGTGGTGACCGGCAAGCCCATCTCTCTGGGTGGTAGTCTCGGTCGCGTCGAAGCCACGGGCCGCGGGGTGTATGTCGTAGGGTGCGAAGCGGCTCGCGACGTCGGCTTCGACGTCGTAGGTGCGCGCGTCGTCGTTCAGGGCTTCGGTAACGTCGGTGGAACGGCGGCACGCCTGTTCTATGACACCGGTGCCAAGATCATTGCCGTATCCGACCATACGGGAACCATCCACAACGAGTTCGGGCTGGACGTCCCCGAACTGCTGGCCCATGTGGCACGGGCGGGCGGAGTAGGCGGCTTTGAAGGCGGCGAGGCAATCGACCACGATACTTTCTGGGCATTGGAAACCGAATTTCTGATTCCGGCAGCGCTGGAGTCGCAGATTCACGAGGGCAATGCCGGCAGCATCCGTGCAAAGGTGGTCGTCGAGGGCGCCAACGGCCCGACCACCCCAGTGGCTGACGACATTCTCAAGGACAACGGTGTGCTTGTGGTGCCCGATGTACTGGCCAACGCGGGCGGCGTAACGGTCAGTTATTTCGAATGGGTGCAGGATTTCTCCAGCTTCTTCTGGAGCGAAGACGAAATCAACCACCGCCTGGAGCGCATCATGCGCGACGCCTATGCTGGCGTATCGAAAACCGCGCATGACGAAAACGTCACACTGCGTACAGCGGCGTTCATCGTAGCGTGCACCCGCATCCTGCAGGCGCGCCAGGTGCGCGGTCTGTATCCCTGATCGGCAGGCCATGCGCGGCGCCCCGTGCGCCGCGTGTCGTCAACCTGGCATCCATCTCGGATCGAGGATCCCTGACAGCTCGCTGTAGGGGATCGTCAGTTCCGGCTGGCCGGCAGAGTAGGGCGCAATCGCGTAGGCATCGTACTTGACCACCACGCCAGCCTTGGTCAGCGCAAAGTTGGTCGATGGCTGAAATGGCCACATGCGATCATAGGCAGCCGGATCCCGCTGGTAATCCTCCGAGGCATTTTTCCATCGGGTGTGAGCGCGCTGAAGCGCCGCATCAAAAGCCGCGTGCGCCCCTGGCAAAAGCGCCTCATCCAGCGCCAGCACACGATCGCGATCACGCTCCCAGTTCAAGAACTGTGTAGCCGGAATGCCATGCGCGGCACCCGTCAGATATTGGCCAGTCGACAGCTCTATGGTGATCGTCGACTTGAAGGCGTCGCGCACGCTGGCTCGCAACTGCGTGACATCGCGCGCTTGCGCGGTGGCCCAGAAGTGTTGCTCGTATTCCTGAATACTGCGATAACTGCCTGAGCGGTCAGGATCGACGCCCGTCATATACGCCAGGGCGTGGTCGATCAACTGGGTGAGTTTCGGGGCGCTCTCGATGGCGATGCTATCGACTTCGATGCGCGGGCAGTTGCCGCTGCATCCCGGCTTTTGCCGTACATACTTGATCGGGCGAACGGCTACGTCATGACTGTCTCGCTGTACAGCTGAGGGCTCGGACTCGGCCGAGGTCGCATCCGCCCCCGCCAGCGTGATGTTCCTGTCTGCGGGCGTGGAGCAGGCCGCAAGCAGTCCCAGTGCAAGCGGGGCGACGATCCGGGCGGAAAAGCGAAATGACATTGAAGCGTTCCTGATAGGTTCGGGCACGAGATAAACGATAGACCACCGGCTCAAGGCACGAGAGTCAACCATTCTGGCGTACCGTATTTTTCCTCGATCTGGCGGCGTGCCAGATCCCATTCGTTATCGGTGATCGCCGAATCGGTCAGACCGTTCTGATCGCGAAAGGTTTTCAGCATGTGGTCGATGATCTCTTCCCGCGGCATGCCGGTTTGACTGCGCAACGGATCCACGCGCTTTTTCGCACTCGTGGTGCCCTTGTCCGACAGCTTTTCCTTGCCGATCCGCAGCACTTCCACCATCTTGTCGGCATCGATGTCATAAGCCATCGTGACGTGGTGCAGCACACCGCCTCCGCGCCGCGCCTGGGCTGCACCCCCGATCTTCCCCGTATCGGTCGCGATATCGTTCAGAGGCTGATACCAGGCCTTGATCCCCAGCGTGCCCAGGGCATCGATGACCCAATGGTCGAGAAAGGCATAGGAGGCCTGAAAGCTCATGCCACGCACCAGATCCCCGGGCGCATAGATGGAGTAGGTGATGGTATTGCCCGGCTCGACGAACATCGCACCGCCACCACTCACACGGCGTACGACTTCTACCCCGTGACGTGCGGCGCCCTGCGGGTCCACCTCGTTCTTCAAGCTCTGAAAGCGGCCGATCACGACAGCCGCCCGCGTCCACTCCCATAGCCTGATGCTGGGTGGGCGGCGGCCAGCGGCCACCTCGTCAGCGAGCACCGCGTCCAGCGCCATGTGCGTCAGCGGATCCAGCGCGGGGGTGCGCAGTAGCTGCCAGGAATAATCGCGCCACTGTGTGTGTGCTGTCGAACCGGAATCGTTCGGGCGGGCAGTATCAGTTGAATTCATGAGTTGATCAGACAGTATGGGCCAGGGCACGGCGCAGAACGACCACCACCGCTTCAGGTGAGAAACCGAACATTTCGCTTTCGGGGGGCAGGGCATGGGTCAGGCCGGAGGCGATTTCTGCGTCCGGTGTGTCGACGGCCATCCCTTCCAGGTACTGATTCATGGCGTCCAGGCCCTCGGGGGGCTCCAGAAAGAAATCGCCACTGATGATCACATCGTGCAGACGGTTGGAATGCACGGAAAGGTCGATGACAATGAGTTTGCCGCCAGGCACCTTGTACTCGCCGTGGCGAACATCGCCAGACTGCTGGCTGGATTCTTGCATGGCCTCTCCTGATTTTCGGGTGCAAGCGCTAGGCTGCGAAAAGCGCCAGATTGCCGGCAACATCATTGATCGGCTACTTCAACGATCATCTGCCGCGCAAAGCATATTATCCAGCAATTCGCCGATGTCATAAGTGTGCGCAGCGCGCTGCCTCACTTGCCGCCTCCCACGTCACTGTGGAAGGCCAGTCGCCATGGTTCACAGTCAGTGCGGCCAATCCCTTGCTGCGCCGTCATTTTTTCCTGCTGAGCCCTGCAAATGCCTCGATGGCTCGTTTGCGCGACGACGCCAGGTCTACGATGGGTTCCGGATAGTCACAGCGTCTGCAGGCGTCCGGCGAAGGTTGATGGATTTCTTTCCTGGAAAGAGCGGCGAGCTCGGGCAGCCAACGACGGATGAAGGTTCCTTCAGCGTCGAAGCGCTGCGACTGCGTGACAGGATTGAACACACGGAAGTAGGGGGAGGCATCGGCACCAGTAGAGGCGCTCCACTGCCATCCGCCATTGTTCGACGCAAAATCGCCGTCCACCAAGTGCTGCATGAACCATTTCTCGCCCAGGCGCCAGTCCAGCAACAGGTTCTTCGACAGAAACATGGCACTGACCATACGCAGGCGATTGTGCATCCAGCCCACTGTTAAAAGCTGCTTCATCGCGGCATCCACAATCGGAATGCCGGTGCGTCCTTGTTGCCAGGCGTGCAGATCTTCTGCGCTGGTGCGCCACTGGACTTTCTCGGTATGCGGCTGCATGGGTCTGCCCTTGGACAGAGCGGGGTTGAGGGCCATGAGGTGCTGGTAGAACTCGCGCCACAGGATCTCCGTCACCCAGGTCTGTACGCCACGCTTGCCGCTGTCCAGTTCGCCATGATTGATCGATAGCGCGACATGCAGGCATTGCGCAGGCGAGAGCACGCCGGCGGCAAGCGCTGCCGAGAGCTGACTGGTGCCCGCTTCTGCAGGAAAGTCCCGTGCCGTGTCGTAATCTGCCATACGATCATTGGCAAACGCCGTCAGTCGATCGCTGGCGCTATCTTCACCGGCAGGCCAGAAATCGCGCGTGTCTTGACCAGGGGCTTGATACCCGTTGACACCATCGGGTACCTTATCCTTCACGATGCGAGCTGCGTTTGCATCCTTGGGGTGCTGTGGCTGGGCCGAGGGTCGCCGGGTCGGGTGGGGGAGTGCAGTGCGCAACCGCTCGCGGCAAGCGCGTGCATAGGGCGTGAATACCTTGTAGGGCTCACCCTGGCCGTTCAGCACGCTGCCGGGTACCAGCAGCGTGGCACCATGATGCACCGTGAAGGAAATATCGGCTGCCGCAAGGATCTCTGCAACCTGCACGTCACGATCTTGCTCATTTACGCCCACCTGTGCATTGACATGCACAGCGGAAATTGCGTTGTCCCGGCAAAACTTCGCGATATCGTGAGCAGTGCGGCGCCAGTCCTTGGCATGCAACAGCTTCAACGGCACGTTCATCCCTTCCAGCGTCTTGCTCAGCGAGTCAAGATTGCGCAGCCAGAAATCAATTTTTCCTGGGGCCTCATCGTGGATCTTCCACTGGTCCGGTGTAATGTAGAACAAGGCGACCGTCGGGCCATGATCCAGTGCGGCGCGCAAGGCCGGGTTATCGCGTGTACGCAAGTCTGCGCGCAGCCACCAAAGTGCATTCATAAGAGTAGACGTCATCCGTATCGATGTGACATCCTAACGGAGACGCCGTGACCAGCCGGCAGGAAAGTGAAACAATCCATGCAAGACTCAGGTTAGATCAGGATGGAACCATGACACACACCACTATCTATCACAATCCACGTTGCGGCACGAGCCGCGATGCCCTGAAACTCATCACCGATGCGGGCATCACGCCTACGATCGTCGAGTATCTGATCCGCCCGCCTTCGAGGCCCGTATTGGTGGGAATCATCGCCCAGGCCGGCTTGACGCCCCGCGAGGCAATTCGCGAAAAAGAGTCACTCTTTGCTGAACTCGGGCTTGACGATCCTGCGGTCACGGATGAGCAGTTGATCGATGCCATGATCGAAAACCCGGTGCTCATCAATCGCCCCTTCGTGGTCGCGCCGGGCGGCACGCGTTTGTGCAGACCCGCATCAGTAGTGCTGGAGATACTGCCGAAGTAATCTGTAGAGGGGTGTCGCAAAGCGACTTCCCGATGAAGGATGTCGCAAGGAGCGCTTTGTACAGAAAGAACTGTTCGTGGATATCACGAACAGTTCTGGGATGACAGTAGCCGTGGGCCCGAAATCCCTGGCTATCGTCATGGCACTGCGGATTTGAGAAGCGTGGCGCTACCGGCAGTTCAGCGAAGCCTCTGTCGAGGCCCCGGGGCTCTGGCTCAGTTCCAGCGACCGCCCGAACCACCCACGCTGAATCGTCCGGCGCCCATGAACGCCAGAGCGATGGCCGAAAACAGGAACATACCCTGCAGTTCAAGTGCCCAGCCGCCCGTTTGCGTCATGCTCGTCAGTTGACCCATGTGAACGAGGGCGATGGCGACCACCATGTTGATGGCAATGATGACGGCTCCCAGACGGGAAAAGAGGCCCACGATGAGCAGCAGGGGGGCAACGATTTCACCGACAAACACCAGATAAGCCAGCACCCCGGGCAATCCATGGTTACTCAGCATGCCAGCGATACCGCCCACACCTGAACTCAGTTTGGCAATGCCGTGCAGCAAGATCAGAATACCCAAAGCAAGTCGCAAGACCAACTTGCCGAGATCGTCGGATTTCATAGAATGACTCGTCTTAGTGAGAAAAAAAAAGCAGTTCGGGCAATGCCCGAATCTGTCTGATTCTCGCAGTCTACGACTATTTTCTATGCTTGCAACCTGTTTTTCTGCTGAACGCAACGTCCATTAAAAGCGTGACGTAAGTTGCACGCCGATGATGTTGCCTTTGCTGGTGTACTCACCGGCCACGCGTCCTTTGGTTGCCAGGTTTTCGCCGTCGTTGTCGATCTTGGTTTTGCGCAAATACAGGTAGGTATAGCCGACGTCCAGCGTGGTGTCCTTGGTAGCTTGATACTGAAAGCCTGTGGACAGCCAGATTCGATTATTGTCGGGCAATGATGTGGGGCGATTGTTTTCGTTATGAACAGGAGACTGGTCGTAGGCCACCCCGAATTTCAGCTTCCACTGGTCTGATACCTTGTAGTTGGCACCCACAGCAAAACGCCACGTATCGCGAAACTTCAGATTCAGCCGGTCGTTCTGGGCGCCCGGTCCGCTGTTGCGTATTTCGAGTTCCGGGATACTGCTCCAGCCTGTCCAGGACACATCGGCCAGCAAATCCCAGCGCGGGGTGAGGCTATGCATCACGCTGAGAATGGCCGTGTCGGGCAAATCGACATCTGCGCGGGCATCGAACCTGGCGAGATTCTGGATCTTGGTGGTGCCCGAGGCGCTGTGCTTGATCTTGGAACGATAGGACAGTCCGATCCGGGTATCCGGCCCAGGCTGCAACATGGCGCCAAGGTTCCAGCCCCAGGCGTCGCCGTCCATTTCGACCTTGGCCGCGCGCGCCATGCCCGGCCCGACGACCTGCTGCTTGGTGTATTCGGCGTCAATGCGTTGCCAGTTCACACCAGCGCCCAGCGCAAGCATGTCGTTGACCTTGTAGGACACGGAAGGATTGATATTGATGGTCTGAATCTTGAATTTTCGTGAATGGTACTGTCCGGCCCAGTCGTCATCGTAGTGCGTGGCCAGTCCGAAAGGTGCGCCTATACCCAGACCGATGTGCCAGCGTTGATTCAGTTGCCAGGAGGCTGCGAAGTTGGGAACCAACTCCCAGCCGCCTGCATCGCCACCATTGCCTCCCATCGGACGGCCACCGCCCATTGCAAGAGGATTGCGGGAATTGCCGTTGTCCTTGAATTTGAACGAAGGTTTGACGGCGGCAAAGCCTGTGGTGACATTCACGCCTGGCAGAAAGCTCATGCCGGCCGGGTTGAAGTAGATCGTGCTCGCGTTCTCCGCCACTGCAGCAGACCCGGCGTAGGCGTTGCCCAGGCCACTCGCGTTTTGCTCAAGCAATTGAAATCCTGCCGCGTAAACCGACGTCGCTCCCAGACTCAGGGTGAAAGTCGATAAAACAGTGAGCGTTGTTCCCTTCATACGCATGGTATGTCTCCTTGGCGTGACTGCTTCTGATATGTTGTTCGGCAGGCTCGTTGTGAGGCTGGCCCGCTTGTTGGTGCCTAGTTGGTGCCTCCGTTGCTTGGCTACGTATCGCTGTGCAGGGGTCCTCCGGAAAAAGGTGCGTAACCGGCCCCGAAAATCATGCCGGCATCGATCAGGTCGGCATCTTCCACGACGCCGGCGTCGAGTTGAGCCTGTGCCTTTTCGCGCAATCGAACCAGAAGCCGCTGGGTCAAGGCGGGGTCCACACAGCCCTTGCCGTCTTTCAGGGCGCGGCCGTCCCGCCAGGGATAAAACCCCTTGCCGGTCTTTTCGCCCAGGTCACCCCGATCGATCAGGCGTTGCAGTACGGCCGGAACGTGGGTGTCATCAACGAGTTGTTCGCCAGCGGCACGAACCACGTCCAGACCGACCTTGTCGGCCAGTTCAATGGGCCCCATTGGCATGCCGAAGGCCAGCATGGCCTCGTCCACTGCCTCGGGCGGTATGCCTTCCTGAACGCAAAGAATGGCTTCCTGCATGTATGGGGCCAGGACGGAATTGACTAAAAAGCCCGGCACGTCACGCACCGGGAGTGGCAGTTTTCCAAGCATACCCACCCAACGTGTGGTGCGCGCCAAGTAAGCCGCGCCCGAAACATTTGAACTGACGACTTCTACCAGTGGCAGGCGTGCGACAGGGTTGAAGAAGTGGGCGCCGACCAGACGTTGCGGCAATTTGAGCGCGGGGTACAGCTCGGCGAGCAGCAGACTGGATGTGTTGGTTGCCAGTACCGCATCCACCTTCATGCGCGGCTCGATGTCGCGATACAGTGCGCGCTTGGCATCAGCGTTTTCAGCGATGGCTTCCAGGACGATGTCGGCCCGCCTGACACCATGGCCGTCGGGATCGGGAATGAGACGATCAAACGCGTCGCGGGCATGAAGCTTGTTGCGCAAGCGCTTCGCAAACAGCTTGCGTGCCCGAGTCTGTGCCGACGCAATGCGTGCTGCATCAGTGTCCGTCAAGGTGACGGTCATGCCTTTGTAGGCGCACCAGGCGGCAATGTCGCCGCCCATCGTGCCTGCGCCTATGACATGTACGTGTGCCGGTGGACCATCCTGCACTCGGGTGTCGCCTTTGGGGCGTGCAAATGACTTCAGACGTTCCTGCAAATGGAAGACGCGAACGAGATTTCGCGCAGGTGCCGAGGCAAAAATACTGTCGACCAGGGCAGGCGCTCGTAGCGGGTTGCCATCGTGCCTGGACCAGATTTCGATGATCGCGCGCGGTGCAGGATAGTGACGATAGGGATCACGTGCGTCCACCGTTTTACCGGCACGCCATGCGGTGAATCTGCGGATGAGCGATGTATTGAGCAGCGTGCCCAGGCCGCCAGCACGCGCTGGCTTGTCGCGTGTGAGCACGTGGGCCTGTGCGGCCTGGCAGGCCAGCCGGGGTGCGACCTTGAAATCGGCAAGCCCGCTGCGTACGGCCCGGTCGGCATCGAGCGTGCGTCCCGTCAGCATCAGATCCAGCCCCAGGGGTGCACCGACGGTAGCGGGAAGCCTACGCATGCCGCCCCATCCAGGGAAAATGCCCAGCATCACTTCTGGCAGCCCAAGCCGTGTCTTGGGCGTGTCCACGACAATACGTCGCTTGCAGGCCAATGCGAATTCGAGCCCGCCACCCAGGCATGCGCCGTTGATCAAGGCCAGAGTAGGGTAGGGCAATGCGCTGATTCGATCGAAGGTGGCATAACCGGATTCGATGAAGGCCTGAACCTGTCGGGAGTCTTTCAGCCCGGACATGGCGTGGATGTCGGCACCCACGATGAAGCTGTCGAACTTGCCCGATTGGACGATCAGGCCTTGGGGGCGTCGCACGTCCAGATGATCCAGTGCCTGGTTGAGCTCCGCCAGCGTCTCGGAGGAAAATGTGTTGGTGGAGGCCCCTTCCTGCTGGAAGGTGAGCCACGCCAGGCCTGATGGCTCGTGCGTGATCAGCCAGTGCCTCAAGGCGGGAGCATCGACGGTCGATTCTGTCTGAGTGACGTTCATGCGTTCGCTCCATCGAGGTTTTCGATCAACATGGCGCCGCCCTGGCCACCGCCGATGCATATGGCGGCCATGCCTCGCTTGAGCTGTCGGTAGCGCAGCGCCTGCAGCAGGTGCAGGACAATGCGCGCACCCGATGCTCCGACGGGGTGACCCAGTGCGATGGCGCCACCCTCGACATTCAGACGCCCCTCATCGAGCGTACCGAATGCCGGGCGGCCGAAATGGGCCTGGCAATACGTCTCGTCCTCCCAGGCGCGCAGGCATGCGAGCACTTGGGCCGCAAAGGCTTCATTGATCTCCCAGAGATCGACGTCGTCTAACGCCAGGTGCTGGCGCTGCAGAATCGGCGTTGCGGCGTGCACCGGGCCCAGGCCCATTTGGGCAGGGTCCAGACCTGCCCACTGAGCATCGATGATGCGACCCATTGGCTGAAGGTTCAACGCCTGGACGGCTTTTTCCGATGCAAGAATCAGCCAGGAAGCGCCGTCGGTCACCTGCGAACTGTTGCCTGCGGTGACGTTGCCGTAGGGTTTGTCGAACACCGGCTTGAGCTTGGCCAGCTTGTCCACCGTGGAATCGGCGCGGATGCCATCGTCATCGGTAAACACTTTGCCATCGGGTGCGATCACCGGCACGATCGTTTCCATCGCCAGGGGATCACGCTGCGATGCACGAGCGTGGCTCTGGCTGGCGTACCGGTCCATGTCTTCACGAGTGATGCCGAACCGATACGCCAGCTCTTCGGCCGTCTGTCCCATCGACATGCCCACGACCGGATCGGTCAGGCCTTTGAGCAGGCCGATGACCGGTTTGAGCATGCGTGGCGAAAACTGTCGTAGCGTGGCAAGTTTTGCGCCCATGGATCTGGCGCCATACCATTTCGACAACCATCGCACCATGTCGTCGGAGAACAGCAGCGGCGCACGCGACAAGGCGTCTACGCCGCCCGCCAGAACGAGATCGGAGCGACCGGCCTGGATGTTCACCAGACCACTGTCGATGGCCTGCATGCCCGAAGCGCAGTTGCGCATGACCGTCCACCCCGGCACTGCATGGCCACAACCCAGGCGCAAGGCGGCAACCCGCCCGATGTTGGTTTCATCGGGCGACGGGGCGGCGCAACCCAGGATGACTTCGGACAGGCGACCAGGCTCGAACGGTTGGCGCAGCAACAGTGCCCGGGCGGACTGAACGGCCAGATCGCTCGCCGAGAAGGGGCCTGGGGCGTTGCGCGCTTTCAGAAAAGGGCTGCGGGCACCGTCGACGATATAGACAGGTTGAAACGTCATGCGCTCACTCCAGGCGTATGGGCCTTTTCGGGAGAATAGTCGTGAGGAAAGTCATCCACCGCAATGACAAGGTCGCGCAAGGCATCGCGACGTGCCAGAAGGTCGTATTCCTCCTGTGAAAGGGCGCCGACATCGAACGCGGCACGGCGCAGATCGCGCACATTGTTGTGGGGGTGCCCATCCAGTTGGCCGCTCTTCTCCAGGCTGCGTACCTTGGCGTCCACGGCCTCGGCAGCCAGGGTGGCCTGTAAAGCCAGTTCGATGGCGCCTACCGGCTCATCCGATGACGTGGGCACAAAGCAGCCTTTGCTGATGCGATCGCGCGTAGCGCCTGGTTCAGTCAGCAAACGTGCAATGCGTGCGCCAATCTTGTCGCCCGGTGGCCGCTCGTGCATGCCGAACGGAAAGCACACCAATCGCATCATCGCGGCGACGGCGCGATTCGGAAAGTTTTCGATCACGCCTTCGAATGCCATGCGCATACGCAACAGACTATCCTGAACCGCCCAGTGCACCAGGGGCTCGTCGTCTGAGGGACGCCCCTCGACCTCGAAGCGCTTGAGCGCGGCAGAGGCCAGGTACAACTGAGAAAGAATGTCGCCCAGGCGTCCGGAAAGCGTTTCGCGCCGTTTGAGATCGCCTCCCAGCACCAACATGGACACGTCGGCAAAGACGGCCAGCGCCGTGCTGTAGCGTGTGAGGCGAGCATAGTAGGGCAGCGTGACGGGGCTGACATCGGCGTCAGTCCGGATGAACCTGCCGCCCGTCAGCCCATAGCCCAGGGCACGAAAACCGTTGCCCAGCGCGAATCGGACATGCCCCCAGAAGGCCGTGTCGAACGCCTTCAAGCCTTGTGCATGATCGGGATTTTGAGCCGATTGCATTTCGGCCAGCACATAGGGGTGGCAGCGAATCGCTCCCTGTCCAAAAATGATCAGGCTGCGCGTGAGGATGTTGGCACCTTCGACCGTGATACCGATGGGCAACTGCTGATAGGCCCGGCCCAGAAAGTTCGAGGGCCCCAGGCAGATGCCTTTGCCACCGATGATGTCCATGCCGTCATTGACGACCTGGCGGGCACGTTCGGTCACGTGGTATTTGACGATCGCGGACACCACCGAGGGTTTTTCGCCCTGGTCGATCGCCGCTGCCGTCATGGTGCGCGCCGCATCCATCACATAAGTATGGCCACCGATGCGGGCCAGGGCCTCTTCGACCCCCTCAAAGCGACCGACCGGCAGGCGAAACTGCGTGCGCACCCGGGCATAGCCGCCCACCGCAAACGCGGTCAGTTTGCTCATGCCGGTGTTGGAGGAGGGCAGCGAGATGGCGCGACCTGCAGCGAGGCACTCCATCAGCATGCGCCATCCCTGACCGACGCGATCGGCACCGCCAATCACGAACTCCAGCGGCATAAACACGTCGTCGCCCCGAGTAGGGCCGTTCATGAACATGGCATTGAGTGGGAAGTGACGACGACCTGTCTGTACGCCGGGATGGTCGTGGGGAACCAGCGCGCAGGTGATGCCAATGTCCACCTTGTCGCCCAGCAGACCGTCTGGGTCGTACAGCCGGAACGCCAGGCCCAGCAGCGTGCACACCGGTGCCAACGTGATGTAGCGCTTGTCCCAGGTGACGCGCATGCCTGTGACTTCCTGGCCGTTCCATTGCCCCTTGCACACCACACCACGGTCAGGAATGGCCGCGGCATCGGAGCCCGCCCAGGGACTGGTCAAGGCAAACGCAGGGATTTCCTCACCGCTGGCCAGGCGCGGCAGGTAGTGGTTCTTCTGTTCCTCGGTACCGTAATGCAGCAGCAGTTCAGCCGGCCCCAGCGAGTTGGGGACCATCACGGAAACGGCCAGCGCGGATGAGCGGGTGGAGAGCTTGGTGACGACCTCGGAGTGTGCGAACGCCGAGAAGCCTTTGCCGCCATAAGATTTGGGGATGATCATGCCCAGGAAGCCTTTGGCCTTGATGTAATCCCAGGCTTGCGTGGGCAGGTCGAAACTGTTTTGCGTGACGTGCCAGTCATCGATCAGCGCGCACAGCTCGTCGGTTTCATGTTGCAGAAAAGCTTGTTCCTCGCTGGTCAATGTAGCGGGTGCATAAGCGACGAATTGCCTCCAGTCCGGCTGCCCCCTGAAGAGCTGACCTTCCCACCAGACCGTGCCCGCCTCCAGCGCGTCGCGCTCGGTATCCGACATCTGCGGCAGGATGCGGCGAAACACCCGCAGGATCGGCGTGGTCAGCAGCGCACGCCGCAGCGGCGCGAAAACAAGAATGACCGCAATGATCGCAATCAGGATCAGCAGAACGAGGAAAAACAGATACATCAATGTCCCCTTGTGTGTAGTGAGCTGGCCTGCCCATCCAGGCCCTCGGGCAAGGGCGCACGCAGCCCACCCTGCAGAAACGTCATCAGGCGCGGCAGCAACAAGGCAGCATCGGCCTTTTCGTCATCGCCCTGGCACCAGCCGGCAACCTGGCGCAAGGCCTGGGGGCCGACTATCGCATACGACGTGGCGCCCAACATGAACTGGAATCGCCAGATGATCTCATCCTGGGGCACACCCGGCAACGCCGCGCACAGTGCCTCGCGAAAACGGTTCAGCACAGGGACGTACTCGTGATCGAACAGTGTGTGTATGAATGCGGCCGGGTCGGACATGGTGCGCTCCAGCAGCATCAGAACACCGGCGCCTTCGCCGGCTTCGTCAGCGGCCATGCGCAGCAAGGTGCCAAAAAAGGCGTCCAGGATGTGCGAGGGCTTGAGTGGCTTGCCCTGCGCCTGTTCTTCCAGCCTGTCCAGAGCATTCATTCGCTCCTGATTGATGGCCAGCAGGCGCCGCTTGAGAACGGCCTGGACCAGCCCTTCCTTTGAACCGAAGTGGTAGTTGACCGCTGCCAGGTTGGCCTTGGCCTCACGCGTGATGTCTCGCAGGGAAACCGAATGATGTCCCTTTTCGATGAAGAGTTTTTCAGCGGCGTTGATCAGCGCTTCGCATGTGTTGGTGGAAGAGGGCACATTGATGCTCACGTGTTGGTCACCTGGGTGAGGATTCAATTCAAACGCTTGTTTAAATTGATTCTACGTAAAAACGCCAGCAGAGACAGGTGGGTAAACCCGCGAAGATGAAGAAAGGGATTTTTCCCATCTGGGCCAACTCGGGTGGGACGATCAATCGTGAGGACCCATGAAGCCAGATTCAACATGCTGAATGTAATGGGCGCCGCCAATCGGAAGATCTAGACCGCGACAACGCCTTTCTGCGGTGGCAAGTGCTGGGGCTATGCTCTGGGCGTTGGTGTGTGGCTGATTTTCTCAACATGCTTCCGGGAATGATGGCAATTACTTCAGAACAGATAGCCGAAGAAGGGCGTCCGATACTGGAAGTTATTCATCATGGCAACGATGTCAATGGAGATGACTGGCAAGTTTTTCAGGCAACGGGAATTACTCTACGACACATCTGACGCTGGTCCGATTACGCACGATTTTGATAGTGATCCAGATGTCAACGCTGTGGCTGATCTTCCGATCGGAATGGCGGCAACCCGGCAATCATCTAGCCACCCGTGGATCTAAAGCAAACTCTAATCTCACCGAAATCTGGCGGGTCAATGCTCAGCTACAAGAAACCATTTCAACAGGGTCTGCCGAGTCGGCCACCCGATGCCGCGCATGAGGGCCATGGGGCAAGACCGGATTGATGTTCTCACAAAGGTTTTTGAAGTACTACGCGACCGTGGTGGTGTGGTAACCATCGGGGCCAATTGGTGGCTTTGGCTTAGTCCAAGGCATGAAAACCGTCTGCCTGCGGATTTTGATATAATACGCATAATGTATATTATGTTAACTAATGAATAGGCAGTGCAGCACCTATGCCACCCGCAATCCCGGCAGTGATGCATCGACCTCGATGGCAAAACACTCTCGCGTGTAGTCATCGACGATGCTCAGGCACCGGTACCTGCGGCCAGAGGGCCAGTCTGTCGACTACGAAGTCCATCGACCAGCTCTGATTCGGCGTCGTCGCAACATCACGAACTACCCGTCCTGCAGGCGCGATGCGTTTGCGGCGACGCTTACGAACGTTCAAACCTGGCTGGCTGTAAAGCCGCCAGACCCGCTTGTGATTTGTCCGCCAGCCTTAACGGCGCAGCAGAATATGGATGCGCCGATAGCCGTAGCGTCGTTTGAGCGCTGCCCTGTCCAGTCCAGCATCGATTCAGCCAACAGCTCCTTGAACTTGTTGCGCTCTTGCTCCAGCTCCTTCAGTCGCAAGGCGTCCGAGACAGTCATACCGCCGAACTACGGCGAGCAGATCACGCGCGCGCAGACTTCTGCGAAAGCCCCTATATAATTTTCGCGAAATTCAATCATTGGAGATCGTCGTGTTCAAAGGCCTGGTGTTGGTGTTGGCTGCAACTGCCCCATTATTTTCAGCCGCTGCTCCGGGTCGACCTGCTGGGTTTGAAGCAAAGCTCATTGAAATGACCCTTGACAAGGAGCTCCGCACCGTAGGAGTGACCAATCTCGAGCCAGCGCACCGCGATTGCATGAACGGCATCGAGCAAATAGTGATCGGTGGCCTGCAATATCAAAGAGGTGGCAACTCGATAGAGAGCTTCTGGTATGCGGATAAAAAGCTCGATGCACAGTTTTCCGTAACGGTTAATTTGGACGCATTCGAAACGCTAAGAGATGCGAGAGTCGCGTCGGCATTTTTTCAGGTGGGAAAAAGCTACTTTGCTCACATTCAGACCTGCGGCAACGGCGGATACAACTCTCTGATATCCGCTTACCGGACGGACCTAATTCCGGACGCCTCGAAGGCGAAGTAAATCCGCACGATTCCCTGAGCGCCGCCCCGGGATCCGGCGCCCTCACCCGCTGACCGTCCAGAGTGATGCCCGGCACTGCTGATTGAACTCCTTGCGCGCCCGCTGTTCCATGCGACACCGGACCAGAGCACGATATCAAGGCACTTCCGGGCAGCGCGCAAAAAGGTGGACATGGACTGGCTGCACTTTCACGACTTGCGCCACTCGGCTGCCGGCCAGATGATCAACAGTGTTTGGCAACTTTCCACCCATCTGACGTGACTGCGGGTTTGCGTCACCTGCCCGCAAACCCGCATGAATACTTGGTAGCCCCCCCGTGAGTCGAACACGGCACCAACGGATTATGA
>JAEYZR010000220.1 GCA_023427945.1 Pseudomonadota bacterium | reverse complement strand
AACGTGCGTTGCGCCGGGTGGACAACGCACGTTCAGGCGTGGCGCGTGGCGCGAAACTGGCCAGCCAGTTGCTGGCCTTCGGCAGACGCCAGGCGCTGGAGCCGCGGGTCATCAAGATCGGGCGCCTGATCAGTGGCATCGAGGATATGCTGCACCGAAGCCTGGGCGACGCGGTGGAGATCGAAACCGTGGTGTCCGCCGGCCTGTGGAACACCTGCGTGGATCCCACGCAGGTCGAGAATGCCGTGTTGAATCTGGCGATTAACGCGCGCGATGCAATGGGCGGGGTGGGCAAGCTCACCATAGAGGTGGGCAACGCTTTTCTCGACGATACCTATGCGCGTGCGCATGCCGAGGTCGTTGCCGGGCAATACGTGTTGCTGGCCGTCACCGATACCGGACACGGCATGACGCCGGAAGTGATGGCTGAAGCGTTCGAGCCTTTCTTTTCCACCAAGCCGGAAGGAAAGGGAACGGGGCTGGGGCTGTCCATGGTGTATGGCTTCGTCAAGCAGTCGGGCGGTCACGTCAAGATCTACAGTGAAGTGGGCCACGGCACCTCGGTCAAGCTTTATCTGCCCCGCTCGCTGGACGCCGAAGACGAAACGGTGGTTGCGGCGGTTGCGCCTGTCGTGGGCGGTCACGAGACGATCCTGGTGGCGGAAGACGACGAGCAGGTGCGCGGCACCGTGGTGGAGATGATGAGGGATCTGGGCTATCACGTGCTGACGGCACATGATGCCGCCAGTGCCCTGAAAATTGTCGAGAGTGGTGTGCACATCGACCTGCTGTTCACCGATGTGGTGATGCCGGGAACGCTGCGCAGCCCCGAACTGGCCCGGCTGGCGCGCAAGCGCTTGCCGGACCTGATGGTGCTGTTCACCTCGGGCTATACCGAAAACGCCATCGTTCACGGGGGCAGGCTGGATGCCGGGGTCGAGCTTCTGGGCAAGCCCTATGGGGGCGATGCGCTGGCACGCAAACTGCGGCAGGTGCTCGACGCCCGTTTGCGCAGATCGTCTTCGGACGTGCCGCAAGCCCCCTATCGTGCACGCGCGTCGGAAGGCACGCCCTCAGACGGGGGACTGCCTGCGCAGACCGCAGCAGGCCACACCCCATCGTCTGCGCCCACGTCGGCCGAGCATGTTCGCGCCGCAGCCTCCGGGGACTTCGTGCCCGCCTTTGCGGCGGCATCGGCGCACGCCGCGGCATCACGCCACGCGTCCAGCGACGCACGGCATGATGGGCTGGGCATGTTCGGGGGCGAGACGGCGGCATCACCGGCGGTGACCAGGCTCCTTTTGGTGGAGCAGGACCCCGACATACGCGTGCATATCGTCGAGATGCTGCGTGGCCTGGGGCATGAGGTGGTTCCGGCAGCGAGCGCAGCGGCAGCACTTGCATGTATTCATGACACGCATATCGACGCGGTGATCACCGATATCGACCTGCCCGACATGAGTGGCGAGCACTTCGTGTGGAAAGCGCGGCAACAGCTTCCCGACCTGGGTGTCGTGATCGCCAATGCAGACCCGCGCATGATCGAACTCGATCGGGCCGTCGTCGTGCGCAAGCCTTACGACACGCTGGCGCTGGCGTCGGCGCTGCAGGCCATTGCTGTGCGCCAGGCACAGCGCTGAAAAGGCAGGTGTTCAGGCACCTGCGCACGCGTCATGAACGGCGCAGGTTCCGACACCTGCTGCAAGGTATCAGTGGTGGCCGTGGCCGCCTGACTTGTGGCCGTCACCGGCGGGGTTGGCTGGTGCGTTCAGGGGCCGCACGGGAACGTCGACCTGCGTGGTTTCTTCCTTGCCCTGCGCATCCTTGAAGGTCAGCGTGACGGGCACGCTGGTTCCTGCCTGCATCGGTTGCTTCAGGTCGAGAAACATCACGTGCAGACCGCCGGGTTTGAAATCGACGGCCTGGCCGGCTGGCAGCGGGACCTGCTTGATCTCACGCATTTTCATCACATCGCCCTCCATGACCATCTCATGGATTTCGGTGTGCGCGGCCACGTCGGAACTGGCGCCGACCAGGATCATGTCCTGCGCCGATTTCAGTTGCATGAACATGCCTGTGGCTTTTTGCTGAGGCACTGTTGCGCGCGCCCAGGGGGCTGTGACGCTCACGCTCTGGGCCTGTACGGCGCCGGCAGACATGAGGGCAAGCAGGCCGGTGCACAGTGCAGTCTTGATGGTTTTCATGATGGGTTGACTCTATAGATTCGGTTGATGGGTCGGCCGGGATTCAGGTATTGGCCATGACGGCACGGATGTCTTCCACGCATTCTTCGGCGCTCTGTTCGTGGCGCAGCAGTACACGCAACTTGCCGTTCGTGTCGTAGAGATAACTCAGCGACGTGTGATCCATCGTGTAGCTGTTGCCGGTTTCGACCTTGCGCGCATACATGTGGAAATCCTTGACGGTCTTGTCCGTGGCCGCCTGGTCGCCGTACAGGCCGAGGAACGAGGGATCGAACGCGGCGGTGTAGCTCGCCAGGACTTCGGGCGTGTCGCGCTCGGGGTCGATCGTGATGAAGATGACCTGCAGACGCTCACCGTCCGGTCCGAGCAGGCGCCGGATCTCTGCGGCGCGCACCAGTGCGGTGGGGCAGACATCCGGGCACTGTGTGAAGCCGAAGAAGATCATGACCAGTTTGTCGGAAAAGTCGGCCATCGTGCGTACACGTCCCTCGGGATCCTTGAGCGAGAAATCCTTGGCAAAGTCGGCGCCGGTGATGTCCGTGCCGTGGACGGTCAGGCTGTTTTTCTTGTTGCAGGCTGCCAGCAGCGGCACGCTTGCGGCCAGCATGGCGCCGGCAGCCCCGCGCAAGACAGTGCGCCGGGACAAAAGGGGAAGGTGATTCATAAGTATTCCATCCAGAAAGGCATTCGCGGCGGCCGGCACGGGCACGCCGTCAGCGCGCCTGTCAGGCCAGGAGGGCAGTCTTTCCAGCAGGCGGGGCGCGCGAGCCCAACGGCGGACCAGCCACTTCGAGCCGGTTCGACTCAGGCTCAGGCGCAGCAAGCGCAGAGGCCAGCACGATACGGGTCGTACTGGCGGGTAACGCGGGTGGGTCGATCAGTGCGAGGGGCTTGAGTGCACCAAACGGGCAGTGCGCATACGTGGCCTCGCCATCGGGTGCATGCGCGGGCAGCTTGCTGTCAAAGGGGATGGTGGTCAGCGTGCCATCTGCGGTGCAGAAGGCAATCGCCAGGTCGCCCCGCTTCAGCGCATCGGCGTCTGGCATATAGCCGACCGGCAGCAGGGCGCGCAGCATGAACGCGGCGGCCAGCAGCCAGGGTACGAACGTATATGCACTCGGCGAGCGTCGTGTGCGGCGGGTGAAAGGGACGAGCATGACAGGCATTATAGGAAATCGGACAAATGATTTCCCCGGGCTCGCCGGTTCATGCGTCAGTCATGCCCACCAGGGGTGTCAGCCCTTGCGCTTGCGTCCAAGTGTTTGCTGGAACAGAAGCCACCCTTCTTCGAACGCGAAGCTCGACGGAGTAGGCGGTGCTAGCATCGGTCCAGGTCCCGCGCCACCGTACATGTCGCAACCTGCTGTGCTGACGTGAACGGGAGGCGCAGGGAGCACGGGTCTGAAGACCGGTGAACAACAAAATCAGGTGGAGACAACAATCATGACCAATCAGAAAAGGCGCCACCTGATCGCAGTCGCCTGCGCAGGGCTGGCTCTGGCAAGTGCAAGCTTCCCGGCAACGAGCGCTGAATTTCCGGATCGCCCGGCACGTCTGATCGTGCCTTTCACGCCTGGTGGGGCCACGGATATCCTGGGGCGGCTGCTGGCAGAAGCGATGGGCCGCACGCTCAAGCAGCCGGTCATCGTAGAGAACCGTCCCGGCGCCAACACCATCATCGGTGCCTCCGAAGCGGCCCGCTCCAGGCCGGATGGCTACACCATGTTCCTGGCGGCCGGTTCCACGCTGGTGCTCAATCCCTTGCTCTACAAGACACTGGCCTACGATCCGGCGCGCGACTTCCGTGTGCTCGATGTGGTGGGCGAGGTGCCACTCATCGTGGTGGTGCCCCAATCGTCGCCGGCGAAGACCCTGGCCGAACTGGTCGAGCAGGCTCGCCAGCGCGAGGGTCGATTGAACTACGGTTCGGTGGGGACGGGCAGTACCCTGCATCTGGCCGCGGAGCTTTTTGCCAGCGCCGCGAACGTGAAAATGACTCATGTGCCGTACAAGGGTTCGGCACCCGCCATGACCGACTTGATCGGCGCTCAGATCGACGTGATTTTCGATGCCTATTCCACGGCCTACCCGCAGGTGCAGGGCGGCAAGGTGCGTGCCCTGGCCGTCACCTCGGAGAAACGACTGCCGCAGTTGCCCGAGGTGCCTGCGGTGGCCGAGTCGGTGCCCGGCTATCGAGCCATCGTCTGGTATGCCGTGGTGGTTCCCCAGGGCGTGCCCGAGTCTGTCGAGAAACGGTTGAAGGCGGCACTGGGTGATGCCTTCAAGGACCCGGCCTTCAGGGAGGCGGCCGAAAAAGCTGGATTCGTCGTGGGTCAGACGCGTACGGAGGCCGAGAACAAACGCTATGTGGCTGACGAAAACGCGCGTTGGTCGCGCCTGATCAAGGCGCAGAACATCTCGCTGGATAATCCCTGAAGGCGCCCAGGTCGGCGCCCCTGAGACACCCGGGCCGCAGTCCCTGAAGCACCCGGGCCAGCGGCCCTGAAGCAATCAGGCCAGCGGTTTGATGCCCACCATGTATTTCGGCTGGGAGCCGCGCGCTTCGTTGCGGATCTTCAGCATCGTGCCGCCCGCGCTGTATTCGAAGGACTGGTGCGGTGTTTCGAACCATTCGTGAAAGCTGGTGCGCTTGAATTCCGGCACCCATACCTTGGGCCTGCGTTCGTCACACTCGAATTCCACCAGCGTGCGATCGAGGTTGAACGGTCGCGAGTTGCCCATGCGGTAGCTGGCGCGCAATTCGACCCTCTGGGTGGTGCCGGGCTGCCACGACAGTCCGATTGACGCCATAAAGCCTTTGATCGCTTCCAAGTCTTGCATAGCCCTGCGCTCCATCATCCTTATCGATTCAGCCGCCAGTATGCCATTTGCCGCAGCGGCACGCTTTGCGCCCATTCGATAGAATCTGGATTTCGAGTTCATCATGACCGATTCCGATCTGCACTTGGGCGCCGCAGGCACCCAGGCTCATGTGGCCGACGCGGGACTTCACGCCCATCAGATCGTGATCGTTCCTTACCGCGACAGCGAGCATCGCGCTCAGGTCGAGGCGTTGTGGCGTCAGGCATTCGGATACGCGACAGCCCACAATCGCCCGGGCCTTGCCATCGACCGCAAGCTGGCTGTGGACGATGGCCTGTTTTTTATGGCGATGGCGGCCGATCGGGTGGTCGGCACGGTCATGGCCGGCTACGACGGGCATCGCGGCTGGTTGTATGCGGTGTCGGTGCAGCCTGAATGGCGCGGGCGCGGTGTGGGCAGCGCCTTGGTGCGTCACGCTGAGCATGCGCTGTCGGCCCTGGGGTGCCTGAAGATCAATCTTCAACTGGCCGACGGCAACGATGCCGTGGCCGCCTTCTACGAGGCACTGGGCTATGCGGTCGAGCGGCGCGTAAGCATGGGCAAGTGTTTGCCCGAAAACGTGCCGGCGTGATGCCGCCGGCACGACGTCGATGACATCAGACGGGGCCGTTCGCCGAATCGTCAGTCAGGTGCGCTTCAAGCCGCTCGAACACTTTCTGTGTTGCACCGCGTGCGTGCAAGGCAAAAAGAAGTAGCGAGCGTCCCGTGACCTGGTAGACGTCGCCTGATTCGAACTCGGGCAGTTCGGAGCGAACGGGTGCGTTGGTGTCGATCAGGCAGCTCCACTGGTCGCTGCCGGGGATCTGCGGCAAGGTGAAGTCAACCACGTCATGATGCGCATTGAAGACCAGCAGCAGGGTGGCATCCGAGGCCGCCCGGCGGATACCGGTGGTGGGTGCGCGCCCGTCGATCACCAGCCCAAAGCAGCGCATGGCGTTGTCCTCCCATTGCTCGGACGACAGTTCGTCGCCGGAAGGGCTCAGCCACTTGACGTCGGCAATCTGCAGGTCTTCGTGGAACTCGCCTGTCAGGAAACGGCCACGTCGCAGCGCCGGCAGGGTCTTGCGCAACCGAGTCAGCTTGCGCACGAACTCCATCAGTGCCTGACCCTCTTCGCTGATATCCCAGTTGACCCAGCTGATGTCGCTGTCCTGACAATAGGCGTTGTTGTTGCCCTGCTGCGTGCGACCGAATTCGTCGCCGGCGAGGATCATGGGCGTGCCTTGCGAGAACAGCAGGGTGGCCAGCATGTTGCGCTTCTGGCGCTCGCGCAGTTCCCGGATGGCGGGGTCGTCGGTAGGGCCTTCAGCGCCGCAGTTCCAGGATTTGTTGTCCGAGTGGCCGTCACGGCCGTCTTCGCCGTTGGCCTCGTTGTGCTTGTCGTTGTAAGACACCAGGTCGTTCAGGGTGAACCCGTCGTGGTCTGTGATGAAGTTGACACTGGCCCCCGGGCGGCGGCCCCCATGATTGAATTTGTAGCCCGACCCCGTGACGCGGGTCGCC
>JAEYZR010000209.1 GCA_023427945.1 Pseudomonadota bacterium | reverse complement strand
GAATCCAATAGTGCCCTGAAAGCCCAGCTGGCCAATGCGGCGCTGGTTCGGGCCCGACTGGACAAGATGACCATACGCGCCCCGTTTGCGGGCATCGTGGGGCTGCGTGCGGTGTCGCTGGGCGATTTCGTGAGTGAAGGCCAGGATATTGCGCCGCTGGTGGCCATCGATCCTCTGAAAGTGGATTTCCGGGTGCCCGAAATGTATCTGACCCGGGTGAAAGTCGGCCAGGCCCTGACCCTGCGCCTGGACGCACTGCCCGGCGAACAGCGCGAGGGGCGCGTGTTTGCCGTGAGCCCCGTGGTGGATGCGGGCGGGCGCTCGG
The DNA here is from genome assembly GCA_023427945.1 of Pseudomonadota bacterium. Taxonomy (GTDB): domain Bacteria; phylum Pseudomonadota; class Gammaproteobacteria; order Burkholderiales; family Burkholderiaceae_B; genus Schauerella. The sequence goes on along the minus strand of JAEYZR010000209.1, from coordinate 16,154 downwards.
TGCTGCTGCGCGCCACGGTGGCCAATGCCGATGGCGTGCTGCGCCCGGGCATGTTTGCGCGGGTGCAACTGATTTTCAACCAGGACCAGGCCCTGGTCGTGCCGGAGACCGCCCTGGCGCCCTCGGGCGATACCCAGTACGTTTATCGCGTGCGTGAGAACGTGGCCCAGCGGGTCGAGGTGCGGGTGGGTGAACGGCGCGACGGGCAGGTCGAGGTGCTGGAAGGCCTGGCCGCCGGCGATCAGGTGGTGGTGTCGGGCCTGCAGCGCGTCATCGACGGTGGCGCGGTCGAACCCGTCGCTCCGGGCTGAGGGCAGGCAAGGTCATGGTTCTTTCAGAAACCTGCATCAAGCGGCCGGTCTTCGCCACGGTGCTCTCGCTGATCATCGTGCTGATCGGCATCATCTCGTATTCACGCCTGACCGTGCGTGAATATCCGAGGATCGATGAGCCCATCGTGTCGGTGGACACCACCTATGCCGGCGCCTCGCCCGAGGTGATCGAGTCGCAGGTCACCAAGCCGCTGGAGGATCAGCTCGCAGGCATCGAAGGCGTGGACGTGATGACCTCGCGCAGCCGTGCCGAACGCAGCCTGATCAACATCAAGTTCAATCTTTCTCGCGACCCCGATGCCGCCGCCGCGGAAGTCCGCGACAAAGTATCGCGCGCCCGAAGATTCCTGCCCGACGAGGTCGATGAGCCCATCATCGCCAAGGTCGAGGCCGATTCGCAGCCGATCATCTTCATCGCCGTGGAGTCGGGCAATTATTCCGTCATCCAGACCTCTGACTATATCCAGCGCTACATCAAGACGCGCCTGTCGGTCCTGCCGGGCGCGGCAGAGGTACGCGTGTTCGGCGAGCGGCTGCCCTCCATGCGCATCTATGTCGATCGCGACAAGCTGGCCGCCTATTCGCTGACGGTGCAGGATGTGGAGACGGCGCTGTCCAGCCAGAACGTCGAAATACCGGCCGGGCGCATCGAGTCGCAATCGCGTGAGTTCACCGTGGTCTCGTCCACGGACCTGCAGACGGTCGATCAGTTCAGGAACATCATCGTTGCCAACGTGGCGGGTTATCCGGTGCGCATGAGCGATGTGGCGACCGTGCAGGTGGCGGCCAACACGGACCGCATCCTGTCGCGCTTCAATGGCAAACCGGCGATCAATATCGGCATCACCCGGCAGTCCACCGCCAACCCGTTGGACCTGTCGAAAGCGGCTCGGCAGGAAGTGGTGGCCATCAACGAGACGCTGCCCGGTGGCATGAGTCTGAACATCGCCTACGACACCTCGGTTTTCATCGAACGTTCGATCAGCTCCGTGTTCGCCACCATCATGGAAGCCATCGTGCTGGTGGTGCTGGTGATCTTCTTCTTTCTGCGCAATGTGCGCGCCAGCATCATCCCGATCGTGACCATTCCGGTGTCGCTGGTGGGCGCCTGCGGCCTGATGTACCTGTTCGGCTTTTCGATCAATACTCTCACGCTGCTGGCGATGGTGCTGGCCATCGGGCTGGTGGTGGATGACGCCATCGTGGTGCTGGAAAACGTCTACCGGCATATCGAGCACGGCATGCCGCGCCGCGAGGCCGCCATACTGGGCTCGCGCGAGATCGCATTTGCCGTGATCGCCATGACGCTCACGCTGGTGACCGTGTATGCGCCGCTGGCCTTCGCCACCGGTCGCACCGGCAGGCTGTTCATCGAGTTTGCGCTCACGCTGGCCGGTGCCGTGGTGGTGTCCGGGTTCGTCGCGCTCACGCTCACACCCATGATGTGCAGCCTGATGCTGCGCCACAATCCCAAGCCGAACCGCGCGGTGCTGATGATCGAGCGCTGGCTGGACGCGCTGGCCAACGGCTACCGGCGCGCGCTGGGCTGGGCCCTGAGCGCCCGTGCCCTGGTCGTGATCATTGCCGTGCTCACCGGCCTGGGCGGCGCGGCGTTGTTCGGTGTGGTTCAAAGCGAACTGGCTCCGGTGGAGGATCGCGGCGTGGTCTTTGGCATCACCACGGCGCCCGAAGGCTCCACGCCTGCCTACATGCAGGAGAGCATGCTGAAGATCGAGTCCTTCTACCGCGACATCCCCGAGGCCAGCGGCAGCCAGGTGACCGTCGGCTTCCCGACCGTCACCGACGGCACGGCCATCCTGCGCCTGAAGCCGTGGGAAGAGCGCGACCGCACCCAGCAATCGATCACGGAATCCCTGCGGCCGCTGTTTGCCAGCCTGCCCGGTGTCCGTGCGGTGGCCAACAACCCGCCGTCGCTGGGCCAGAGTTCACGCGCCAAACCGGTGGAGTTCATCATCATGAGCCAGGCGCCTTATGCGGAACTGGCCAAGCTCGTCGATAGCTACGTGGCCGCATTGCGCGACTATCCCGGCCTGGTGAACATCGATACCGATCTGCGTCTGAACACCCCCGAGCTGCGGGTGCAGGTCAACCGCGAACGGGTGGCCGACGTGGGCGCCAATGTGGCGGTCGTCGGACGCACGATGGAAACCATGCTGGGCGGACGCCAGGTCACCCGCTACAAGGATGAGGGCGAGCAGTACGACGTGATCGTGCAGGTCGCGCCACGCGATCGCGCCAACACCACCGATATCGGCGGGATCTACGTGCGGGCGGGCGATGGCAGCATGGTGCAGCTGGACAACCTCCTGACGGTTCAGGAAGGTGTGTCGCCGCAATCGCTGAACCACTTCAACCGTCTGCGGGCCGTCAAGGTGGATGCTGCGCTGGCGCCGGGTTATGGCCTGGGGCAGGTGCTCGATCACATGGAACAGGTGGCGGCCGACATTCTGCCCAACACCGTGATCACCGACCTGGACGGGCAATCGCGTGAGTTCCGCAGTGCTTCCGGCAGTATCTACCTGGTGTTCGGCATGGCGCTGGGTTTCATCTACCTGGTGCTGGCGGCGCAGTTCGAAAGCTGGCGCAACCCGCTGGTCATCATGATGTCGGTGCCCCTGTCCATCACCGGAGCCATGCTGGCGCTGTGGCTGTCGGGCGGCACCCTGTCCATCTACAGTCAGATCGGCCTGATCACCCTGGTGGGCCTGATCACCAAGCACGGCATTCTCATCGTCGAGTTCACCAACCAGTTGCGCGATCAGGGCAAGTCGGTGGTCGAGGCTGTTTCGGAGGCCGCCGTCATGCGCCTGCGCCCGATCCTGATGACCACCGGCGCAATGGTGCTGGGAGTCGTGCCGCTGGCGCTGGCCACGGGTGCCGGGGCCGAGTCACGCCGTCAGATCGGCTGGGTGCTGGTGGGCGGGCTGTCGCTGGGTACACTACTGACTTTATTCGTCGTGCCGGTGGCCTATACGCTCATCGCCTCGGCGCGCAAGGAGCACGATTAAGATGCGGCAAATCATTCTGGATACGGAAACCACGGGACTGGAGCCTGCCCAGGGCCATCGCGTGATCGAGATCGGCTGCGTCGAACTCATCAATCGCGTGCCCTCGGGCAACAATCTCCACATCTATCTGAATCCGGACCGCGACAGCGACCCCGAAGCCTTGAATGTGCACGGGCTGACCACCGAGTTCCTGTCGGACAAACCGCGCTTTCACGACGTGGCCGAGCGCCTGGTGGCCTACCTCGACGGTGCGGAACTCATCATTCACAACGCGTCCTTCGACGTGAAGTTCCTGGATTCCGAACTGGCTCGCGTGGGGCGCGGCAGCGTGACCGGGATGTGCTCGGTGACCGATTCGCTCATGCACGCCCGCACACTGCATCCGGGCAAGCGCAATTCGCTCGATGCCTTGTGCGACCGGTACGGCATTTCAAACGCCCATCGCACCTTGCACGGCGCCTTGCTGGACTCGCAACTGCTTGCCGAAGTCTGGCTTGCCATGACGCGTGGCCAGGATGGCCTGCTGATCGACCTGGACGACGATGACAGCGGCGCGGGAGCCGATGGCCTGGTGGTGGCCCGGCTGGATACCAGCGGACTGAAAGTGTTGCGTGCTTCTGAAGAAGAGCAGGCCGCGCACGAGGCCTACCTGGCCGATCTGGACAAGGCATCGGGCGCGCCCGCGCTGTGGCGTCGGCTGGATGCGGCCACTCCGGCAGAACCGGCGCAGGTGTGATTCAGCGCATGATCGCTTGAAGGCCTGTTGAATCAGGCCCTTTCGGGTCGGCGCCGTTGCAGGCGCCGAACTTATTGTGCCGCTGCCCTGTTGGGCAATACCACCGACAGGCTGGTCTGCACCTCGATGAACATCGGCCCATCGGCGGCAAGCCCTGCCTCGATGGCGGCGTCCACCTCTTTGAGATGGCTCACGCGCCGCGCCGGCATGCCGAAAGCCTGCGCCATTGCGACGAAGTCGGGGTTGAACAGCGCCGTGCCACTCTCGCGTCCCGGATAGAACTTTTCCTGGTGTATGCGGATGGAGGCATAGCTCGCGTTGTTGGACAGAATGAAAAGAATGGGGAGCTTGCGCTGCACGGCGGCAATCATTTCATTGCCCGTCATGAGAAACCCCCCATCGCCCACCATGCAGATCGTCTTCGTTTCGGGCAGACGCAGGGCACACGCGATGGCCGCCGGGGTGCCGTAGCCCATGGCGCCGGCCAGCGGGGACATCAGCCGTTGCGGATAGACAAACGGAAAGTGCCGGTAGACCGGTGCGGCAAACGTGCCGGCGTCCACGCAGATGGTCGCGTTGGCGGGCGCCCGGTCGGCCAGGCTGCGCACCACAGCGGTGAAGTCCACGCCATCGGGAGCGGTGCGCTCGGGCCAGCGTGCATGTGCCTGCTGGAAGGCCTTGAGTCGGTCGATCCACCCTTGCCGTTCGCGGGTGTCTGCACCCTCGGGCTGGCGTGCCGTCAAGGCGTTTGCCAGGGCGACCGGGTCGCAGCCCAGCCCGAAGTCGGCGGCATGATGCAACCCCACGGCGCGCCAGTCGGGGTAGCAATGCAGCAGTTTCTGACGGGGGCGCGGCAGTTCCGGGAAGCGGTAACCCTGTGTGGCAATGTCGCCCAGGCGAGTGCCCAGCGCGAGAATGAAATCGCTGTCGTGCAGGGCGTCGATCTGCGCGGCGGGATTGGCCAGTCCCAGCTCGCCGGCATACAGCGCATGGGTGTTGGCAAACACATCATGGCGGCGAAACGACACCACGACAGGAATGTTCCACCGTTCGGCAAACGCCTGCAGCGCCTCTCGTCCACCACGGCATTCGAATGAACCGCCTGCAATGATCAACGGTTTGCGGGCCGCACCAAGCGCACTGGCAATGGCATCCATGTCTGCCGGCCCAGGCAGCGCCGCCACATGCGGCTGGCTGCGCCATTCGGGTTGCTCGGCCGGCTGCTGCTGAATGTCCTCCGGCACCACCAGTACCACCGGACCTGGTGTGCCCGACGTGGCCATGCGTATGGCCTTGAACGCGCATTCGGCCAGTTGCGCCGGATCGGTGGGCTCGAACACCCACTTGGCGATGGACCCGAACATCTTCTGATAATCGATTTCCTGAAACGCCTCGCGCCGCAGGTCTGCCTTTGGAATCTGTCCGACCACCATGATCAGGGGGACGGCGTCCTGCTGTGCGGTATGCACGGCAATGGTGGCGTTGCTGGCTCCCGGGCCACGGCTGACCAGCACGACGCCAGGCCGCCCCGTGAGCCGGCCATCGGCCACGGCCATGTATCCCGCGCCTCCTTCATGACGGCAGATGACCGTATCGATCTCGGGGAAGTCGACCAGCGCATCGAGGATGCCCAGGTAGCTTTCACCTGGAACCAGGAAAACCCGGTCGATGTCATTGGCACGAAAAACGTTGAGCAGCGCGTGGGAAGAGGTGGGCGTCATGGTGTGGAAGTCGTCGAAGGCTTGCCGTATTCTGCAACTTCGATCCATGCCGATCAATGATGGGCTGAGGATATCAGCTATGCTTTTACGGCATGTTCCGGCTTCGATTTTCCCGCAGCGCCCGGCTGCTGGCTGGCTTAAACGGATATCAACCGATGGATATCAAGCGTCTCGAATACTTCCTGGCGGTGGCCGAGCACGGCAGCTTCTCGCGCGCGGCCAGCGTGATCGGTGTGGCGCAGCCGGCGCTGGGACGGCAAGTGCAGCGACTGGAGCAAAGCTGCGGTGTGAAACTGTTCTATCGTCATGGCCGTGGCGTTTCGCTGACCCCCGATGGCGAGATCTTCAGCGAACGCATTCGCCCCTTGCTGCGCGAACTGAGCCAGGCCACGCAAGGGCTGGGCGGTTCCGAGCGCCCCTTGTCCGGCACGGTGACCATCGGCATGACCCCAACGGTCATGTCGCTGACAGGCTTGCCCTTGATCAAGCGGCTGCGGGCGGTGGCCCCGGGCGTGACACTGAACTTTCTGACGGGCTACAGCGGGTACGTCCACGAATGGCTGCTGGATGGCCGCCTGGACATCGCCATCGTCCACGATGCCCGTCGTTCCCAGCACATCGCGGTGGACCACCTGGCCACGGCACGGCTGTTCCTGGTTTCCCAGCCCGAGGCGGCCGGGCGTCTGGCGCTGGACGCCGACATGCAGGACGGCGCCATCGGCTTTGACCGGCTGGCGCGTCTGCCGCTGGCCTTGCCCAGTCGCGCACATGGTTTGCGGCGCACGATCGAGCAGGCTGCCGGCAAGCGCCGTGTCGAGCTGGACGTGGTGTTCGAACTGGACGCCCTGATGCTGATGAAGGCCGTCACGCTCGAAGGCCTGGCGCACACCATTCTGGCCATGCCGGCCGTGGTGCACGATGTCATGGCCGGGACGCTGCAGGCGCGCCCCATCGTCGCCCCGGATCTGGAAACCCGGCTGATGCTGGCCATGTCGCTCAATCGCCCCCTCACGCAGGTGGCACGGGCGGTAGTCGCGCAGTTGCGCAGCGTCCTGCAGCATGAAGTGCAGTCCAGTGCACTGGACTTGCAGGTGACGGTCAGTTAGTCCGAACGGGTATAGCTGATAGAAGCCGTGCATCATCGTTCATCGTTCGCCATCGCTCAATAATTGGAGGCCTACGTCGCAGGCGAAGTCAGTCAAAAAGCGACGAGCCATTCCAAGGAGACGACCATGAACGTACTGATGACCGCCATCGCCTATGCCGCAACGGCATTCGTGGTGCTGCCTTTTGTGACGGGGGCGCAGGCGCAGGCCGCCGATGCCTATCCTTCGCGCCCCATCACCCTCATCATCCCGGTCGCCCCGGGCGGCACGACCGACATCGCCGGGCGTGCGCTGGCGCAAGGGCTGAAGTCGGCGCTCGGCCAGACTGTGGTGGTGGAGAACAAGGCCGGCGGCAGCGGCAACATCGGCCTGGCCTATGTGGCCCGGGCACAGCCCGATGGCTACACCCTGTTGCTCAGCTACGAGGGCTACCATTCCGGCAACCCCGTGTTGATGAAAAGCCTGACCTGGGATCCCGTCAAAGACTTCACGCCCATTGCCGAAGTCATCAAAGGCCCGCACGTCATTCTCGTTCCCAAGGATTCACCCGCCAAGGACCTGACGTCATTCATCGAACAGGCCCGCGCCAATCCCGACAAGTTCAACTACGCGTCCTCGGGCGTGGGCTCGATCCAGCATCTGGGGGCAGAACAGTTCAAGCTGTTGACCGGCACCGCGTTGACCCACGTCCCCTACAACGGCGCGGCGCCCGCCATGCAGGACCTGCTGGCTGGCCGTGTGCAGCTGTTCATCTCCACGCCACCCACGGCGATCGGCCATCTGAAAGCCGGCACCTTGCGCGCTCTGGCCATCACCAGCGCCAAGCGCCACCCCATGCTGGCCGATGTGCCCACCACTGCAGAGGCGGGGTTGCCCGAGTTTCAGCTGGAAGCCTGGTTTTCTGTCTTCGGTCCGGCCGGCATGCGTGACGATGTCGTCAAGAAAGTGTCGAGCGCCATCGAACAGGTCGTGACCTCGCCTGACTTCGTCTCGCAGATGAATGCCCAGGGCTCCAACGCCAGCTATCAGCCGCCCGAGGTGCTGGGGCGCATCGTCAAGGACGATCTGGCGAAGTGGACCAAAGTGGTGAACGCTGCCGGAATTTCTGCACAATAAAAAAACGTGCTAGAATCGCTGTCTTCTTTGGGCGGTTAGCTCAGTGGTAGAGCACTGCCTTCACACGGCAGGGGTCACAAGTTCGAACCTTGTACCGCCCACCAAAGATTCACGCATCATTGCGCATATTGAACTTGGAAACCCGCTTAGCCCCAGGCTATGCGGGTTTTTTGTTGCCCGTTGTTAACGGTGGCGGCCGCGTGAGCGGACGTTGCACTTTGCTGTCAGTCGTGGGCCTTCGTCACAGGAACGTAATCTATTTCCCAATCGGCGTATTCGCCGAAGCATATGACGTCGTCGCTCCCGTATGTTCCGCCGAGCCGAGAGACGGCCCATTCACGATCCAGTGCTTCCCATTCGATCTCGGCATTCGCATGTGGATCCGCCAGCTTGCAATAAATGAACTTGCCGATGTTGGTACGTTGCCTGGTTACCGCGATTCGTTTCGTGAAGCTGGAGTCCCAACCCATCGATTCGTCCAGGACCGACTGCCAAGATCCATCTTTGCAGATCAAGAGAGTGTTTTCATAATTTCCAAAAACCGAGGTTTGTGTTTGCCGGGCTTTTGCAATGCGAAGATTCTGATAGCAAGGTGTTCCTTCAGGGACTACGGTTTCGAAAGATAAAGAATCCATCGACGCGTTTTGGTGCACCGTCACCCGGTTGGCTGTCATATTGCCGCTGACGTCCAGATCAGTAGCGAAAAGCCCGCTACCAAGTACTTCAAGCCGATCATTAATGACAGCATCACCGCTTACCCTAATGGACTGGGTCGCCAGGCCGGCGAAACCCGATCGGCCTTTCTCGATTTCCAATCGCCCGTTTATGGTTTCATCTCCCCATATCATCTGATCTCCTTCGATCAAGCTATTACCGGCGACAACCTTTTCTTTCGATACGTCAAGCGACTTCGATGAGAGCTTTAAAGAGTCGATTTCTCCTACGCCGGTTAAATCGTATCGTTCGCTACTTCCATTGAATCGGAGTGTTGCATTCATCCGATTTTCGCCATCAGTTCTCAAGAATTCCCCCCCGTCGTCTGGGCTGAGCAGGATATCGGCCCGCCAGGCAAGCAATCCTGGTTTACTAGCAGGATTGACGATAGGAATAAGTGCCTTGTCAGCGGCACCGTCCAGGAATGTGAAATGGGCTGGGTTCTCTGCCCTGGAATATCCGCCTCGCCCATTCATCACACGCGCCGCGCGTGCCAAGGCGACATAGTCCACCCTGTTGCCACGCATGAGTGCCTTGTCGAGATAGGCCAGTCCGACTGGACGACATCTCGCAACGGACAGCTTTTGTGACGATGTACAGTTGTCGGGATAGCGCACTTCAAACTTGTAAGAAGCAGCGGGAATCACCGGCGGCAATGGCGCAACACCGTCGATTCCGATCACCTTGATCAGTTCCCTGGCAGTAGGATGCAGGGCGTTCGCAACGCCTGGCACGCTGGGTTGCGCTGCCGCCAAAGCGACGTGATGCGTGTCGATATAAAGATCAAATCCTTTTCCCAAGGCACTTAGTGCGTATCCCACTTGCTCGCCTCTTTCAAGACGCCCTCGCTCTGCTTGCCTTTGTGCATAGAGCGTGAGCATCGCGCCTGTCACAAAGAGCACGATCAGGATCGAAGTCATCAAGTACCCGCGCTGACTGAGTTCCATACCTTTTCTGGCCAGTCCGTTTCTGGTTCTTCGAAATGGTTCCATGATCTCTTCAGACAATAATTTCTTCATAAATACACAAAAATGCCTGCACTTATGCAGTGCCGATGGCCATTATCAAATAGACACTTGGTTCGTCGCTGTCTAACCGAAGCAGAGCACTCGAACATCCCCAGCCATCCAATTTGCTTTAGCCTCCCAGACCCCGTTCGCGCGTTTCACCGGATTCAAATCTCTCGGCTGATATTTGTTAAGACTTCTACAATATAAATGTCTGTCGAAAGTAACCGTCGGGTTGTAGAAAAATTCTGAACTCCAATAATAGATAGTCACATGATCCATGACTTTGGGTTTTGGCTTATGGTTCCAGTAAGTCCATTTGCCTTGATGATTACAGTAAATGAACTGATTATCACGACTCAAGCCTAAAGCCCACTTTGGCGAGCATGTTTCACTTACTCTGTGATAGGGGCTGAGATATAATTTAAAAAATTTGGCGCCTTTTCTTACTTCCAAATTGTTGTTGAAAACGGCGTCTTGATTGACGTTCAAGCGTGTGGTCAATAGCTTTTCATTTTCTGTCAGAAGCTCCCCTTTCACATCTGCCCGACCGCTGTCGATACCTGTCGTTCGGGTTTCTTTCTCAGCGGTCAGCGAGCCGGTCACCGATTTATTTCCTTCGACCAGGCTGTCTTTATGCAAGACGACATTCCCTTGCACTGATTCGTTACCTGAGAGTGCTAGCGTTTCGATAATCATGCGTGACGCAGAAATATCTTTCGCCCCCCTCAGATCGTGTTGGATGTTTTTTCCATCCAATCCAAGTGATGCATTCATTCGATTGCTGCCGTCTGTCCTAAGGAATTCAGTGCTGACATTTGCTGGAGGTGAAATGTCATCACGCCAGGCCAATAGGCCTGCCTTGTTGACAGGATTCGCGGCAGGAGCAGGTACTCCTGCACCCAATCTTGCCGGAAACGTAAAATGGGACGGGTCTTCCGCCCGGGAATAGCCGCCCCTATTTTTCATAATGCGCACAGCGCGCCCCAAGGCGACGTAATCGACCTTGCGACCGTGCATCAACGGCTTGTCGATATAAGCCAATCCGACTGGCCGACAATTCTTGTCAGACACTTTGTCCTGTGTCTTGCAACTATCCGGATAGGTAATCTGAAATTTATAGGATGCGCCGGGTAAGAAAGTGGGGGCTGGTGCAATGCCTTGAATGTTGATCAGTTGAATGAGTTCTTCGGCTTTAGGATGCAATGCATCGGCAACGCCGGACACTCGCGGAGCTGATTGCATCAAGCTGGCATAGTGAGTGTCAATATAGACATTCAAGCCCTTGCCTAATGTCCTCATGGCGTAGCCCATTTGCTCACCTCGTTCAAGGCGTGCACGCTCGGCGACATTTTCAGCGTAAAGCGCGAGTGAAGCGCTAGTCACAAGAAGGATGATGGTGGCCACAATCATCAGATATCCACGTTGGCGGGAGGGGAAGGATGATCTCGCCCTTCCTGTTTTTAACGGCCATACATTGCGACGAGTATTCTTTCGAAGTGGAGAATTATTCATTTTTCGGTTTCGCAATGCAGGAATGTATGGCTATTCATATATGGATGTATGTAGTCGAGTTGGTTTGATCCTTGGCGACTGATTTGGAATAAGGGTCGAGAGCGCGATTTAAAAGTACGGTGAAAACATATCTCTCAAATACCCAGTAGGATTGTTGAAGTCAAATTCTCTTTGTTTTAATCGGGCCCAATAAAATTGGGACTCGCCGCTGGAAGGAATTGAGCAAATGATCAGCTCGCCGTTGCTGCTCATGGCTATAGACCTTTCGTAGCCGGAACATCGTTGGCCGATTTCTTTCCTCGAGCCTAGGCTCAAACGATCTACCGTCATTGTGTCCGCGACTGCCAGGCTATCGCCGATTATCGCGTTGCCTTTAGCGCTCAAGTTGGATGTCCATAATCCGCTGCCGAGCACGCGCAGTTGGCCCATTATTCTCGCGTTACTGCCGACGGTTACCTGTGGGGCCGATAACCCTTTGCCGATTTGCAGCGAGCCCTCTACTGTTCCTTTACCTATGACCTGGCTATTTCCGCCAATCTTGCTTTGCCCTCTTATTTCCTCGCCATGGCTGACCTGCAACTGTTTGGCAGACATTTTCGACGCGTAGACATTCCTCACACCCGTAATATCGTGCCGGGTGTTATTTCCATCCAGGTGTAGCGTTGCGTTCATTCGATTGCTCCCATCTGTTCTCAAGTGCTCGGCACCTTCGCCTGCTACCGCGACGAAGAGCGCGTCGGCACGCCAGGCCAGCACACCTGCCTTGCCCGTGGGGTTGATTACGGGAATGAGTTCATTGCCGGTTGCACTGTCCGGAAACACAAAATGTGTCGGGTTCTCTGCCTTCGAATATCCCCCTCGCCCTTGCATGACGCGCACTGCACGCGCCAATGCGACGTAGTCCACCTTGCTGCTTCGCATAAGAGGTTTGTCGACATACGCCAATCCGATCGGATGGCACTTCGCCTCGCGCAACTTCTGCAGCGCAGTGCAGCTATCTGGATAAGACACTCGAAATTTGAAGGATGCTCCGGGGATGGAGGGCGGTATTGATGTGACGCCTTTGATTTTCATCGAACGGACGAGTTCGTCCGCTGTGGGACGCAGGGCATCGGCAACGCCCGGGACGTCAGGTCGCGCGGCTGCCAGTGTGGTGATGTTTGCATCGATGTAGGCATCGAATCCTGCTCCCAACAGGCTCAGTGCATGACCGACTTGCTCACCTCGCTCAAGACGACCGTGTTCCACCTGCCTTTCAACGTATAGGGTAAGCAGTGCGGCAATCACAAAGAGCGTGAGCATGATGGAAAACATCAGTGATCCGCTCTGGCGACCGTCTGATTGCGGGTTTGGCCTGGCATGATCGACCAGGCGCAGTCTTTTACGCATTTTCTCTACCTTCATTGCTACTGCACGGTAAACACCTGTAGTCACACAAGATCATGGCCGTGCAGGTGCTTCACCTTCGCGCCCGCTGGGCCCAAGCCGGGTAGGCAGCAGGAGATGACTATTTATTGCAGATGCTATTCAGGCAGCCCGTTCCAAACGTAACTTGAAACATTGGTGCAGCGCGTGGGGTCTCCGGCGCGCCATGCCGGCTTTGTGGTGGACTGGGCCGATACAGGGTCACTGCTTCGCATTGATGCAGCCATCGAGTCAGGGAATCCATCTAGAAAGCAACGCACACTTTTAGTGCGCTTTCTCGTTAGAATGGGATGACCTAATTTGCTGCGATGCATCATGATCTCTACTCATTACGCATGGGTCCAGGAGCAGGCGGGGGTGCACGATGCGCTGCCACCCACGCTGGAAGATGGCAAGCCAAATCCGTTTGTCGGCCAGGCACATCGACGTGTGCTCGTCACCGGGGGGACCGGTTTCATCGGCAAGAATACGGTGCAGGCGATGCTCGACGTCGGCCATGCCGTGACGGTATTGTCGCGCCATCCGGTGCGTGCAGCGCGCCTGTTCGGCGGGCGCGCCCGGGCGATTCAGTCGCTGGACGAGCTCAGTTCGGACGATGTTTTCGATTGCGTCATCAATCTGGCCGGCGCCCCTGTCGTGGGACGTCGCTGGACACGCGCACGCCGCGCTGTCCTGGAGCGCAGCCGGATAGGCACGACGCACGACCTGATCGCCTGGGTGCAGCGTACCCGCCACCGGCCGGCCGTGTGGGTGCAGGCGTCGGCGATAGGCGCCTATGGGGTGCGTCCCAGCGACGAGGTGCTTGACGAAACGAGTGCGCCCGGTTCGGGTTTCATGTCCCGCCTGTGTCTGGACTGGGAGGCGGCGGCACGTCCGGCAACCGAACTCGGCGTGCGCCAGGTGGTGTTGCGCTTCGGTGTGGTGTTCGGTCACGGGGGCGCATTGCCCATGATGGTCATGCCTTATCGCATCGGCCTGGGTGCCCGCTTTGGCGATGGCAGGCAGATGATCAGCTGGATTCATCTGGATGACGTGCTGGGGCTGATCGCCCAGGCCTTTGAGCGTGAATCGGTGCGCGGTGTGTACAACGCCGTCGCGCCCGACCCTGTCTCGCAGAACGATTTTGCCCAGCGGGTGGCGAAGCTGCTGCATCGTCCCCTGTTCCTGCGCGTTCCTGCCGGACCCTTGCGTTTGCTGACAGGAGAGATGGGAGAACTCATCCTGGATGGCCAGCGTGTCATGCCGGCCCGCCTGCAGGCCAGCGACTATCCTTTTCTTTTTTCCGGCTTTCAGCAGGCGATCGAAGACCTGGTCTGACAGGGGGGCGGCCTAAATGGTCTATGCTTGACTGCCGATCGGGACCGGCGGCATGACGCGGGCCCGGCGCCATCGATTCAATGCGATCGATGAGGGAACAATAGGATGGAGACTGCAGTATGGACCTGACCGATCTGCGGTTGCTGGTGAACATCATCGAAACGGAAAGCGTGACGCGGGGCGGTGATCGCACCTTCATGTCCTTGCCTGCGGCCAGCAATCGCGTCAAACACCTGGAGACCGAGTTGCGTGTGCCGCTGCTGGATCGCAACCGCCACGGTGTGACGGCGACCCCTGCCGGCATGGCTTTCGCACGCAATGCGCGTCTGGTTCTGCAGCAGATGGAGATCCTGCGCTCGGAAGTGTCGAATTACGCAGAAGGCGACAGGGGCCGCATCCGCATCCATGCTTCGGCTTCCTTTGTGAACGAGTTCATGCCGGAGGTCCTGTCCGACTATCTTGTCCACTATCCCGAGGTCAGCATCGACCTGCGCGAGCATCTCAATGTGGACATCGTGCGAAATCTGCTGGCGGGCAAGGCCGATATCGGGATCGTCTCCGGCCCCGTAGGAGAGCACGGGCTGGCGTCCATTCGCCTGTTCGATGATCCCCTGGTGCTGGCCACGTCGATCGATCACCCCTGCGCCAGCCGTGGCAGCATCCGTTTCGAGGAGGTCATCGAAGAGCCGCATGTCGGCCTGTATGAGGGCAGTACGCTTGCGACCTTCATGCAGGACAACGCGGCACGCCTGGGCAGACGGTTGAACCTTCGGGTGAGCGTAGCCAGTTACGATGTGATGTGCCGCATGATCGAGGCAGGCCTGGGCGTTGGCGTCATTCCCGTCTCCACGGCGCGGCGCCATAATCGTGCCGGGAAAATCCGTCTGATCGCCCTGACAGACTCCTGGGCGCAGCGCACGCGTGATCTGGTGCTGCGTGATGCGCAAAGCATGCCGCGCTTTGCCATGACGCTGGTCGCGGAGATCAGCGAGCGGGCTCAGGGCTGGGCAGGAGCGTGCAGTGAGGCTGCGCAAGCCACGACGGCCTGATTCGCGACAAAGCGGGGGGACGGCGCCTGTCCAGATTTGGATGCGGTGTCCCAGAGGGTGATCAGAGGGGCTGGTTCTTGGCTTCCAAAACCTTGATGCGCTGTCGTTCCACAATGACCTGGACACGCATCATCAGCGTTTTTGTATCGGCGGGATCGATCGGGCTGCGCAAATCGATATGCTGGGTGAGCGCAGTCCAGTCCGCTTCACAGCGCGTGGTGGGCGCCACGTTCAGCAAAGGAAAGAAATCCTCGACAGGAATGGCAAAGCCCATTTCGCCAGCCACCTGGGCCAACGTTTTCGAGGCTGCAAGCCTGTTTTGACTAGGCATGTTTGCCAGACGGTCCACGAGGATTGGATCCATCGCGACCCTCGCAAAAAAATCGCAAAGATCCACATTCATCGCCGTGCTCCGCTATGCGCGCCTGTTGCCGACACGCATTTATTACGACTGAATATGTCGAAAAACCCTGGTAAACGAACGCTGATCTTAGCAGAGTATTCGCGCACTGCCGACGGGCAATACCTTCGATTCTGAAAATTTGAAGGTATCGCCCGCCGGAAAGTCGATATTTTAGCTAGTCTTTTAAAACTAGTTTGTGACTAGGCGATTTTATGCGAACTTAGCGGGTCAATGCTGGTTGGAAACATCCTCCTTGGCACCGTCCGGATTGACTGCGCCGTCGAGTTCGTTGCCCAGGACTTCCTCCGAAGACGGGCTGGGGCGAGTCAACGGCCGTGTGGTGTGGCCCGTAGCCGGTGCGCTGCCATCGGGGTACTCGGCACGCTCTTCTGTGAGGTGCACATTGGCAGCGGGCGCGGCGCCCTTCTTGTCCTGCCCGAAGTACACCACCGAATGCGGGTACGGCAGCTCGATGTCGGCGGCGTTGAAGTGTTTCTTGACCAGCCGGTTGTAGCCACGCTGGACGGCCCACTGCATGCCCGGCGTGGTCTTGATCAGCACGCGGATCGTGAAGCCGCGTTCGTTCAGTGACGTCACGCCCGGGATGGTGATGTCCTCCAGGATCTCCGGTGCCAGCACCGTATCCTGCATGAGTTCCTCGAAGGCGCGTTCCAGGTGGAAGAT
>JAEYZR010000169.1 GCA_023427945.1 Pseudomonadota bacterium | reverse complement strand
CTGGCGATGGTCTCGTGCGGCCCCCCCAGCGCCAGCGACGCCGTACCGGCTCGCATCTGCCCCACGCCAGCCAGAATCGAGGCATCGATGACCTGCACGTCGTGCGCAGCCAGTATGTCGCGCTCCTGCTCGATATGCCGAGGATTGACGGTGCTGGTTTCGATCACCACCGAACCAGGAACCAGGAAACCCCTGATCTCGGAGAGCACCTGCATGGATACTTCCGGAGACGGCAGGCACAACACCACGGCATCTGCATGGTCCAGAAGCTCCGGACGAAAGGCCGTGGCTGAGAGCTCGTCGCAAGCGCGCTGGACCGCCTTCTGGTCGCGGTCCGAAGCGATCAACCGAAACTTCGCACCAATACGCCGGGCGACTTCATAGCCCATATTGCCAAGTCCGAAGACGGCGACAGCTTTGCGTGTGTCAGACATGATCTTCCTATTTTTGTTGTCAAGAATAGGCAGACGCAGGGTGCAAACGAATTGCATTGCGTCGTTCCTGCGATCATTAAATCAATGCTGAATACTTCAGACAATTTGATATTTTTATTTGATTATTAGTCTGGCACTATGAATCAACCTGATGCGTTGGAAGATCTTCCACGCACGGGCGACAGGGGAATCAGTCCTGCCTCCACCTCAGGCACGATCTGCAACAGATGTGTCTTGAAACGCTCGATGGCGGGACTCAGCTGCCGGTCGCGCCGCCTGACCAAACCGATCGTACGGCGCGCGCCAGGCGAACGAATAGGCCTGCACACCATGCCTTCCAGTCCCAGATGAGGCAAGGCAAGACGCGGCAACACGGTCACGCCGCAATTCAGCTTCATCAAAGATACCGCAGTCAGCATGTTGGTCACGTCGTAGTCCGGCTCCAGCGACAAGGAGGCACGTTTCTCCAGCGCACGATCGTATTGCGCCCGTGCGCTGGAACCCTTGGCCAGCAGGATCAGCCCTTGTTCGGGCAACTGCTTCCAGGTGACGCTCGGCAGCGCTGACAATGCGTGCTCATGGGGATGTACGGCGCAGAAACAGTCTTCGATGATAGTTTCGAACACCAGATCGGGCGCTGGTTCAAGCAAGGTTGCAACCGCACATTCGATCTGGTTCGTGCGCAGCATCAACAGCAATTCGTCGTTGTGTGCCTCGATGACTTTTGCCTTCAGCGCTGCATGCGCCGCTCGCAGGCTGGACAGGGCCGGCGGGACGAGCGCATAGGCAGCAGACGGCAAGGCGCCCACGATCACAGTGCCACGGCGCGCGGCCGAGAGATCCAGAATGCTCTGGTAGGCTTCCTCCATGTCGGTGACGGGACGCTGGATTCGCGCAAGGAAATCGACCCCGGCAGACGTCAGTTGAATCGAACGAGTCGAACGCTCGAACAGGCGCAGTCCCAGCGTCTCTTCCAGATCCTGGATAAGCGAGGTGAAAGAGGGCTGCGTGACGCCGAAACGAGAGGCGGCCTTGGTGAACGAACCTGCCTCGACGGCCAGCAGAAATGCCTTGATGGGGCGGTATTTTATATTCATAGACATAGGCTAATAATACTAAGCAAATATCAAATTGTCTTGAATAGTCCACCGTAGTCTAATTTTTCATGAGCTACGGAGATTGGACTACGACAATGAAAACAGAAAACCTTACCCCTCCCGCTGCGGGGACCGAAGATGTCATCACCTCGATCAACCCGGCCGATGGCAGCGTGGCAGGTGTGGTCTCACGCGACCATGCGGGTGACGTGGCAACGGCCGTCCAGCGCGCATGGACGGCGTTTCATGGACAACCGTGGCGCCGCCTGCGGCTGGACCAGCGGGCCTCGGTGCTGTTCGAGATCGGACGACGCATTCTGGCCGAGCGGGAGTCTCTCGCACGCCTGCAGATGATGGACAGTGGCAAGCCGTGGAAAGAATGCCTGAACATGGTGGACAGCGCCGCCGGCAGTTTCCGCTACTACGCGTCAGTGTGCGAAACCCTGCAAGGCGATGTCACCCCGGCTCGGGGCGAGTATTTCTCCCTGGCCATCTCCGAACCCTACGGGGTCGTGGCGGCCATCACGCCGTGGAACTCCCCCATCATGAACGAAGCTGCCAAAGTCGCACCCGCGCTGGCAGCAGGCAACGCTGTGCTGCTCAAGCCCTCGGAAGAGACCCCACAACTGGCATTCGAGCTGCTGCGAATCTGCCTGCAAGCCGGATTGCCCGAAGGCATGCTGCAGGTGCTCGCAGGATTCGGCTCCGATGTGGGACTGGAACTCGTCAGCCATCCAGGTGTACGGATGATTTCGTTCACGGGCGGCACGGTGACCGGACGCAGGATCGGGGCTATCGCCGGCGATCGACTCATTCCTGCAGCGCTTGAACTGGGCGGCAAGTCCCCACACATCGTGTGCGCAGACGCCGATCTGGACAAGGCGCAGGCCGGTGTCATTTCGGGGATTTTCGGTTCCGCCGGGCAGAGTTGCGTGGCGGGCTCGCGCCTGTTTATCGAACGGTCGATATACGACGCTTTCCTGGCCGGTCTGTGCGAACGGACCCAGGCCATCCGCGTCGGAATGCCCGACGACCCCGACACCCAGATGGGGCCGCTGATCTCGCTGCGCCATCGGGAACGGGTGAACGGCTATGTCGAGCTGGCACGCCAGGAGGGCGGTCGGGTGAAGGTCGGCGGCTACGCGCCCGACGACGCGACACGCAGCAAGGGCGCCTTCTACATGCCTACGGTCATCGACGGACTCTCGTGGCAGGCACGCGTTTGCCAGGAGGAAATCTTCGGACCCGTGCTGGTGGCCCTGCCCTTCGACAACGAAGAAGAACTGGTGAAGATGGCCAACGGCACCGCTTTCGGGCTGGCCGCAGGAATCTGGACTTCGGACTATGCCAAGGCCTGGCGCATTGCCCGCGAGGTCGAGGCAGGCTCGGTCTGGATCAATACCTACAAACAATCGCATATCGCCACGCCGTTCGGTGGCTTCAAGGACAGCGGCATTGGTCGCGAAAAAGGTGTCATGGGACTCCGGCTCTACGCTCAGACCAAGAGCATCTACTGGGGCCTGCACGAAAAGCCCATGCAGTTGGGTTGAACACATACAAATCAAAAATACTGGAGACAATGATGTTGCGTTCCTTCTTAGGCTCTCTTGCCGCGATCGGCATGCTGGCTGCAGCACCTGCCCCTGCATCAGCAGATACTTTTCCGGACCATGCGGTCACTATCGTGGTGCCCTATGCTCCGGGCGGCAGCAACGATATTGCCGCTCGCATCCTCGCGATCCAACTGGGCAGCGAACTCAAGCAAAGCGTCGTCGTGGAGAACCGTGGCGGCGCGGGCGGCAACGTGGGTGCCACCTATGCCGCCCGGGCCAGAAACGACGGGTACACGGTGCTCATGATGTCCAGCGCCCACATCGCCAACCGATCGCTTTACCGCTCGCTGCAATATGACGTACTGAAGGACTTCGCACCGGTGGCTCAGGTCGCATCCAATCCATACGTGATGGTGGTCAATGCCGACAACCCCGCCCAGACGCTGGAGCAGTTCGCCAGCCAGGTCGAGCGCGCACCAACGCCACTCACTTATGGCTCTGCCGGCAGCGGCACCAGCCAGCACCTGGCGGGCGCCCTTTTTACCCACCGCCTGAAAAAAACGATGACTCACGTGCCCTACAGCGGTGGTGCCCCGGCCATCACGGACCTGCTGGCTGGCCGGATCGACGTCGTGTTCGCGCCGCTCAGCGAAGTGAAACCCATGCTGGACGCGAAACGCCTGAGGGCATTGGCCGTCACATCGGCCAAGCGCGTGGAGAGCATGCCGGACTTGCCCGCCATTGCCGAGTTGCTGCCGGGCTTCGAACTGGCCCAGTGGAACAGCTTCGTGGTGCCTGCGGGAACGCCCAAGGAACGCGTCGAGCGACTGTCGCAGGCTGTGCAAAGAATACTGGACAATCCGGATACGAACCGCCAACTGTTGGCACGAGGCATTTTTCCCGCATACCTGGGATCTGAGGCCTTCGGAGAGTTCATGCAGTCCGAGGCGACGAAATGGGCAGAGATCGTCAAAGTGTCGGGTGCCGAGGTCAACTGATCCGAGCCCTGCGATTTTCATACTGATGGTGGAAAAGTCATGACAGCATTTATGCAAACTCAAAGTGAACGGCCTGCTCAGTTTTCCGAAGCAGAGTGGGAAGCGCGAATCAATCTTGCGGCCTGCTATCGCCTCGTCGATCACTACGGCATGAGCGATATGGCCGCCAACCATATCTCGTACCGGGTGCCCGGCGAAGAAGGCGCATTCCTGATCAATCCGTACGGCCTGCTGTATTCGCAGATCACGGCTTCTTCGCTGCTGAAGATCGACACCGACGGCAACGTCCTCTACAACCCCTGGAAGGACTACTCCGTCAATCGCGCGGGCTTCGTCATCCACAGTGCACTGCACACCGCCAGACCCGACGCAGCCTGCATCATCCACACGCACACACCGGACGGCATGGCCGTATCGACACTGGATTGTGGTCTGCTGCCGCTCACTCAGACAGCGATGCGCTTCGCAACGGTGGCCTACCACGACTACGAGGGCGTGGCGGTGGACGAAGACGAACGAGTCAGGCTGGTGACTGACATGGGCGACAGCGAGGTGATGATTCTGCGCAATCACGGCCTGCTGGCCATCGGCGGCACGATCGCACAGGCGTTCAATAACATCTACCGACTGGAACGGGCGTGTGTGACACAGATCAAGGCCATGTCCTGCCGTGTGGAGCTGATCCTGCCGCCTGATTCCGTGGTGGAAAAAACCAAGGCCCAGCTCGTGCTTCAGCCCAGCAGCAACACCACGGTCAAACGGCCTCACGGCGAACTGGAGTGGCCAGCCCTGCTCGCCATGCTGGATTCAAAAGACAACAGTTTCCGCGAATGAGCACCATGAAAAAAACATCCGCCTTGATCTCCCGGGCCGCCGCGCAGGTGTGCGGTGCAGCGCTGCCGCAGGCACTCGATACGCGATTGATGCTGTTGCCTTTCACACCCGGCGCGACGCTGGAGCCGACCGATCTGGCATCGATCGAAGTGGCATTCATGTCCAGCGATATCGTTGGCACATCGAGTCGTACCGAGCCCACCCCCGCCATGCAGGCGTTCTGCGACATACTGGACGCTGCACCGAATCTGCGCTGGCTGCAGCTGTCGATGGCCGGCGTGGACCGCGCCATTTTTCCAAGACTCGCTGCACGCGGCGTGCGCATCACCACTGCCGCGGGCGCCGCCTCGACCACGGTGGCCATCACCGCGTTGACGGGCTTGCTGGCGTTGTCGCGGCGCGTTCCGCTCTGGCTGCGCTCCCAGCAGCAAAAAGCCTGGCGCCCCCAGCGTACCGGAAGCATCGAGCCTCGTGAGCTCACCGGTCAACGGGTATTGATCGTCGGAACAGGGCGGGTAGGATGCGAGTTTGCGAGACTGTGCAAGGCCGTTGGACTGGTCACGCACGGCTTGTCCCACGGCGTGCGGCTTCCCTTGCCTGACTTCGACCACATCGATTTGACCGAGGACCTGCCAGAAGTCGTCCACGAAGCTGACTGGGTCGTCGCAACGTGCCCGTTGACGGATGAAACACGAGGCCTCTTTCATCGCGGGATTTTCTCGTCATTCAAGCCCACGGCCTCGTTCATCAACGTGGCGCGAGGCGGCGTGGCCAACGAGGCCGATCTGATCGAAGCGTTGGCGTCGGGATCGCTGGAGTCGGCCTACCTCGATGTGTTCGAAGTGGAACCGCTGCCAGTGGAGTCTCCCTTGTGGGACATGGAGAACGTACTCATGTCTGCGCACAGCGCAGGTGATACGACCGGCCGGCACGCCCGCCTGGGGACATTGTTCATGGACAATCTCGCACGTTATCTGGCCGACCAGCCGCTCATCAACGAAGTTGAAAGCTCCTTGTTGCTGTCTCCGCGTTAGTCCACGATCTGGAGGCATGCCTCCAGATCATCGCCCTCGCGCGTGCCCAGCGTGAGTGCTCATCGGCCTTTGAAAGACGGTGGCCGCTTTTCACCGAATGCAGCGCGCCCTTCCTTGTAATCCTCACTGGCAAAGCACGTCAGGACCGCGGCACCGCATTGTTCCTCGCCATACAGCCCCGGGCTGACGGCTTCATCGATTGCCATCTTCGAGGCACGCTGCGACAGCGGTGCCAGCGAGGCAATCCGCTCGATGATGGCCTGCACTTCGGACAGTGTGACCACACCATTCACCAGCCCCGCCGCCCTGGCTTCCTCGGTGCTGAGGCGTCGCGCCGTGAACATCATGTCCTTGGCGAAGGCAGGCCCCACCACCGAAGTCAGGCGTCGCAGCCAGCTGGGGTAATAGCCCACGCCCAGTTTCGCTGCCGGAATGGCAAAGCTTGATCCCTCCAGGGCATAACGCAGGTCGCAATGCAGGGCCAGGCCCATGCCGCCGCCGTAGCAGATACCCTGAATGAATCCCACGACAGGTTTGGAACACATCCCCAGCCGGGCGACGCTGGCCTGCACGGTATCGTTCCACAGCTTTACACCCTCCGGTGTGCTGCGACGTTCACCGAACTGCGAGATATCTGCTCCGGAACAAAAGGCCTTCTCACCCGCGCCGCGCAGCACGAGCACACGAATGTCGCCGTCGGCCTCGACCTCATCGATGAAGCCCGGAATCGACGCCCACATCTCGAAGCTCATGGCATTCAGGCGCGTGGGATGATCGATCCACAGCGTGGCCACAGCGCCTTGCTTTTCCAGGCGCAGAGTGGGGGTTTGAGCGACGGACTCAGATGACATGACGGCTCCGCAAATGTTGAATTTCATCAGGCGTTATACCAAGCTCACGCAACAGCTCTTCACTGTGCTGTCCGGGCATGGGCGCCACCGAACGAAGCGTGGCACGATGCTGATCGGTGCGTATGGGCTGTCCGACCAGACCGATCTCACCCAGCTGGGGATGTTCGACCGACCAGGCGATGCCCGAATGTTTCACCTGTGGATCGGCAAAAGCCTGATCGATCGAGTTGACCGCGCCGCAGGCAATGCCAGCGCGGTTCAGGCTTTCGATCCAGTGTTCGCGAGGTTGCTGCCCGAAGATCGCCTCGATCTCTGCATTCAGTTCGTTGCGGTTTTTCGAACGATCCTTGTTGGTGCGATAACGCGGATCGGTCAGCCACTGCTCGTTCCCCAGGGCCTTGCAGAACCGCTCCCACATCACCTGTCCGGGCACCTGCAGCGTGAGCAGGCCATCCTGCGCATTGAACAGCCCCGTCGGGATCATCGTCGGATGATTGTTGCCTGCCTGGGCCGGCACTTCCCTGGACACCAGCCAACGCGCAGCCTGCAAATCGAGAATGGCCATCTGCGATTCGAGCAGCGAGGTCTGTACCCACTGGCCCTTGCCGGTACGCTCTCTTTCGTAGAGCGCCATCAGAATACCGAACGCGCCGTACAGTCCCGCCGTGGTGTCGCAGATCGCGATACCAGCGCGCATCGGCCCACTCCCCGGCTCTCCCGTCACCGACATCAAGCCCCCCATGCCCTGAACGATCTGGTCGTACCCCGGGCGCCTGGCGTAGGGGCCGTCCTGTCCGAACCCGGAAATGCTGGCGAAGATCAGGCGGGGGTTGATGGCGCGCAAGGTCTCGTAGTCGAAACCCAGGCGCGCCTTCACGTCCGGCCGGAAATTCTCGGCCACGACGTCGGCATCGCGCACCATGCGCTTGAACAGCGCCAGCCCCTCGGGATCTTTCAGGTTGAGCGTCAGGCTGCGCTTGTTGCGCTGAAGGTTCTGATAGTCGGGCCCCAGGCGCATGCCGCCCATCTCGGTTTCGGTATGAGGATCGACGGGCTCTTCGATCTTGATGACGTCGGCCCCCCAGTCCGCGAGTTGGCGAATGGCAGTCGGACCTGCGCGCACCCGGGTCAGGTCCAGCACCCGAACATTGTCCAACGGTAAGGTCGCAGCGGTGTTATTCATGATGTTCAATGAAGTCTCGTAAAGTGCGGTTGAACAGAGCCGGCTCATCGTGGTTGACAGCGTGTCCGCAGTCGCCAAACACGAATAGCCGACTGTCTGGCAATACGCGATTGAGAAATAGATTCGGCTGAAGGCAGGGCTCGTCCTGATCGCCACAGATCAGCAATGTCGCAAGCTTCATGGCAGCCAGCCGTTCTTCGAGATGCCACAGCGAAGGACGCCGTGCCTGTACCCCGCGCAATGTGCATGCCAGCCCCACCGGCGAGGCCTGGCGCATGCCCTCTGCGAATTCGTTCCAGCTATCAGGATTCCTGCGCAGCAGCGCCTGCCGCGCCGGGCCACGCACGTAGCCTTCCACGAACGCAGCGAAACCACCGTCTTCGATCGATTTGGCCATCGCCTCGTAGCGACGCTGACTGGCCTGATAGCCCGCGAGCACCGACCCGGACCCACACCCCGCCACGGTCAGCGAAAGCGCCCGCTCGGGATGATCCAGGCCGAATTTCAGGGTCGCGAAACTGCCCATCGAGAGCCCGACGATGTGCGCGCGTTCCACGCCCAGCGCATCCAGCACAGCGAGGGCATCCCGCGCAGCGATCTCCTGCGAATAGTTGCGGTAGTCCTGCGGCACTGTCGAAGGCGGATATCCACGCGCGTTGTAGACGATGCAACGGTGACTGGTTTCGAAATGCCGTAGTTGAGGCGCCCAACTACGGCAGCTCCCGCCCATCTCATGCAGAAACAGTATCGGGGTACCACTGCCCATCTCTTCGACGTACAGATCCGCGCCATCAGAAGCAATGAGTTTCACGTCCATACCCTTACAGCTTGATCTTCTCGAATTTGATCTTCTCCACCACGCCCTTCCAGTAGAGGTTTTCATCTTTCATGCGTTGAGCAAAAGCCTCTGGCGTACCCGGTATAGGCTGAACACCCATTTGCGCGTAGTTGCTCGATATCTGCGGATCGGCCAGCGCCTGGTTCAAGGCGGCATTCAAGCGCTTGATCACGTCGTCCGGCGTATCTTTCCTGACGATCATCCCGTACCACGTCGGACGATTCAGTTGTGGATAGCCCAGTTCCTTGTAGGTCGGGATCTGCTCATAGCCGGCGACCCGCTCGGGCGACTGAATCGCCAATGCGCATACCTTGCCGTTTTCGATGTGCGTCTTCGCGGAACTGATGTTGTCGAACACCACATTGATCGACCCACCATACAGATCAACCAGCGCGGGGCCCAGGCCACGGTAAGGAACATGCAGCATCTCGCCGCCGGTTTCGGCCAGGAACGCTTCACCCGAAATATGCGCCAGGGTGCCGATGCCGGCAGACCCGAACTTCAAACCGCCCGGATCGGCTTTCATTTTCTTGAGCAAGGTGTCCAGTTTGCAATCCGGCGTCGTTTCCTTGCTGGCGAGCAAGACACCCGGTGCGATCACGATGCCGCCCACGGCCTTGAAATCATCCGGCGAATACGCCAGGTTTTCGTAGATATTGCTTGCCACGCCGTGCGACGTGGCCGATGCGATGCCCACCGTATAACCATCCGGCGGAGAAGTCAGCACGTAGCGCAACCCGATGAGCCCACTGGCACCCGCCTTGTTCTCGACGACCAGCGTCTGCCCCAGCGCCTCACCCATCTTCTGCTGGATGGCGCGCACCAGAAGATCGGTAGGACCGCCAGGCGCCATTTGCACGACAGCCGTGACAGGCCGAGACGGATACGTATCTGCAGCCAACGCTTGACCGCTGATTGCTGCGCCTGCCAATAGAGCCAGTGGCACCAGCTTCTTCTTCATTCTCCAATCCTCCGATGTGAAACACAGCACAGGTTGCCGTCGTTCATCAGCCTGGCTGGTCAGTTGCAATTGAATGCTATTTTGAATGCAATGTAGGCGATCAATCATTAAGTGTCAACAGTTTGGATTAGAGTGACGACTATTGATATTTTTATGTAGATTGTCGGTAGAGAAGTGATAACAGCCGTCCCGTATAATCTGCCCCATCGATTTGCAACGGCCCGCCTGGCCGCGGAGCCAGGCCCAACAGGCTGTGACCACCGCACCCGTTGCAAAGTCACTGTTCACAGCGCGTGGCCACCACTTACTTTCAAGACGCCTTTACCCAATGACCGACGAACAATCCTCGCGCACCCCGCTGTTTGCCAATACGGTCGCCGACGAGCTTCGCAGGTTGATCTATTCAGGCGAACTCGCGCCCGGAGAGCGACTTAACGAAGCTGCCCTGGCGTTGAGAATGGGCGTGAGCCGCGGCCCCATTCGCGAGGCCATCCGCATGCTCGCGGGAAGCGGACTGGTCACCCCCATCGCCCATCGCGGCATGTTCGTCAAACGCATGTCCATGCGCGACATGCTGGAAAGCTACGACCTGCGCGCCTTGATCTTCGGCTTTGCCGCACGCCGCACCACCGAATTCCTGACACCGGACCGGCGCCAGTCGCTGGAAGCCATGCTGACCAAAATGGAGGCAGCGCATCAGGAAAACCAGAACAGCCTTTATTACGAACTGAACCTGAGTTTCCACAGCCTGATTCTGGAATACAGCAACAATCGCCACGCTTGCCAGGCTTACGAGAACTACGCCAACGAACTACACACGTTTCGTCGCCGTGCATTCGATTACACCAACAAGATGCAGCGCTCCAACGAAGAGCATCGCCAGATCGTGGAGGCCATGATTGCCGGAGATGCCGCGCGCGCAGGCGAACTGGCCGAAGCGCACGTGCTGGCGGGCAAGCAGCGACTGCTGGAAAGTGTGGATGATGTAGATTTTGCGTGATGTGAGGGTCGCCAGCGCCGTGGCGACTGCGCACAACGCAGGCACGCACCGGGTCTCACATTGCGCGTGACATGGCCCGATCATGGCCAACGTTCCACGCCCTGCTACCTCGGTGTGGATCCCGTTTCGAATCTATCGATCAGCCTGTGCAGATTCACCGCGTCATCGAAGCTGGGCGCAATTCTCGTCTTCATACGAATGTCGTCAATAAACAAGCGATATAAATGAAGAACGTTCCGCGCCATGGCTGGAACATCAGTGAGCCCACGGTAATAAGACGAGGGGACCACCATGTCCTGATAGTTCGTCATGCCGCGCTGACAGGACTCGATGCGAAGCGCAGAGATGTTGATCACCGGCGCCTCTCCCGGCTGGGGTGTCACCCTCAAGTCGTAATCCGACCCACAGATTTCCCAAAGCAATCGGGTGCCGCAGGGAAGACCACCCCGCAGCTGAAATGCAAACGGCAAGCCGCTTGAAAACGCTCCGGCCGCGACCATCTGGTCCGGCGTCAACACTGGAATGGTCTCGCCGGTTTCCTCAATGCGCGCGGTGAGTTGTCGCTGCGCAAGATGACCGCCAACAGAGGCAATCGGATCCAACACATATTCCAGCGCAGAAAACGCATGCCCAGCCATGACAGACAGGAGCGTTGCCCCGTTCGCTGGGTCCATCGCGTAGGCTTCTCCTGAGGAAACATCATCACCCCATGTGTTTCCCGAGCCCAGAAAAGTCGACGAACGCAAATCACCCAGATAGCCGCTTTTGAGGAGGTCGCGCAGGAAAACGATCTCAGGCGAAACGACAGCTTGCGTCCCAATGACAGCAACGACCTGCTTACGTTTCGCCATTGCCGCAAGGTCTTGCGCCTCGGCAAGGCTCATGGCCAAAGGCCATTCGCAATAGACGTGCTTGCCAGCTTCGATAGCCTGTGCGATTAGATCGTAGTGATGGCGCACCTTGACCGTCACGACGATGGCATCTATGTCAGGACTTGCGACAAGGCTTTCGACATTGTCGAACGCACGGCCCATACCGAACGCCTGCACGGCCACTTCCGCACTCGGGCGCCGGCTGTTGGCGACGCCGATCAGCGCCACGTCCTCGGACAACGCACGAAGTGCAGGGATGTGAGCCGTGCCAGACCAGCCGCGATCGGCCGTGAGCCCGGTCAATGCTATTTTCAGTTTGGCTGACATGCGCGTTCTACGCCTTTACGCCGAGGTTCGCCTGCTCTTTCAGCGACGCAACGAGGCTGTTGTAGCAGTGGAACGACTTGACCTTTCCCTGCTCAAGACGCCACACATCACAGCACGGAACGTCGAACCTTTTGCCGGTGGCGCGAAGAACGCCATCGGGAAGCGGAAGATCGCCCTTGTGCGTGCCTTTCAATCTGAGTTCGACCACCACCACATTGTCAGCGGTTGAATAGATATGCGTCAGTTCACGATGGATGTCCGGATACGCGGCAATGAGTCCCGAAACCGGTTCGCGAACCTCTTTGCCTACCCACTTCTGGCCCGATGGCATATCCATGAAATACCCATCGTCCGCAAAAAGAGAGGCGAACTTTTCCGGATCAAGATTTGCGCCCTCGGCTATCCGGTAAAGCTCTCTAACGACCGCCTCATTATCCGCGCCCCCTGTAGCCTGGCCGTAGGCCCGGCCAGCAACAGGAAGTGCCGATAACGAAGCGAGTCCCATCAGGAATGAACGACGATGAAAAAGTGCCATTTGGAAATCGTCTCTGAAGTAAGGTCTGGCTCAAAACTAAAGTCGCACTGATTTCCAGTCAAGTACTTACAAGCTGGTTAGTGCCTCAGCGCATCGACTGAGATCCAGCGCACTCACGACGCTTGAATCGAATGGCCCATCACACTGTCCCGGCGGCAAACGCCCGCGCCGACGCGGCTTTGCTTGAGCGGGCTTCTCGCGCCTGCGCGACCGCATTTAATTCTTCCATGTTCAGCGTGCCCCAATCGCACACGTCCTTCAGCGTTGCACAGAGATCCAATCCAAAGTCGGTGCAGTGATACTCCACGTGCGGTGGCACCGTATGAAAGTCGATCCTTTGAACAAGCCCATCCGCAACCATCTCTTTGAGCTGCTGGCTGAGCACCTTCTCGCTGATCTTTCCAACCATCCGACGCAAATCACCGAACCGCGCTTGCGATCCGCGAAGGTGATAGATAATCAAAATCTTCCACTTGCCCCCGAGCAGATCGAGGACCGCTTCAATGCCACATCGATAACGAGGTTCAGTCATCGCCCGCTCCAACCTGCACTCACCGCAAGGAGAGTGCTGTTCAAATCGTTAGCATACTGTGTGGCATATCGCGCCAGCAGCTGGAAAAATTAGATGATGTGGATTTCGGTTGATCGGGCCTTGCGCCTGCGTTATCCGGACGTCCCTCGAAACGGCGGACACTCGCGGGCTCACCAGCGAATGATTCTGCGGTCGGCCGGAACCCAGTCAGTCACTTGCGACAACTGGCGAAGTGCTTATCCCCGGTACGCCACGGCGGATATCAAGCGAGAAACGATCGGGTGAATGCGAGGCGAGTGCCCGGTCGGTATATCTGCCTTTGGATCGATACTCCGCCACGGACTCCGCTCCGGTGAGCGCTCCGATGGAAAACAGATATTCCGGCAGATAGCCAGAAAGCAGAAGTCGATGGTCCATCGGCAGCCCTCGAACAATACGGTTTGCCAACTGGTAGACGAGGGTCGTGCAGTTCGCCGTCAAGGTATTGTAGAAGCGCGGTTTGCTAAGCAGGCCATTGGCGGTGTCGACATACGCCAGGAACAGTGCGGTAGCGTCGCTGTGTTTCATGGCGACACGATAGATATACCCATCCTCCCCTCGGACATTCGTTCGGACCTTGAGACTGTCTTCCTCGGTGGACGCCAATACTGCAAGTTCGTACTGCCTGAAAAAGCCGCCTATCTCGGAGAATCTATCGCCTATTTTGCGGCGTATCTCTACAGAAAAAACCACATGATCGTTCCCTCCAAATCCGAACGACACCATTGCATGCGCAATGGCAGGCCTGCCCCAGTAGGACAGAATCAGATCCACCGACTCAAGCCTGGACAAATCATAGTTGCGGGT
Organism: Pseudomonadota bacterium; assembly: GCA_023427945.1. GTDB lineage: Bacteria > Pseudomonadota > Gammaproteobacteria > Burkholderiales > Burkholderiaceae_B > Schauerella. The sequence goes on along the minus strand of JAEYZR010000169.1, from coordinate 7,090 downwards.
AAGCCAGCGCGCCTCGAACACATCCGAAGACGCCCACCTGAAATCCCTGACGTTCTGCAGCCTGACCACTTCGCCCACTCTGGAGCCGCTGGTCTGATGCAGGACTTCAGGCATCCATGCGCGATCATTTGAAGGTCGCACAAGACATACCCACCCTGTGAGCATGATTGCCAAGACAACCGCAAAAGCGCCCACAAACGCAAAATTTCCGCGCAGGGTTCCCACGAGCATCGACATGGCAAACATTGCCCAGAGCGCAGGCAGGGCAAGACGCAGACCGCCGCCCGCCAACGGTTTGAACCATAGCGCCATTGCTCCCCAGAGCATGCCGGAAACGATGAAACTCACCGCAAAAAAGGTCATCATTTCAGAGTGAACTCAAAACGTCAGCCGGTAGCCCTCAACCGTCACCGATCAGGACATGGAAATGCTTTTTCCAGCGCCTCGATCACGAGTGTCGATGCGTTCTGCTTCAAACGCTCCGGTGCCAGCGAACGAAGATAGGTATAGGTGCGATCCGTCAACTCGTGAGGCAACACCGCGCCCTGGCCACACCATTTATCCCCGCCCGAAGCGTCGGCGACTCCCGCAATGTAGGCGTGGGCGCGGCTGCTCGATAAAGCTCGACGAATGTCGCCATCATGGGTAGCGCCATCCAGCTTGCCTTCCAAGGCATCGATCAGTTCCGTTCCATCGAGAATCCAGTGGCGCGTGGGCTTGCCCGGCTGGGCCCAGACGGTGGTGGCGAACGTGCACAGGAAAAAAGCAATCGAATATCGCCGCAGTCGATGACGGATTTCAAGGATCACGCGTTATCTCCCTGGTCTGTGAGAGTAGATCAAATGAAGCGCTGCCACGGTAGCTTGATAAACGGATGGCGCGCTGGATTATGCATCTGTTTGAGCGAGGGGGGCAACGCGCGCGAGAAGCTCACGGAAAGTGAAAATGACGGCAATGAAGCTGGACGATGAACAGGCTCACAAAATTGAGAATGGGAGTCATGCTTGGTCGAGCATTGGCAAGACATCGCGTGCCGGATACGTATCAGCGGTACGATATCTTGCGCTCCCTGAGCACCTCAGGTGCGGCCACGCCAGTTCAGTGAGCCGGCAGGAAGCCAACTACCGCCGAGTTCAACGACGCGGCACACTCTTCAGGCAACCAGTGACCGCAACCAGGCAGCACCAGTCCCGTCACGTCGGTGGCATAGCGCTGCATCTGGTCGACTTGGTACTGTCCCATGCCGCCGTGGCCGCCACCGCCGATAGCCAGCGCCGGAATGGTGATCTTGGTCTGCGAGAGCGTCTTGTTATCCAGCACACCCTGGTTGAGTACCCTGTAGTACTCGAAGGCAGCGTTGAGGGTGTGTGGCTTGGCGTAGGACTTGGCGTAGAGGTCAAGCAGTTCGGGCGTGAAAACATCCTTGTTGGTCGCATGCTCCTTGATGAAGTGCTCGAAGAACACACGTTCCTTGCCGGTAATCAGCGTCTCGGCCAGCCGTTGGTCAGCGGCGAAGAAGCTGAAGTGCCACACCAGCGACTCGCCCTCCGGTGTGAAGGCGGGGAACGAATAGATGCTCTCGTCCGGGATCGGTGCTTCCATGTAGACCACGCGGCGGATGTCGTCCTGGTGCTGAACCAGCATCGGGTAGGTGTTCCAGATACCAATGTCGTGCGCCACCAGATCGAACTTCTGGCCACCGCTGAACTGGACGGCCAGCTTGTACAGCAGCTGGGCGACGTCCGTGGCTCGGTAGGACGGCGGCACAGCAGACTGACCCAGTCCGGGCAGGTCCGGCGCGACCACGGTGAAGCGTTTGGCCAGCTCAGGCATCAACTGGTGCCACTCGTACCAGCTTTGGCCAAAGCCGTGAACCAGATAGACCAGCGGGCCGGAACCGCCTTTGACGTAGTGGAGCTTGACGCCGTCGATGGTCTGGTAGCCGCTGGTGAAGCCCTCGGGTACCGGGAACTCGTCGGCGGCGTGCGCAGACGCAACCAGTGCCAGTGCAGCCGCGAGAAAAAGCGTGTGGAAGAGACGTCGAATCATGGGAGTTGAATCCTATTGGGTTGGGTTGAGGACGGGAGAGATCAAATTCGGTTCGGGAGGCGGCCGGCTCAGTGCCCGGCGGCGTGCGTCCGCGGACCCGGGCGGAAGCCGTGCGTCCTGGCCGACTGGGCGATGACGAAGCCGACGGCGAGCAACACGGTCAGTGCCCACGGGAAGGTCTGCGCGCCCCAGCGGTCCAGCAGGATGCCGCCCAGCACGCCGCCGCCTGCGATCACGCTGTTCCAGGCCACGACATTCATCGACAGCGCCACGTCGGCACCATTGCCAGCGGTGTCGGCCAGCGCGGTCTGCAGCAGGGTCGCCGCGCCGCCGAAGGTCAACCCCCATATCGCCACCCCGGCGTAAACGGCGGCCGGCACGGTCGCCAACCAGACGAACAGCAGCGACACGATGAAGAACGTGGCCAGGCTGGCCAGAACCGTACTGCGCAGGTGGCGCTCCACCAGCCGGCCCGTGATCGCGATCCCCACGAGCGCCGCGGCACCGAAAACCAGCAAGACCACATCGACCCGATCGAGCAGCCCAGCCTGCGCCACGAATGGCGCGACATAGGTGTAGAGAATGTTGTGGGCCAGCATCCAGGCCATGACCGTGGCGAGCACCGGGCGCACGCCCGGCGTGGTGAGCACCTTGCGCAAGGCCATGCGCTCACGCCCTGCCTGACCGGGATAATCGGGCACCTTGACCAACACCCAGACGATGAGTAGCAGGGTCAGCCCGGACATGACGCCAAACGCACTTCGCCAACCCACGGCGCCACCCAGCCAGGTACCCAGCGGTACGCCCAGCGACAGCGCGATAGGCGTGCCGACCATCGCGATCGCCATTGCCCGGCCCTGCTGATGTGGCAGCACCATGCGCCTTGCGTAGCCGGCCAGCAGGCTCCAGGCCAGGCCCGCCGCAACGCCTGCGAAGAAGCGTGCCGCCAGCGTGAGCCAGTAGTTCGACGACAGCGCGGTCATGGAGTTGAACACCAGGAAACCAATGATCGTGACCAGCAGCACGTTGCGCCGCCGCCAGCCACGGGTAGCGATGGTCAGGGGAATGGCCGCCAGTACCGAGCCGAGTGCATAGGCCGTCACGGTCTGTCCAGCCAGCGAGGCGCTCACGCCCAGTCCCTGGGATATCTGTGGCAACAGGCCCGCAGGAAGGGTCTCGGTGACGATGCAGATGAAGCCGGTCATCGCCAATGCCAGCAAGGCAGCCAATGGCAACCGTTCGGCCCGCGCGTCGGCAGCCAAAAGAGTGGGTGAATTCATGCTTCTTTCTCGGGATGATCTAGCGTTTCAGGGAGAGGTGAACCCTCTGACATAAGTATCAATCGGTACATATATAGACAAAAAAATATCCGTCTATACGACGGAAGGCGGTAGGTACGTCGACCGACAGGCACACCCGATCCACGATTGGAACGACGCGGGTGGCGGATGTCGCCCGAAGCACGATTCACGCTTCACTCGACAACATATATATCGATCGATATAAATGTAAGCCCCGATCGAGCGCTTGTCAACGACTTATGTATCGACTAGTATTTATGTTGCAAGAAGGAGTACGCCATGGCACAAATGGGTCGACCACGCACCTTCGATCGAGACGCTGCGGTCGAGCAGGCACTGCACCTGTTCTGGGAACAGGGCTACGAATCCACGTCTCTCAGCCAACTGAAGGCCGCCATCGGCGGCGGCATCTCGGCGCCCAGCTTCTATGCGGCCTTCGGATCCAAGGAAGCGCTCTATCAGGAGTGCACGGCGCGCTACCTGGCCACTTACGCGCAGGTCACCGAATGCCTGTGGGACAAGGAGCGGGCTCCCAGGGAAGCGCTGGAACTGGCCCTGCGGCGTTCGGCTCGCATGCAATGTGAACGGGGGCATCCCAAAGGCTGCATGGTCGCCCTGGGTGTGATGTGCGCGCCATCCCCCGAGCTTTCCACCGTCACGGCGCCGCTGACTCGGTCGCGAGCACGGACTCACGCCGGCATCAAGGCCTGCATCGAGCGGGCCGTCGCCAATGGCGAGCTCAGCAATGATGTCGATACGCGTGCCTTGAGTACGGTTTTCTACAGCTTCCTGACCGGCCTTTCTACGCTTGCCAGAGACGGAATGGGGATACAGGCCATGGAAGCAGCCATCTCTAAGGTCATGGGCCTTTGGGACATGGCTACACCGCGGATAAGTGGGTAGGTCCTTGCCGCTACCAGTGAAGGCTCGCGACATCTTTTCTTCGGAAACACCGTGCACCTAGGGCATCGGTAGCAGCTTGCAACGCCTCAAGGCCGTGCCCGACGTTTTCTCTTATCGGTAGCAGGCAATGGAGGACCGATAGCGAACCAGTTAGTCACGCGGCGCTGCTCGACGTGCTAGGCGTGGTTATCGGTCGCGCTGGGAGCTGGAACCCAGATGCACTTCCAGATCCTGACGCTTGGATGATTTGGTAGCCATCAGAAGCCCTCCAATTCATCGGCGTCATCAGCGGCGCTCTTTTTGGCAGTACGGGGACGATCAACTCGTGGTTTGCTGCCGCGAGACGTCCGCACCCGTTGCGGCAACTGTTCCCGCACCAGCTCCATCCCGAGCACGTCATTCTCCATTGCCATCACCTTTACCACGGCCTCCAGGCGACCGAGTACCTGCAAGGCACGCAGGAAGGTATGCAAGGCGGTGCCGGGATAGCCGTCTTCCATGCGCCTGACTGTGCTCAGTGACGTGCCAATACGTTCTGCTAGGTCTTCCTGGCTCAATCGGCGCATACGGCGTGCAGTCGAGATGTCCTGCCCCAGGCGGTGCAATGCGCGGTCTACAGGCCGCGGCAACGCAACCCGGGCGCCAGAAAGTTTTTGCTCGGAAGATGGCATGCTTGCACCTGCTCAGATATGCTTAAAAACAGCAGTTAGACATTCATATTTGAACAGCTCAACCGAGATACGGTCAACCAATAACTTTGGCGTAAAGCGTCATATATAGACGTTTATAAACTAATTTAATTCATATTTGATTCTATATAGGCGGACGCATGCAGGCTCTGGTCAATGTCCGAGGTCTATGCAGCTGTCATGAACTGGCAACACAAGATTGCTCTGTTTTTCAACCATGAATGATTTCGAGGCCTTGGATTGCTTCCAAAAGTCACACGGCGAGTGTGAGCCTTGATTGGAGCGGGTGAAGGGAATCGAACCCTCGTATGAAGCTTGGGAAGCTGCCGTTCTACCATTGAACTACACCCGCATTGCGCCTTGAACAGAAATGGCCACAAAACAGCCCTCCCCCTGCCCAAGACAACCCCGGAACAACCATCGCCTCATTGCAAGGCAACACAGGGTCTGCATCAGGCCGGAATTTTAACCTAATAAAGCCCTTCCATCCGCCCGCCTCTCGCTTGCTTTTGGTCGGTCACGGGGTGTACGGTAGGACGTTACGCTCACCCATCTCGACCATCCCAGGCAAAACGGCCGGGACAGCGCTCGAGACCACACCAACCCAACAAGGAGACCGCTTAATGGATACGCCCACCAAGACTGACAATGCTGCTGCCCAACTGGCTTACCCCGCGCTGTGGCGCGAGCAGTGTTATGTGAACGGCAAGTGGCTGGGAGGAGCCGAAACGATCGAGGTGAACAACCCGGCCTCCGGCGAAATCATCGCCCGCGTGCCCAAATTCGGGCGCAAGGAAACCGAAGAAGCCATCGATGTCGCCAACGCTGCGCTGCCCGAATGGCGTGCCCGCACCGGCAAGAATCGTGCAGCCATTCTGCGTAAATGGTCCGATCTGATGCTGGCGCATACCAAGGATCTGGGCCGCATCATCACGCTCGAACAGGGCAAGCCGCGCGCCGAGGCCGAAGGCGAAATCGCCTATGCGGCGTCGTTCCTGGAATGGTTTGCCGAAGAAGCCCGCCGTGTGGATGGCGAAGTGCTGCAGTCGCCCAATCCGGCCCACCAGATGATGGCCGTCAAAGAGGCCATCGGCGTCTGCGCCGCCATCACTCCCTGGAATTTCCCGGCGGCGATGATCACCCGCAAGGTCGGCCCGGCCCTGGCTGCCGGCTGCAGCATCGTGGTCAAACCTGCCGAAGCCACGCCTCTGACCGCTTTCGCGCTGGCCGTGCTGGCCGAAGAGGCCGGTGTACCCCCAGGCGTGTTCAACGTGGTGACGGGCGATCCAAAGTCCGTCGGCAAGGCCTTGTGCGACAGCGACATCGTGCGCAAGCTCAGCTTCACCGGCTCCACGGGCGTGGGCCGCACGCTGATGGAACAGTGCGCCCCCACGATCAAGAAACTCTCGCTGGAGCTGGGCGGCAACTCGCCTTTCATCATCTTCGACGACGCCGATATCGACCGCGCCATCGACGGTTTGCTGGTCGCCAAGTTCCGCAACACCGGGCAGACCTGCGTGTGCGCGAACCGCATCTACGTGCAGAGCAGCATCTATGAAAAGGTGGCCGAGAAGCTGACCGCTCGTGTTGCCGCCATGCAAGTCGGTGACGGCGCTCAAGACGGCGTGACGCAAGGGCCGCTGATCAATCCGGCGGCTGTGGACAAAGTCGAGCGTCATCTGTCGGACGCCACCTCCAAGGGTGCCCGCGTGCTGACCGGCGGCGCACGCCACAGCCTGGGCGGCACCTTCTTCCAGCCCACCGTGGTGCGCGATGTGCGCCGCGACATGCTGTTCGCCGAAGAAGAAACGTTCGGTCCCGTCGCGCCACTGTTCTCGTTCGAGACCGAGGAAGATGTCATCAAGGCTGCCAACGACACGATTTTTGGCCTGGCCGCCTACATGTACTCGACCAACCACGCTCGCATCTATCGTGTCTCGCGTGCCCTGGAGTACGGCATGGTGGGCGTGAACACCGGCCTGATCTCCAACGAAGTCGCGCCGTTCGGCGGGGTGAAGCAGTCCGGCCTGGGGCGCGAGGGCTCGCGTCACGGCATCGACGAATATCTGGAACTGAAATACATCTGCGTGGATATCAGCGCCTGATGGTGGCCTGAGCCACGGCGTGTGCGGGCAAGCGCCTCTGGCC
>JAEYZR010000168.1 GCA_023427945.1 Pseudomonadota bacterium | reverse complement strand
CTACGGCTCAGTGTGACTCGCTCGATCTCCCATTTCCCCGACTGCTTGATTGCCACGGCGCCGACGCGGGTGGTGCCTGAAGGATGACCGAACGCGACTGTGTCCACGGCGTCACCCAGCAACTGCGAAACGACTGTGCCGGGGAGGGCTGCGGCTGCGGCGATGGCCACCATGCCGGTCCCGGTCATGGCGTGATGGAGTGCGCCCATCGACAGGATGCGCGCACTGATGTCGTATTGTCCGGCCTGTATCTCGCGCCCGGCAGCGCTGCGGTAGTGGCCTGCCGGTGCGAAAAAAGCGAGTTTGGGCGTGGCCGGTCGCTGGGTAGTGGCCTGCGCCACGCTTTCGGCCAGCCCCATCATGACCGCGCCACGGGCACGTATCGATTCGCAATGCGCGAGCAGCTCGGCGTTTGCGTTGATGTCGGCCTGGTGCTCGTACCCGGTCAATCCCAGATCCTGTGCGCGCACGAACACAGAAGGGTTGCCGGCATTGATCAGGGTTGCCTGAATGCTGCGCCCACTTCCCAGGTCGATCGAGTCGATGGTGTTGCCAGTCGGGAGAAGCGACCCGTCTGCACCCGGATTCAAGAAGCTCAATGCGATTTCGGCACCACCGAATGCCACACCGTCCAGCCAGAACGTTCCCGCTTCCTGGGGCTGGCGGTCAACGATGGGTACTCGCGCCTCGATCCGCTTGCCTATCGAGCGTTGCCAGAGCATGACGTCCACATGCCCCGAATCCGGCACTGACACGAGTCCACGCCAGATAGCGAACGGGGCGACGGCTGCCGTCAGGTTTCCGCAATTGCCGCTCCAGTCGATCAAGGGGCGGTCGATCGCGACCTGGCCGAATGTGTATTGAATGTCGCAGCCTTCGGCGCCGCCCGGCGCCACCAGGACGACCTTGCTGGTGCTGGACGTCGCGGCACCCATGCCATCGATCTGTTTGCCGTATGGGTCGGGGCTGCCGATGACGCGCAGCAGGAAAGCGTCGCGCTCCTGGGGGTCGGCAGGCAGGTCCGACTCAAGGAAAAAAACGCCCTTGCTGGTCCCGCCCCGAAGGTAGGTGGCGGCAACGCCGCGGTACATAGGCTGTGTCATGCGTTTATTCTACGGCGCATGCCGGGAGTAAGATCGTTATTTAGTCTGGTCGGGAGCTGTTTTTCGACCGCATGACGCCAATCGGAGTTTGGAATTGAAATATCGCAAGCTTGGTCGTACCGATATCGAAGTCAGTCTCATTGGCCTGGGCACCATGACCTGGGGCGAGCAGAACACGGAAGAGGATGCCCACGCGCAACTCGATTACGCCTTGTCGCGCGGTGTGACGTTGGTCGACGCCGCCGAGATGTATCCGGTTCCCCCCAGGCCTGAAACCCAGGGTCGTACCGAAGCGTATATCGGGACCTGGCTGGCCAAGACCGGGCGTCGCAAGGATATTGTGCTGGCCAGCAAAGTGGCTGGCCCCGTGCGCGACGCCAAGCGGCCCGGGCATATCCGCAACGGCAAGACCTCGCTGGATCGCAAGAACCTGACCGAAGCCCTGCACGCGAGCCTGAAGCGTTTGCAGACGGACTATCTCGATCTCTATCAACTGCATTGGCCGGATCGCACGACGACCACTTTCGGGCAACTCGCCTACCCGTGGAAAGAAGATGAGTCCACCATAAGCATCGAAGAGACCTTGTCGGTTCTGCAGGACTTCGTGCGCGAAGGCAAGGTGCGCGCAGTGGGGGTCTCCAATGAGACGCCGTGGGGGGTGTCGCAATTTCTGAAAGCCTCCGACACGCAAGGCCTGCCTCGTATCGCCACCATTCAGAATCCCTACAGTCTGTTGAATCGTACTTTCGAAACAGGTCTGTCGGAATTCACTCACCATGAGCAGGTCAGCCTGCTGGCCTACTCGCCCCTGGCAATGGGCGTGCTGTCCGGCAAGTACCTGGGCGGTGCCCGTCCGGCGGGTGCCCGGGTCACGCTATTTACGCGTTTTACACGCTACAGCAGCGAAGAGACGCAGTCGGCCACCCGCGATTACGTCATGCTGGCCCGCCAGGCAGGCCTGTCGCCCACGCACCTGGCCCTGGCGTTCGTCAATGAACAGAAGTTCGTCGCCAGCAATCTGATGGGCGCAACCACCCTGGAGCAGCTCCGGGAAAACATCGACAGTGTCGATGTCGTGCTCACGCCGGATGTGTTGGAAGGCATCAAGCTGATTCACACGCGCCATCCGAATCCCGCACCCTGATTCTGCGCGGACAGGTCATCAAGTGGATCTCACGGACCGCTGGCGTCATGCGCGCCGGCTCCGTGATACGGCGTTTCATCTGATCTTTGCCGTGGCCAGGGTCAGCAGGAGAAAGACTCCGGCGTTGAAGCGGGGCTCCCAATACTCCATGAACAGAAAGCTGATCGCCAGCCATCCGAGCGCGGCCGTGAGCGACAGGATCAGGACCGGCCGCTGCGTAAGCAGGTCCATCGACTTCAATGCCAGAAAAAGTCCCATCAGGCCGAACGCAACCTGGCCCAGCGAATAGGCAGAGTTCAATCCGTAGTACAGCGTCGTTTCCAGGCCGGGCTCGCGTGTGCCTCGCAGATGCTGGGACACCACGTCGACGATGAAATGGAGCGTTCCGGTAAGCGTAAGCCATCCGTAGGCGGCATAAACGATGTAGGGGTGCATGGTCTGTTTCCTTGCAGTGCGCGGCAACGGCCCTGGGCCGTGTGCCCATGAGGGCTTTAGTGTGGCTCGCCGTTGCCAGTGGGGAAGGTGACACCGGTCAACGCCTGCGATTCCCTCCACAATCTGGCGGCGACGCTCTCATCCAGCGCCTGTGCAGGCACTTTGGCCTGGGTGGGGAAGCCGCGTGTTTCGCCGAGCCTGGCCGGACCGTAATAAGCCCCTCCCTGGGCCTTGGCGGACGTCGCCGCGAACAGCGCCGGCAGAGCCCCTTGCGCAGCGGGTTGGAACAGGAACCACAAGTAACGACGCAGCAGTCCCGGGACACTGGTCGGCCCCGCTCCATTGGGCAGCAGTTCGGTGCGTGAAACGCCTGGATGGGCGGCGATGCTCTGGATGCTCCAGCCTGCGGCATCGCTGCGGCGTTGCAATTCCAGGGCGAACATCAGGCATGCGAGTTTGGACTGGCCGTAGGCCGGCATGGGGTGGTAGCTGCGCTGGGCTTGCAGGTCATCGAAGTTGATCTTGCCGCTTCTTGCGGCAATGCTCGAGAGGCTGACCACGCGCGCCTTGTCACCTTTGATCAGAAGAGGCAGCAGCCGGGCGGTCAGGGCGAAGTGGCCCAGATAGTTGGTGCCGAACTGCAGTTCGAAACTGTCGCGAGTCGCCTGCCTGTCGGGCGGGCTCATGACCGCCGCGTTGTTGACCAGCAGGTCCAGGCTTGGCTGCGAAGCCTGGAGGCGTTTGGCGAAAGCGTGTATCGAATCCAGGCTGGCCAGATCCATGACTTCGAAAGTCACGTTCGAGTCCGCAACACTGTGGCGAATCTGCTTGACCGCGATGGCCCCTTTGGACGGGTTTCGGCCGGCAATGATGACCTTTGCGCCCGCACGGGCCAGGGCCAGCGCGATCTCGAGGCCCAGGCCCCCTGTGCCGGTCACCACCGCTGTGCGGCCTTGTTGGGAGGGAATGTCTGAAGTGGTCCAGTCGGTCATGATCCTAGCCTGGCAAGGGAGTGGGAAGGTAAACTAAGTGCATACAACTCAGCACTGAGTGCAAATTATTATGCACTCAGTGTGGAAATGCAATAGGCTATCGACATGTCAGTCAATCTCCCCCCCAGGGACCCCGTGCCCACTGAAGGTTTGCGGGAGCGCAAGCGCCGGGAAACGCGTCAGCGCATCGCCGAGGTAGGCCAGCGCCTGTTCCTCGTCAACGGCTACGATGGGACCACGCTGGAAACCATCGCATCAGAAGCCGGCATATCGCGCCGCACCTTCTTCTCGTACTTCAAATCGAAGGACGACATCATCCTGTTCTGGCAGGACACCGGTTCGGCGAGCCTGCATGCGGACCTGCTGAAAACATCGCCCGACATCCCGCCGCTGCATGCCGTTCGTGACGTGATGATCCGTCATATATCGAGCTACACGACACAGCAGATGACGGCCATCGACAATCTCATGCGCTCCAGTGAGTCACTGCTGGCACGCAAGCAGGCGCACTACGCCGAGCAGGAGCAGGCGCTTTTCGAGACACTATGCGAGGTCTGGCGACAGCCTGAGCGACGCACGTCTTTACGGATGGTGGCGATGGTGTCCGTTGGCGCTTTGCGCCTGGCGCTTCAGACCTGGAGAGAACAGAGCGGCCCACGCGAGCCCGCAGCCCAGTTCCTTCAGCGTGCATTCGACAGCCTGCGAGCGGAGCTCTGACCGATTGAAGGGGACTCGCACTGGACGAAAAAAAGCCTCGGATCGACAGATTCGAGGCTTTTTTTTCGACCCAGATCGGAACAGGGTACATATTCTGGTGGCCCGGGGCGGAATCGAACCACCGACACAAGGATTTTCA
>JAEYZR010000147.1 GCA_023427945.1 Pseudomonadota bacterium | reverse complement strand
ATGGTGGCGCGTGCCGCGCCCGACGGCTATACCGTGCTGATGGGCGCCTTGGGTAGTCTGGCGATCAACGCATCGCTGCTGGAGAAGCAGAATTACAGTTTCGAGAAAGACTTCAAGGGCGTTTCGGTCGCCATCACGCTGCCCATGGCTCTGGCTGTGAACGACGCGGTGCCGGCAAAGACAGTGCAGGAGCTGATCGCACTGGCCAAATCGCGTCCCGGCAAACTCACGATGGGTTCTGCGGGCACAGGCAGTTCCCAGCACATGGCAGGTGAGCTTTTCAAGCAGATTACCGGGACCGACATCCTGCACGTGCCGTATCGCGGCAGCGGACCGGCCGTGACCGATCTGCTGGGCGGGCAGATCGACATGGTGATCGACACGCTGCCCGCGCTGTTGCCTCAACTGTCCACCGGCAAGGTTCGCATTCTGGGAGTGACGGCCGAGCAACGGGCACCGGCCTTGAGCGATGTGCAGACCTTGGCCGAACAAGGTGTGCCGGGTTATGCGGTGTCCACCACCTATGCCTTGATCGCGCCCTCCGGCGTGCCTCAGCCCGTCATCGACAAGCTTTCGCAGGCCATGCAAGAGGCAGGAAAGCTGCCACAGTTACGCGAAGGGGCCGACAAGCTGGGCGCACAGGCTACGCCAACGACGCCGGCCGAAACCGACAAGGTCATGGCGCAGGAGGTACAGAAGTGGGGCGAAGTGGTCAAACGTACCCAGGCGCGCGCGGCCAGTCGCTGACGTTCGCCATGAGTGCGCGGGGACATTGATGTGCCGTGTGCATTGCCATGCGCGTGCCACTTATCCGGGACGCGCACGCCGGCGGCGCGTGCGGTCAATGCTTTTGCGGCGAGACTTCTGGCGACTGCGCACGTATCGAGGCAATTTTCCATTGTCCCTGACGTTGCATCACAAAGAGCATCTTGCCCTCGAGCTCGAAGGGCGTCTCGTCGCTGTTCCAGTGAACCCCGGTCATGTGGTATCGCGCATCGACCAGGGCGACGTCCTCGCCCAACGGCCGGATGCTGTCGATCAGCGTCGCGGTGACCTCGGCCTGGGCATACACAGGCAGGCGGCGTTGATCGACGTACAGGTCAATGACGGCCTGGCGACCTTTCGAGGCGCGACCCGTGGCGCTGACGATGTCGCAGTCGGCGGTCAGCAAGGCGGCATAGCGTACCGTGTCGGCGGCGTTCCATGCCAGGCGCCGCTCCTGCAGCACGTGTTCGATGTCCTGTGCAGTCCGGTCATCTCGATCGTCAGCCATGTCCGGCTCCTTTGATGCGCATTGCTTTCTCCCACGGCAGCGTCGCGGGCAACGCCTGCGTCATCGCGTCGATGAATACGCGTATGCGCGGCGAAAGGTGCTGGTTCGGAAGGTACACCAACTGGATGGGAACGGCGGAGGCCTGCCAGTCGGCAAGCACCCGCGTCAGCCGTCCGTCCAGGATGGCGGGCGCCGCAATGAAACTGGCCATGCGCGCCACGCCCATGCCTGCCACGACAGCATCCAGTATCGCTTGCGGATGATTCAGGTTCAGATTGCCGACCGGGGTGAGCGTGTGCGTCTCGTGACCCTTGCGAAACTCCCACTCGTGATAGCGCCCGGTCTGCCATTGCACATAGGCCAGGCAATTGTGCGCGCTCAGGTCCTGGGGGGTGCGCGGTGTGCCGAACGCATCGAGATAATCCGGGCTCGCGCACGTCAGGTAATGCATTTTCGTCAGCACTTTGGCGACCACTCGGGAGTCTGCCGTATCGCCGATGCGGATGGTTGCATCCAGCCCTTCGTCTGCCAGATTGGGGGTGCGGTCACTGAAGTCGGCATTGACCGAAAGGTCGGGATAACGCCGAGTGAGTTCCAGCAGCACGGGCATGACGATGGCGCGACCCAGTCCGACCGGGGCGTGCACGCGCAGCTTGCCACGCGGCGTCAGGCTGGTGCCGCGCAGTTCGGACTCGGCCGCCTCGACGTCCAGCACGATGTCGCGACAGCGTTGCAGCAGCAGACTGCCATCATCGGTGAGCGACAGGCTGCGCGTGGTGCGGTTCAGCAGCTTGATCCCGAGCCTGGCCTCCAGCTGCGACACGCTTTTGCTGACCGCGGCAGTGGACAGCCCCAGACGCAGTGCCGCCGCCGTGAAGCTGCCACTTTCAGCCACACGCACGAAGTTGAGTACGTGCTTGATATGGTCAATCAGAACATACGTATTCGACTGTTTTTCCATCGCGGCTTTGTTGATGAAAAGTTAAAAGTCATTTAGCTGCGGGGTAGTTTATCCCCTTAATCGATTCTCCTAAACTGAGTCCCATCATGGGGAGGGCGTGCATGAGTTGGGCAAAAGAGCTTGAAGAATTGCAGACCCGGCAGCACCTGTCGCTGGCGATGGGAGGGGCAGAAAAAATAAAGCGACAGCACGATGCCGGAAAACTGACCGTACGCGAGCGCATCGAAAAGCTTGTCGATCCCGGCTCTTTTGTCGAGGTTGGAGGATTGGCCGGAAGCGGCGAGTATGACGAGACGGGCCGGCTCGTACA
>JAEYZR010000118.1 GCA_023427945.1 Pseudomonadota bacterium | reverse complement strand
CGCCGTGGCCGATAACCCTGAACTAGCCAGCGCCAGCGGGATCAACGCCCGGCGGGTGATGGTGCTGCTCTGGTCGATCGTGGGCATCTTCTGCGGGCTGGGCGGCTTTCTGCTCGGGGTCAAGGCGGTCGTCATTCCCGAACTCGGTTTCGAGCTGCTGCTGACGATCTTTGCCGCCGTGATCCTGGGCGGGATCGGTACCCCGATCGGCGCCGTAGTGGGCATCCTCGTCTTTGGCATCTCTCAGGAAATCGCGTCGCTGTACGTGGGTCCTCCCTACAAGATCGTGATGGCTTTCTTTGTTCTGCTGTGCGTGCTGCTGCTGCGCCCGCAGGGCATCTTTGGCCGCATTCAGGCTGCGAGGTAAGCATCATGGAAGGCTATATCGTCACTATTTCGATCACCATCCTGATCTACATGCTGCTGGCAGGCGGATTGTCGCTGCAGTATGGGTTCACGGGTCTGATCAACTTCGGCCACGTCGGTTTTTTCGCCATCGGCTCGTACACCTCGGCCCTGCTTGCGATGCAGGGGGTGCCCATCGTCATCTGCATGCTGGCAGCGACCGCTTTTGCCGCCGTGTTTGCGTTTCCCCTGGGGATGATCGCGCTCAGGCTGCGAGGCGATTACCTGGCCATCGTCACGCTGGGATTCTCCGAGTCGGTACGCATGGTGCTGCAGAAAGAAGAATGGCTGACCCGTGGCGTTCACGGGCTGCCCGGCATTCCCCGCCTGTTTGGCAACGGTCCGAATGCCGATCTCTGGATACTGGCCACACTGTTGATCGTCAACGTCATCGTGTTCATGGGCATCAAGGGCATGATCAAGAGTCCGTTCGGTCGGGTGATCGGCGCGATACGCGACAACGAAGTCGCGGTCAGGGCACTGGGCAAGGACCCGGCGCGATTCAAGACCCGCTCGCTGGCAATCGGCGCAGCACTGGCTGGCCTGGCAGGTGCCTTCCAGTCGCATTACCTCACCTTCATCAGCCCCGAACAGTTCGTGCCCCTCATCACGTTCTATGTCTGGATGGCCATCATCATGGGAGGCGTCAGCCGACTGAGCGGCGTGGTAGTGGGAACGGTGATGCTGGTGGGCTTCCTGGAGGGCTCGCGGTTCTTGCGCGAAATATTCCCCGGCGTATCGGAGGTGCAGTTGTCCAGCGTCCGGTTCTGGATCATCGGCATGGCCTTGATCTGCACCATGCTGTATCGCCCCGATGGGTTGTTCGGCGAACGTAAAACGGTGAAGAAATGACAGCACTACTTTCTGTGTCGGGCATCGGGGCCGGCTTCGGTAACTTCAAGGTGCTGGACGACGTGTCGCTCAGTCTGCCGCAAGGTGGACTGGTGGGGCTGATCGGCACCAACGGCGCCGGCAAGAGCACGCTGTTTTCCACCATCTCGGGTTACATCGCGCCGATGGAGGGAAGCATCACGTTTGCCGGCGAGGACATCACTCACCTGCCGGTCGAGCGTCGGGTGCAGCGGGGGCTGGCGCGTACGTTTCAAGTACCGCGCGAGTTTTCGGAGCTGACGGTGTTCGACAACATGATGGCGGCGGCGCCTGGGCAGGCGGGCGAAAAACTCAGCGCGCTGGTCTTTGCCCGAGGTCGTGTGGCGCGCCAGGAAAAGGAAACCGGCGACAGGGTTCGCCAGTTGCTCGCTTTCCTGAATCTGGAGCGTGTGGCCGATGAACGCGCCGGACGCCTGTCGGGCGGCCAGAAAAAACTGCTCGAACTGGGGCGGCTGTTGATGCTGGAGCCAAAGGCCATCATGCTCGATGAACCTTTCGCCGGCGTCAATCCGGTCCTGATTGGTGAACTGTCCGAACGCATCGTTGCGCTCAACGAGCGCGGCATGTCGATCCTGATCATCGAACACAACCTGGATGAACTGTCACGCATCGTGCCGCAGATGTATGCCATGGATCGTGGCCGCGTCATCGCCGAGGGCACGCCCGAGGAAGTGTTGGCCAATCCGTGCGTGCGTGAAGCCTATATGGGAGGCGTGGTATGACTGTGCTGACGCTGGAAGGAGTCGCCGCAGGCTATGGCGAAGTCGATATCGTGACGGGCATCGACATGCACGTTCAGGCCCGCGAGATCGTCACCATCGCCGGTACCAACGGTGCGGGCAAGTCCACGCTGATCAAGGCGATCATGGGCCTGCTGCCGCGTGTGTCGGGCCGCATCGTTTTCGAAGGCCAGGATCTGCTCCGGTTGCCGATCGAGGCGCGAGTCAAACATGGTGTGGCCTATGTGCCGCAGGTGCATAACGTGTTTGGTGCACTGACTGTTCTGGAGAACCTTCAGGTGGTCGAACACGTGAAGAATCCGGCGCAACGGATTCGCGACATGTTCGACATTTTCCCGGCGCTGGCCGAGCGCCGTCGCACGGCCGCCGAGAACCTGTCGGGCGGCGAGCGCCAGCAACTCGCTTTCGCGCGGGCCTTGATGGGCGCGCCGCGTCTGATGTTGCTGGACGAGCCTTCGGCTGCGCTCTCGCCCGCACTGACCGAGCAGGTATTCGCCGCGACACGCAGACTCCCTGAACTGGGCGTGGCCGTGCTGATGGTCGAGCAACGTGCGCGCCAGGCGCTTGCGTTCAGTGATCGTGGCTATATCCTGGACACCGGACGCATCGTGCTGACCGATACCGGTGTCAATCTGCTGGCCAACGAGAAGATGGCCGACCTGTATCTCGGCCGCACCAAAGACGGTGCGCGCCCTGTCAACTCCGGAGAGCAAGCATGAGTGCACCCGCCAAGCCGCGTCCGCCGGCCGACGCCATCGCCAAATTGACCATGTCGCAAGGTCTGCAAAAACTCGCCAGCGGTGAGCTGACTGCGCTTGCCTGGGCCGAGGCCTGCCTGGCGCGTATCGACGCCCGCAACGACAGTGTGCACGCCTGGGTGCACGTGGCGCGAGACCAGGCTCTTGCGCGTGCGCGCGCAGTGGATCGCAACGGTCGACATCGTTTTTTCGATGGCGTGCCTATAGGGATAAAGGACACCATCGACACGGCCGATATGCCGACCGAGTGGGGCGAGCCTGAAATATTCAAGGGGCGTGCGCCAACCCTGGACGCACCTGTGGTGACCTTGGCGCGAGATCTGGGCTTCAATATTCTGGGCAAGAACACGGTGTCGCGTCATGCCATCATGCTGCCAGGGCCTTGCCGCAATCCGCACGATCTGACGCGCTCGCCCGCAGCGTCTTCGGCGGGATCCGCCGCCGCGGTGGCCGATTTCATGACCCCGCTGTCGATCGGCACACAGACTGCAGGCTCGATTCTGCGTCCCTCCACTTTTTGCGGGGCGGTGGGCTTCAAGCCGACCCTGGATGCCATTCCCTACCACGGCATCCGAAGCTATTCACGTCCGCTCGATGTCATCGGGCCCATCTGCCGGTCGGTGGACGATGCCACGTTGTTCATGCAGGCGTTCATGTCGGATCCGCGCTTCGATGCGCAAGCGCCGCTGCGCCGTGACTTCACGGTAGGGGTCTGGCGCACGCGTCACTGGGACGAGGCGCAACCTTGCGTGCAGGCACTGTTCGACGCCAATCTGGCGGCGCTGGCGCAGGCAGGCGTGCGCGTCGTCGAGCTGGATCCGCCCGCGCTGTTCGAAACAATGGGCGATGCACAGGATGTGATCATGGCCTATGACCTCGCGCGCGAATATGCCGCCATCAAGCGCGACCACCATGCCCTGTGCGATCCGGAGTTGCTGGACTATCTGGCCCTGGGTGAAACCTACAGCGACCAGGACTACGCGCGGGCGCTGGATGAAGCGGACATGTGCCGACGTGCGTTCTACGACCTGATGCGCAGTGTGGACGTGATGGCCATGCCGGCTACGCTCGATGAGGCGTGCCTGGCAAGCTCCACCGGCAGTTCGGCGTTCATTCGAATCTGGTCCTTGTTGCACAACCCTGCGATCACGCTGCCTGTTGCGCGAGGCCCTAACGGACTACCGCTGGGGTTGCAGCTTGTCGGCACCGTGAAAGAAGACGCTCGATTGCTGTACTTCGCACGTTGCGTTGAAGATATCCTAGGCAATCAGGCCGGCCGTGATTGATGACATGCGAAATTGCATACAATACTTTGTGCAACCCTGCATGATCTGCCCGAGAAGAAACTGCTTTCATGACTGTCAAACCCGTTAAATCCGCGAAGAAATCCCCTGCGGCGTCCGGCAAGAAACTGACCACTGGCGAAATCGTCGCAGAGTTGCGCCAGAAGATTGCCACCCAGACGTTGTTACCCGGTGCGCACGTTCCGGAAGAGGATATCGCGCTCACCTATGACATCCCCCGGGCAAAGGCGCGCGAGGCATTGGCCACGCTGGAGGATCGCGGGCTGATCGTGCGCATTCCGAACAAAGGTGCGGTGATCGCTTCGGTGGACATGGCGTCCACCTATCACCTGTACGAAATTCGTGAAGTGCTCGATGGTCTTGCCGTGCGCCTGGCCACCCTGAACACCACGGCGGATCAATGGCGCGATATCGAAGCCCTGTTCGGCGAGCCGTTCGAAGCCAGTCTCAGTACGGGTGACATCGATAGCCATATCGCCACCATCGAAACGTTCCGTCGTCGCGTCAAGGAGGCTGCAAACAACCCGGCACTCAGCGACATGATGGATCGCCTGCACGATCGCACGGCGGTGACGATTCGGCGTGTGGCCTTGTTGCCCGGGCGCGCACAAGAGGGCGTCAAGCAATATCGCGCCATCATCGCGGCGATTGTCGCGGGCAATGCAGAC
The DNA here is from genome assembly GCA_023427945.1 of Pseudomonadota bacterium. Classification (GTDB taxonomy): domain Bacteria; phylum Pseudomonadota; class Gammaproteobacteria; order Burkholderiales; family Burkholderiaceae_B; genus Schauerella. The sequence continues at coordinate 9,047 of JAEYZR010000118.1, read as the reverse complement.
GAAGCGGAAGCCTGCGCCCGCGCGCTCAATCGCAGTGCGCGTGAATACATCGAGCGCTACAAGAACTTTGTGTTCTGACGGGCGGGCGAAACTGCGCGGATGGCTCGAAAGTCCTGGCGGGTGGGCGGAGAGGGCCGCGGGCCTGTTAGTCTCTCGGTTCCGGCGTAGCGATATTGCGTCATCTTTTTATGAAAGTAGCCATGACACTCTCCATGTACGATGCCTCCATCCCCGTCTTCAAGCAGATGCTCACGGCACTGTCCGACGTGCTCAGGAAAGCCGAAGCCCATGCCGAGGAGAAAAAAATCGATCCTGCAGCGTTGCTCCAGGCGCGACTGTTTCCCGACATGTTCCCCTTGGTCCGGCAGGTTCAGATCGCCGCAGACTTCAGCAAGGGCGTGAGTGCGCGCCTGGCCGGGATCGAGGTGCCTTCGTGGCCCGAAACCGAAACGTCCTTCGCTGAATTGCAGGCGCTGATCACCAAGGCGCTGGCCCATCTGGACAGCGTCACGCCCGAGCAGTTCGAGCAGAGCGACAGCCGCGAGATCGTGTTGCGGCCCGGCACGCCCAAAGAGAAGAAGCTCGTCGGGCGTGTCTACCTGCTGCAGTACGGCCTGCCGCAATTCTTCTTTCACGTGACCACCGCTTACGCATTGCTGCGCCACAACGGCGTGGCGATCGGCAAGCGTGACTTCATGGGTACGTACTGATCCTATGACCCGCGACGGCGTGAGCGTCGTCGCCACCCTACCAGCCCGAGCGCCAGGAGCAGCAGGGCTGCACCCATCCCCAGCCGTGCCAGCAACACCAGATCCGACTTCGGTCCGCCTTCCCGGATGGTCTGTACATCATCGGGCGAAACCGACACTTTGGGGTTGCCGTAGGTCGTCAGGATGTAGTTGGCCAGCGCCGCAATCTCGCGATTGTCCAGCGGCACCATGGCGTTGTCCTGGTCGCCAAAAGGCGGCATGAAGACGTGGCCGCCTTGCGGCGTCTCACGATCGACACCATTCAGAATGGCGGCCAGAAGATTGGTAGCCTGCGCCTCGCCCGTGATGGATTTCCCGAACAGGCTGGGGTAGTAGCCGTCACGCGTGCCCTGACCGGAGGCGCCATGGCACGAGGCACAGTTTGCACTGTAGAGCTGTGCACCCAGTTTCACATCCATCAGCTGCATGCCGGCCTGATAGGACGTGCCACGAAACGCCGTCAGCTTGTCACCGGCCTGGCCGTGTTCAAACCGGTTTGGCGTGTCGGCATGGGTCGCGGATTCGGTTCCCGGAACGGACAGGATGTAGGTCGAGATGGCGCGCAGGTCCTGCTCAGTCATCTGGCTGAAGCTGTGCGTGACGGCTTCGGCCATGGGGCCACCTGCCTGGGCTTTGCCTTGCAGCCGGCCGGTGGCCAGATAGGTCGTCAGGTCATCGACTGACCATGTGCCAATGCCGTGGGATTTGCTGGACGTGATGTCCGGTGCGTACCAGGGACCGATCTGGGCCCCCTGCAGGGCGAGATGGTTGTTCTCTTGCATGAAGAACCCGCGAGGCGTGTGGCAGGTCGCGCAATGTGCGGGGCCTAGCGCCAGATACCGGCCGCGGTTCCAGAGCATGGACTGGTCGGGGGCCGGCGTGAGCGGCGCAGTGCGGGCAAACAGCGCATTCCAGCCGATCATCGCGGCGCGCTGGTTCATCGGAAACGGCAGGTTGGTTTCGGGCGAGGGCTCGTCCACCGGCTGCACACCATGCATGAAGTACACATACAGCGCGCGCATGTCTTCATCGGTGATGTGGGCATAGGCCGTGTAGGGCATGGCGGGGTACAGGCGAGCACCATCGGCACGAACCCCTTTGCGCACCGCATCCGAGAACTGAGCCTCGGTGTATTGACCGATGCCATGCGTCTTGGACGGCGTGATGTTGGGTGCGTAGATGTTGCCCACTGGCGAGGCAATGGCGTGACCGCCTGCCATCGGCTTGGCCTTGTTGCTGGTGTGGCAGGCGATGCAGTCCGACGCGGTTGCCAGGTAGCGGCCCTGATCGATCATGGCCTGATCGACCGGTTGCGCGCCGGCCGATGCCATCGACGGGCCCAGCATGCCGATGAGCGCCCATGCGCTCAGGCTGGCCGCGCGTGTCGCGAGCGTGCGAGCGGAGGTGGTGAGCGATTTCATGCGCGTCGTACCTCCGCCAGCATTGCGTCGGCAGCCTTGAACGCCAGCGCCACCATGGTGATGGTCGAGTTGCCACAGGCAACCGAGGGCATGGCCCCGCCGCCCGGAAGGTAAAGGTTGGGGTGATCGTGTGCACGGCAATTCGTGTCGACGACCGACGTGGCCGGATCTGTGCCCATGATGGTTCCGCCCATGATGTGCTTGCTTTGCGCAAAACCTTTGGGGATCTTGATGTCGGTGGCACCCATGGCTTGGGCGATCTGGCGTGCCAGCGGCACCGAGTAGCGTTCGGCCGATAGCCGTGTGTAGTCACCGACGTCGTAATGAATCGCCGGCTTGGGCAGCCCCAGCGCATCTTTCTTATCCGACAGCGTCAGCCGATTCCCGGCCTGCGGCAGGATTTCGTGGGCGATCACCAGGTTGGCCGTGCAGCCAGCCTGGCGCCGGATTTCTTCGTCCAGGGCCTTGCCAACCTTGCCGGTCTTCAAGGCATTGAATGTGACGAAACGGTTGCGACCGAAGTTGTTCAGGCGGAAGTAGGCGCCCGCATGTTCGGAACGGAAAGCACCCTGAGACGTTTCCATGATGCCCGAGTTGACCACGGGTCCTGCGCCAGTCCAGTACGGCTCGGCAGTGGTGAGTGTCAGCGCGATCTGCGGGTGATCCATCATGTTGCGTCCGACCTGGTCCGACCCGGTGTTGGCCACGCCGTTGGGGTTGCGTTCATCGGCAGACATGAGCAGCAGCTTGGGCGTTTCCAGGCCATTGCAGGCCACCACGAAATGCCCGCCCGTCACGCGATGGCTGTGTTTTTCCGGATCCAGGTAGTGCACTGCCGTGATGCGGTTCGCCTCGCCAGTTTCGATGCGATGGGCCACCGCGTTGTAGACGATCTTCACACCCTTGCGTTCAAGCCGTGTCAGTGCCGTCTCGCCGTCATACTTGGCACCGATGGGACAGACCGGCACGCAGTTGTTGTTGGCACAACAGGCGGGACGACCGTGATAGGGCATGCCGCTGTTGCGAGCCTGCGAGACGTGAATGTTGTTCAGGCCGAGCTTGTCGCGCACCACTTCGGTGAATCTTTTCTCACCGGGGCTCAGGGGCAGGGCAGGCATCGGATAGGGCGCCGAGCGCGGCGCGCGCGGCCATTGTTGCGCGGGGTCTTCCGGACCACAGATGCCCAGTGCATATTCGGTGCGCACGTAATACTGCTCGAGTTCTTCGTAGGGGAACGGCCAGTCGCGGCCCACGCCGTACAGCGAGTGCAGGCGCATGTCCTCAGGCGTCAGGCGCCAGCTGGTGCCCGCCCAGTGCCAGGTCGATCCGCCGGCATAGCGGATGTAGGTCTGATCGTATTTGTCCGGCCCGGAGAGCTGCAGATAGTCGTCGCCCGGCATGGGGTGCGGCGCCCACTCCCGTGGGGGGTAGATCGAGTTGGCGCTGCCTTTGTTGGACAGCGGCATGTTGCGGAAATTTTCGACGATCTCGCTGCGATAGACGCGCGGGCCGGCTTCCAGCATCAGGACGCCGACACCTGCGTCGATCAGCTGTTCTGCAATCGTGAGGCCCACGACGCCGGTGCCGACGATCACCACGTCGGCCTGTTGTGTGCGGTTCATGAGGTGACCTTCAGAATGTGGGAATCGGACTGAGCGGCGCGTTCGGCAGCTCGTCCCAGCGGTTTGGGCCGGTGAATCCGTAGGAGGGGATGGGCGCCATGTCCTGCGTGACCTGATAGGTCAGTGCGTGTTCAAAGGTGAACAGCGTGGCGTCATGGGTGGCTGCGCTCATGCCGCTATACCAGGCGGCGATGATCCAGTGGGCCAGGTCTTTGGCCTCGCCCTGGGGAATGTCGTCAAAGAAGTCTTCGACGCGTGTGGCATTGCGCGCCTGAGCCGCAGCCAGAATGGTCTTGGCGGTTTGCGCGAAACCTGGAAAGGTTTGTTGTGCGTAGGCGGCAATCCGGGCGCCCACGTCCGGCTGCAATTGGTGATTGACCAGGGCTTGCGACAGTGCCATGAAGGCGTCGTGGCCCGGCTCAAGTGGTGCGCTGACAGGGGTGGCCCAGGTCAGGGCCGGCAGACAGGATGAAGCGACAAAGGCTGCGCCGCCGAGCAGTACGGTGCGGCGTGTAATAGTGGGCATATCGAGAAGGCAGATCGCGGTAGACAAAGCGAGAAGCGCGCTAATATAGCCCAACTGGCTTGCAGCAGCATGAATAGCAGCTTAAATGCCGATTGCCTTGCATGCACGTCTCAGGCTTTGCGCATAGCTTGCCGTGGATGAACGCACGCTCGTCAGTTCAGGTTGGACGCATGCCCGAATGCAAGGCGCGCCGCCAGAATCTTGCGATTCTCGCTGTCATTGGCCCGACAGACCAGCGCGATATCGCGAACAGGGGCGCCCGGCCCCAAGTCGATTTCCTCGTATTGATAGGCGCGCTTGAGCGCAGCACGTGTGCGCGGAATGATGGATACGCCCAGCCCTTCGGCCACCATCGCCACGATGGCATCGATACCGGGCAGATCGACCCACGGTGTTTTGCCCGGCACCAGGCGCTCCACGAAAGATGCCGCGATCTGACCTCCTGTGGCGCTGCGATCCAGCCTGATCCAGTCGTAGCGTTGCAGGATGTCGGCCGGATTCTTGCCCGTGCATCCCGGCGGAGTGATCAGCACGAAGACATCGCGGCGCAGCGGCATCCAGCACAACCTGCTCGAGCCCCCCGTTTGCGGGCGCACGACAACAGCCGTGTCCAGCCTCCCTGCCTTGATCTCTTGCAGCAGAACCTGCGATACCCCGCGTGATATCTGCACATTTACCAGCGGATAGAGCTCGCGCAGCGTGCGCAGGTAGGCCGGCAGCAGCGCGATCTGTGCGGATTCGATCACGCCCAGCCGCAAATTCCCCGACACTGAAATATCGCCACGTTCACGCATGCGCTCCAGCGTCGTCAGCGTATCGCGCACGGCGTCGGCCAGTTCGATGCCAAATGCGGTGGGACGTACCTGGCGCGCCGAACGATCAAACAGCGGCCTGCCGAAATGGGACTCCAGCTGTCGGATCTGCAGCCCGACCCCACTGGCCGTGAGGTTGACCTCCGGTGCCGCTGCGGCATACGAGCCGTGCTCGATAACAGCGCACAAGGTGCGCAGGGCTTCTAGTTTCATGAAGTAGCGAAGGGTCGTGAAGGGCTTTGGAAAGTGTAGCGTCAAGCCATCAATACACAACGATTTCTTCGGATTGAACGAACAAATCCTCAGCGAAGCTTTGCTTTCTGATCACTACCATAGCGGTCAATCCCTACGCGATCGCAATGCCGGATCGTGCTCTTCATCTTTTTTGTGCAGGAATGTCATGTCCAACGTCGGCTTCAGAATATTCACTCGTATCAAGCGTCCCGATCAGGCTCTCGTCCAGGGTTTTTCAGGCATCCCGGTAGCCAACATTGCCGACGAAATGGGCCGGATGTATTGCCTGGATACCGGTATACGGCCACTGAATACCGCTCCCTTGCTGGGAACGGCGTTCACGGTGCGCGCCCGGCCCGGCTGCAACCTGATGCTGCATCGCGCCTTGGACATGGCCGAGCCCGGTGATGTGGTGATCGTCGAAGACCAGGGTGACCAGACCAATGCGCTCACCGGCGAGAACATGATGATGTGGGCGCACCGTCGTGGTCTGGCGGGCGTCGTGATCGACGGTGCGGTGCGTGATCTCGAGTCCATCAGCAAGCTGGTGTTTCCGGTCTACGCGAAAGGCATCAACCCGCGCGGCCCGCACAAAAGCGGCCCGGGTGAAATCAACGTGCCGATCAACTGCGGCGGGGTGGTCGTGCATCCCGGCGACATCATCGTGGGGGACCAGGATGGCATTGTGGTGATCTCGCCCCGCGATGCAAAAACGGTACTCGCCAAGGCTCGCAAGAAACTCGAAAAGGAAATCGCGACGCGTGTGGCCATCGAGGCAGGTACCTGGGATCGCAGCGGCTATAGTGCCGCCGCGTTGCAGGCCATGGGCTGCGAGATCATCGATGGTGCTTATTCGGACGAGGTGGCATGATGACAACAAAACAACCTGTGGTCGGTTTCATCGGGCTGGGCGAGGCGGCTTTCCATATCGCTTCAGGTTTGCGCCAGGCCGGTTTGCAGACGGTACTGGCCTATGACAAGTTCTGGAACATCTCTCCTCAGGCAACCCTGGTCGGTGAGCGGGCCGAGCAGGCAGGCGTGGCATTGCAGCCCAGCCTGCAGGCGCTGATCGAAGCCAGCGACATCATCATCAGCGCCGTCAGCGCCAACCTGGCGGTACCGCTGGCCAGAGAAAGCGCGCCCCATCTGGTCGCCGGCAAGATCTACGCCGACCTGAATTCCGCCGGTCCGCAGACCAAGACTGAAGCGGCACGCTTGATCGGTCAGACACCTGCCCTGTTCGTGGACGGCGCCATCATGGGTACCGTACCGGGTCTGGGTCACAGGGTGCCTACGCTGCTCTGCGGTACCGGCGCGCAGGAACTGCATGCGGCGCTGGCGCCTTTCGGCATGCAACTGACGGTGCTCGATGGCGAGGCGGGACGCGCCTCGGCTTCCAAGATGCTGCGCAGCATCTTCATGAAAGGCGTGGTGGCGCTGCTGCTCGAGACCGTTCTGGCCGGTCACGAATATGACCTGGAGGACGACTTGCTTGCATCAATTGCCGAAACGTTCGCTGCCGGTGATTTCCTGGACATCGTCAATGGACTGATTGCGCGAGGCGTGATCCACGCCGAACGCCGAGCCCACGAAATGGAAGAGGTCATCGCTACCCTGGCTGCCGTCGATGTCGACGCCACCATGTCACGCGCCACACACGCCAAGCTGCTCACGATTGCGGCGACGGGCTACAAGGCACACTTCGGCGGCGTCGCCCCGAAGGACTTCCACGCCATATTCGAGCTCGGCACGCCAAAGAACTAAACCTTAAGATCACATTGGAGACAAAACAATGATCAAGAACACGATATCCCTGCGCTTTCTGGCCATCGCCCTGGCAGTGTCGGTGCTGCCCGCCACCCATGCCGTCGCGGCCTATCCCGAAAAACCCGTCACCATCGTGGTGGCCTTCGCGCCAGGCGGCAACGTGGATGCGACGGCACGGGCACTGGCACCGTCGCTGGCAAAAACACTCGGCCAGCCTGTCGTGATCGACAATCGTGCGGGTGCCGGCGGCACCATCGGCAGCAGCATGGTGGCGCGCGCCAAACCCGATGGGTACACGCTGATGGTCGGCAGTACGGCGACCAACGCGACCGCGCCCGCTTTCATGAAAGCGACTTATGATCCCGTCACCAGCTTCACCGCGATCGGCGGGATCAGCACGACGCCATCGGTGGTGGTCATATCGCCGGCAATGAACGCCTCCACCTACCAGGAGTTGGTCGCCACCAGCAAGTTGCGCACAGGCGGCCTGAACATGGGCTCGCCCGGCACGGGTTCGCTCAACCATCTGACCACCGAACTGCTCAAGCAGAAGACCGGGTTGAACGCCATTCACGTTCCGTACAAGGGTGCAGGACCGGCGCTGACGGACCTGATGGGCAGCCAGCTTGACGCCATGGTCGACCAGATCAGCTCCTCTGCCCCGTTCCTGGATTCGGGCAAGCTGCGTGCCGTCGCGCAGACGGGGGCGACGCGTTCGCCGCTGTTGCCCAATGTGCCCACGCTGCGCGAACAAGGCGTACAGGACGTGGATGTGGCGGTCTATACCGGTCTTTTCGCTCCCGCCGATTTGCCTGCCGAGACGCGTGATGTGCTTGTCCGGGCACTGAAGATCGCGCTGGAAGACGAGGACTTTCTGACTCGTCTCAAGGCACAGGGGTCCGAGCCGTTGCGTATGTCTCAACCGGAATTTTCATCCTATGTCGCGGATGAGGCCAAGCGCTGGCGCGATGTCATCGAAACGTCCGGCATAGCCGCCCAGAACTGATCCCCCGGCATGCACACATCGTCCGATTCTCAGCGGGTGAGTCCGGCAAGCGCCCGAACGTGGTGCGACAGCCATTTCCATGTCTATGATCCGCGCTTTGCCTATGCGCCCGATGCCGCCCTTCGCCCCGCGCCTGCGCGGGCGTCGGACTATAGGGCATTGCAATCGAAGCTAGGGCTGAGGCGTGCCGTGGTGGTCCAGCCGTCGAGCTATGGCGTGGACAATCGTTGCACGCTGGCCGCCGTGCAGGAACTGGGCGCGGCCGACACGCGGGCCATCGTCGTGTTGGCGGGTGACGAGTCCGACCGGTGCCTGCTGGACATGCACGCGGCAGGTGCGCGCGGCATACGCGTGAACGCGCTGCGTGGCGACGCCCTGGATCGCGAACGCTTGCAACCGCTTTGCGCACGCGTAGCCGAGCTGGGCTGGCATCTGCAGCTCCATGTGGACGGCGCGGTGTTGCCGGATCTCGCCGCCTGGATCAAACGATTGCCCCTGCCGGTGGTGCTTGATCATTTTGCCCGGATGCCGATTGGGCAGGCGCCAGGGCAGCCGGCGTGGCTGGCCCTGCGTGACCTGCTCGATACCGACAAGATCTGGGTCAAGCTTTCTGCACCCTATCTGATCAGCCAAGTGGGCCCGACCTCGTATGAGGATCTGCATGAGCCGACAGACGTATTGCTGGCACATGCTCCTCACAGGATGCTGTGGGGCTCGGACTGGCCGCATCCCGGCTGGCAGGCGCGTGCACAAGCGCCCCTGGATGCACAGCAATTGCTGGACTTTGTGCGGGCGAGATGCGAGGCCCATGGTTGTACAGACTTGGTCCTCGATAGAAACCCGTGTGAGCTGTACGGGTTCTAGGACAGCAGGTCTGGCGATGGCGATAGTGATGTCCGTTGCCGAGGAC
>JAEYZR010000107.1 GCA_023427945.1 Pseudomonadota bacterium | reverse complement strand
TCTCGTGGGCTCGGAGATGTGTATAGAGACAGACGTAACCTTTTGATTCAATGGAGGCGAATTTTCAGGAACTTAATAAATCAGCGATTCCTTAGTCAAAATTTTCGTATCCAAAACTACATATCCCGCCTTGCACACCACTGAGTATGCTCACGTGAGAATGCGTTTTCAGAGTCGCCAACAAATTTAGAGAATCCGGGATCATCTAAAGCAGAAAAGGCCTGCTCTCTAATTAAGCTAATTTCGTGCGCAGTAAGTGCATAAGATGCTGCCAATTCCGAATAGCGTTTAGCCTGCATCCAACTAAGCAATGACGCCGCAGCAGCAACGAATATATCGGTATACCAAAAGGACACCTCCATAAACTGCGTCCTTAGCAGAGCCGATAAAACAGCCGTTGCGTTAATTAAAACCAATAATAAGAAGAAGGTTTTTGAATCATCTCTATTAGTTTTCGCCTTAGAAACGTACCACTTCAGTTGATTTTGAATTCTGAATTCCTTATAAATCTCCTGTCGCCCACGCAAATTCTTCGCGCGTATGTCCTTCATCAAAGTTGTAACTTGAGAATCCTCAATATTGAAGATTGCTGCCTGCGCGACACCCCGATTTTGCTCAACAATTTGCCCAAGACGTTTGCGAAAACTGCTTTCTGCAATATCGCATGGGCCATCAAAAGGCTCTGCCTTACAGACAAAACGCCATGTGATAGTTTTCACTGATTCAGCTACTGCACGGGATGAGTACCACAGCTTATCGGGCCGCACAGCAAACAAGTATATAGAGCAACCCAAAGCTGCTAACAGCGCCATAATCTGGACAATAACGATTTCAATTGAAGGGTCACTTATGGCAGACAACACTGCAGCGAACACTAACAACAAAAGATGAGATTTTAGAGCCCTAAGAAAATTCTTTTGTGACGAAGCTGACAGAGAATCCGCAGACTTATAAATTGCAGGGAAGTCGCTTTCGTCCATTCTTCAATACCCCATGCGAACTATCGCCACTCAATATTTTCCTTTTTAGTAGCTACCCAGTTGTCGTAACTCGTATAACTGCTAGCACTACGATGTATCCACAATTTTTGAACACCAAGCGTGCTAGCCTCCTTTGTACAATACGGATAGAGACCGAGATATTCCAATCCCTCAAAATAGTTAGACACATACGATTTGATTGGGAGTATCGCGACCTTCTCCCTAAATCCGTCGAAGTAGCCGCATTCCCAGGGCATCCAACGAGACTGTTCGGAATTTGAGGTAGTGATGTAAAACAGGGAAGCCGATGATCTCATACGCCTTCGTAAAGTGTCGGCGGTGGAAGCAGTGACATTGCCTCGATCAAGCGTTGGATCGTTGATCCAATCGACATAAGTTTTATAGCCCATGTCCTCAAGTATGCCCTTTACTCCGAGCACGAGTTCAGCATCTTTAATGCTATGAGACAAAAACATATCGAAGCCAGTTTGACTTAGAGACGCTAAAGCCGCTTCTTTTAAAATTTCAGCGCTGCTTCGAGAAAAATTCGATTTCCGCCGAACCATGTCATCAGCAATAGATTTTCTAGCACGAGCGCGTACATCGCTTTCAACAAAAATAGACATAATATTCAGATTGAAAGATTTCTAATCGCTGAGACAATCGAGTCAGTGTTCCATCTCACCATCGCATGAGCTGCAAAATCAACTGACTGAGGAATTCTTTCTTGCCCCCGAGGTATTACACCGATGATTGGCTTCTCGTACATTTGCGCAATCGCAACCTCCTTATCCATCCAATATCGATGGGCTGCATACATCCCTGCGATAACGAGAACGCATTGTACGGGTCGGATTTGATTATCCAACATATCTGCTAATCGGCCCTGTCCGATCCTGGTACCGGGATCGATAAGTGGGTCGTGAGTAGGAACTGAATAGTTCCTAAACAAAAAGTTAGGAGCTTGTTGAAGAAGATTTTCCAAGCGGTAATATTCTTCATTATATTTCCAGGCATGACTAATAAACAAGGAATAACTGCGAAGTAGTGGCATAGCGGTCAAAGAAAAGTGGATTCGTGTTCAGCATCAATTGGTCATGACACAACTATACACCCATATCCACCAGGAAAAATCACGCTCTTGTTTTTTATACTATTCGCATAGCCCAATTTTGAGTCAAGTTAATTGAAGCGTACTCCCCCAACCGGAGTACGCGTGTAGAGCGCACTATGCCGCGATCAACTTTGTAGGACAATGAAAGAAATCGAGGCTCCCACTTTATCGATGAGCCATGTTCACATCAGTGCTTACGAAGTGCTTAAAGAAAAAATAAGGGCTAGCACATATAGCGCTAGCCCTTTGATTTTATTGGTAGGCCTCCCGTGAGTCGAACACGGCACCAACGGATTATGAGTCCGCTGCTCTAACCAAGCATGAGCTAGAGGGCCATTTCCTTCAAGCGCGCGATTATGACACGATTTAAGGATCCGTTGCGCCAACAGCACACACAACGGCAGACATCGGACCGCTGCCGTAGGCTCTGGTCCGATGCGTGAGCCTTACTGACCTTCCAGGAAGCTCTTGAGCTTGTCGGCACGGCTGGGGTGACGCAATTTGCGCAACGCCTTGGCCTCTATTTGACGAATGCGCTCACGCGTCACGTCAAACTGCTTGCCCACTTCTTCCAGGGTCTGATCGGTGCTCATTTCGATACCGAAACGCATGCGCAGCACCTTGGCTTCGCGAGGCGTGAGGGAATCGAGCACTTCCTTGACCACATCGCGCATCGAGCCGTGCAAAGCCGCATCCGAAGGTGCCAGCGTTGCGGTATCTTCGATGAAATCACCCAGGTGGGAATCGTCGTCGTCACCGATGGGTGTTTCCATCGAAATCGGTTCCTTGGCGATCTTGAGAATCTTGCGAATCTTGTCCTCGGGCATATCCATCTTCTGCGCCAGGGTCGCGGGATCGGGCTCGGCGCCGGTTTCCTGCAGGATCTGACGGCTGATACGGTTCATCTTGTTGATCGTCTCGATCATGTGAACCGGAATACGGATGGTGCGTGCCTGGTCGGCGATCGAACGTGTAATGGCCTGACGAATCCACCATGTGGCGTACGTCGAAAACTTGTAGCCACGGCGATACTCGAACTTGTCCACGGCCTTCATCAAACCGATGTTGCCTTCCTGGATCAGGTCCAGGAACTGCAAGCCACGGTTGGTGTATTTCTTGGCAATCGAAATCACCAGACGCAAGTTGGCTTCGGTCATTTCACGCTTGGCCTTGCGAGCCTTGGCTTCGCCGGTTGCCATGCGTTTGTTGACTTCCTTCAGGTCCTTCAGCGGCAGCACGACTCGGGTCTGCAGGTCGATCAGTTTCTGCTGCAGTTCCTGCACGGCAGGGATCTGGCGCTCAAGCGTCTCGCCATAGGGATGGCCAGCCGCAACTTCATCGAGCACCCACTGCATGTTGGTCTCGTTGCCGGGGAACACCTTGATGAAATGCAGACGAGGCATGCCGGAACGGTCCACGCAGGTGTGCAGCACCGCACGCTCGAGCTGGCGCACTTCCTCGACCTGCGCACGCAGGGTGTCGGCCAGCTTCTCCACCATTTTGGCAGTGAACCGGATGCCCATGAGTTCGGTCTGGATGGCTTCCTGGGCCTTGATGTAGGCGTCGGACTTGTAGCCTTCCTTCTCGTAGGCAGCACGCATCTTGTCGAATTGGCGGCTGACTTCGTCGAACTTGGCCAGACCTTTCACGCGCAGGTCTTCGAGCTGCTTGCTGCTCATGCCACCGGCGGGACCGTCATCACCCTCGTCCTCGTCGGCCGTGACACCCGCACCAGCGTACTCGGCGCCGTCTTCCGGATCGACCAGGCCGTCCACGACCTCGTCGATCTGTGCCTGACCTTCTCGCACGCGCAGGACGTGATTGTTGATCTCGTTGATGGTGGTCGGACACGCCGAAATGGCCATGACCATGTGTTTCAGACCATCTTCGATACGCTTGGCGATTTCGATTTCGCCTTCGCGCGTGAGCAGTTCCACCGAGCCCATTTCACGCATGTACATGCGCACGGGATCCGTGGTCCGACCGAAATCGGAATCCACGGTGGTGAGTGCCGCTTCTGCCTCGTCTTCGACGTCGTCATCGCTGGATGCAACCGGCGCGTTCTCGCTCATCAGCAGCGTTTCAGCATCGGGGGCCTGGTCGTAGACCGAGATACCCATGTCGCTGAACGTGCTGATGATGCCGTCGATTGCTTCGGCGTCCACCAGATCGTCGGGCAGATGATCGTTGATCTCGCCATAGGTGAGATAACCGCGGTCCTTGCCCAGCTTGATGAGCTGTTTCAGGCGATTGCGACGCGCTTCGTATTCCTCAGGCGACACAGGGCCACGGGCAATCAGATCCTTGGCATCACCCTTGCCGCGCTTGCCACCGCGCTTGGGCGGCTTGAGATCGGGCAGGACTTCGCCTTCGCCATCGTTGTCATCGTATTCGCCAGCGTCGTTGTTGGCGTTTTTGGCCGGACGACCGGGACGACGGCCGGTGGGAGCCGACGGACGGCTCACCATATCGGCCAGTTTGTCTTCGGCCTTCTTGGCGCGAACAGCCTTGACAGCCTTCTCGGGCTTGGCGCCCGCCGTTTTAGCCGCCGTTTTGGCTGCTGCCTTCTTGACTGCCGCCTTGGCAGGGGCAGCCACTTTCACTGCAGCCTTGACCGTGCTTTTTTCCGCGGCCCGCGTCACGACACGTTTACGTGTGTGGACAGCACTATCGGCTGCCTCGCTTGCGGGGGTGGTTGTGCCGGTATTTTTCGTCATATTCGCTTCCGTGGCGTCGAGATCTCCAAAAAAGAGGAGACCGTTTGCCGCAAAATCGGACCTGGACGATATGCCCAGACCGTTTACTGATGTGATGGCGCCCGTGGCGTTCGTCGCATCGATGCCCGTCACGCCGGATTTGCCGTCTTGCCTTTAAGGCCCGTTGCCAAGGAGGACTTTGCTCCGGCAACCTATGGAACGACTTACCGCATCACATCACAACGATCACAACGGCCCACGCTAGGCCACACAATTAAAGCTGGACCGGCAAAGTCTAGGCCCAGACCGGTCCAGCAAACCCTGTATTTTACCGTATATCGACCTTGACAGCACGGGATAAAACCGTCTTGCGCTGCATCAGGATCTGATATCGCTGCCTGGATGCCTCATCGACCAGACCACCGCTTGCCAGTGTCGCCATTTCGATCTGGATGGCATCGAACTCGATGCGTCGCAAGGCATCATCCCATTCAGCCTGGGGATTGGGCAGTTCCTCTTCGCCGATGACCGCCGCCCGAGTGGACTTCAACAACGCCTGGAGGTCCGAATCCGGCTCGGCAGCCTCGAGCAACGCGCCAATATGGCGGGCACCACTGGTTTGTGCAAGTACGATCAGATCGCGCACCAATCCCAGATGGGGGCCACGATCCAGAACTTCAAGCTGCTGATCGCCCATTCCGTCAACGAGTTCGGGGTGCGCGAGAATCAGACGAAGCAGTCGCCGGGCCAGAGTGGGCACAGGCCGTCGGGGCTCGATCACGCCCTGGTCGTCACGCTTGCCATCACGCCAATTGCCTTTACCGCCCTTGCCTTTCCACTCACCTTTTGGCTTGAATCCCGTCTTGCCTTTGCCACCCCTGCCCGCCTGCCCGCCGCTCCAGCCTGGAGACTGCCCCCCCGAACCAGACTCCCAGCCCTGCTGCATCGGTACGCCATGCGATCCGGCACCGTCGATGTAGGCGTCGTAACCCTGGTCGTCATAGACAGGCTCATATCCGTCGCCATCGAAATGATCGAACGGAGGCTGGTCGTACATGGACGGCGGCATGTCGTGCGGATCCGGACCGGGTGCCGCGCCGCCAGCTTCTGATGCCCTGTTTCCTGGACCGCCAGCCGCTCCGGCATGAAAATCCGGCCCGGCACCACCGTCGGCAGCACGAGTTCGCCCCACACCTGGGCCCGCACCACCGGCATCTACCGCATTGCCGGGACGCACTGGGGGCCGAGGCCCCTCTCTGCCTGGCAACTGGCCCAGCGCAGCCGCCCGACTGGCTTCCTTGGCCTGCGCCTGCTGGAAAATGCGCGCCATCTCCTCCGGCGTGAGCTGGACTAAGCGAGCCAGCTCGCGCTCTATCTGGATGCGCAGCGCGCACTCTGGGACGGTTGCCAGCATAGGACGTGCTTCGTGCAGACAACTGGCACGCCCTTCAGCTTCGTTCAGGTTGTGGCGCGATGCGAGTTCGTCCAGGAAAAACCGCGACAGTGCGTCGGCCTCAGCCAGGCAGGTACGAAATGCCTGCTCACCGAACGCTCGAATGTAGGAATCCGGGTCGTGCTCGCTGGGCAAGAACAGAAAGCGCAATGTGATGTCGTCACGCAGCGCGGGCAAGCACGCCTGCAAGGCACGCCAGGCAGCCTTGCGGCCGGCCTGATCGCCGTCGAAGCTGAAAATGACCTTGTCGCTGGCACGCAGGAGCTTCTTGATGTGTTCTGGCGTCGTGGATGTACCCAGCGTGGCAACCGCGTTGCCCAGCCCGAGTTGCGCAAGCCCCACGACATCCATGTAGCCTTCGACCACGATCACGAAGCCTTCCTTGCGGATGGCCTGCCTGCCCTCCCACAGACCGTACAGCTCATGGCCTTTGGAGAACACGGGCGTTTCGGGCGAGTTCAGGTACTTGGGCTCGCCTTTGCCGATGATCCGCCCGCCAAAGCCGATCAACGTGCCGCGGGCATTGCGTATGGGGAACATCACGCGTTCGCGGAAGCGATCGTAACGCCGCCCATCTTCAGACTCGATCACCAACCCGGATTCGACCAGGACAGGGTCTTCGTAGTCGTCGAAGACCGCGGCCAGCGCCTGGCGCTCCCGGCCACTCCAGCCCAGACCGAAGCGCGCAGCGATTTCACCCGTCAGGCCTCGGCCTTTCAGATACTGTATGGCCTCGGGCGAGCCGCGCAACAGCTTCAGGTAGAGCGTCTGCGCGCGATCCAGTGCCCGCGTGTGGCGCGATACCTCGCTCTTGCGCTGGGCATCCTGAACCTGTTGACGCCCGCTGCGAGGCTCTTCGGGAACGGTCATGCCCGCCGTGCCAGCCAGAGAGCGAACGGCTTCAGGGAAACTGGCTCCGGTGTGCTCCATCAGAAAAGTGATGGCGCTGCCATGGGCTCCGCAACCAAAACAGTGATAGAACTGTTTGGTGGGACTGACCGTGAAAGAAGGGGATTTTTCGTTATGAAAGGGGCACAAACCCAAGAGGTTCGCGCCACCCTTGCGCAGCTGAACGTACCGACCTACCACATCTGCAATATCGACGCGGGTGAGTAGATCCTGAATGAATGAGTCCGGGATCAATAGAACGTGCGCATAAAAATAAAAGGGCTGTCGATGACAGCCCCGAGACGCGGTTTAGTACATCCGCGGGGGGAGTTGCTGACTGCGAATACGCTTGTAGTGACGCTTGACCGCGGCAGCTTGCTTGCGCTTGCGCTCTGCGGTGGGCTTTTCGTAGAACTCGCGCGAACGCAGTTCGGTCAGCAGACCGGTTTTTTCAATGGTGCGCTTGAAGCGACGCAATGCAGCTTCAAACGGCTCGTTTTCTTTCAGGCGAACGATAGGCATAAAGGTAATGTGGCCTTATTTGGCTGTGAAACCCAGAAAGGACTTTCGCTTGAGACTTTTCGTGAAAATCCCACTTGAAAATCCTGCTAGGAACGCAGCACTAGTTTGTATTCAAAGCAGCCCCTTGGGCACTGTTCATGCGAATGATTCGCGCAAAACGCATGCTTCGAAGGTTGACAATCGGTATAGCCAAGCATTCTAGCACGTCAAGTCGTGCTGCGCGACCCTTTTCTGATCCAGGCGTCCAACTGGTGCGGCCTCAGGCTGTCATAGTCCTCGAACGGCTGGTGAATCCAGGGGTTGGTGGGCAGCTTGTCCACGAAATAATCGGGCGTCACCTGTGAATGCCCCTTCCACCACAAGACACTGGTCCGGATTTCGGTGATGGCCGGGAACTGGCGCTTGAGGTGTTCGAACACTTTATTGAAGGTCAGGCCGGTATCGACCATGTCGTCCACCAGCAACACCCGACCGGACAAGGTCCCGCGCGTGATCGTGATGAACTGCGCAATATCCAGATCGCCCTGCTTCGTTCCGGCTGCCTCTCGATAACTGCTGGTGGCAAGAATGCCCAGCGGGACATCAAAAATCCGCGACAGAACGTCCCCTACCCTTACACCGCCACGCGCCAGGCACAGAATCTGATCAAACTCCCATCCGGAGTTGTAGACCGTCTGCCCGAGACGCTCGATCAGCCGATGATAATCGCTCCAGCTGATCCAGAGATCCGAGTCAGTATTCTGTGGGTTGGTCATCTGCGGCCTCCTGCCTGAAACTTGAAAAAAAACGGCCACCGTTTGAACGGTGGCCGACATCATACTACCGGGCTAGCGGCCCACGGAAATCAAGATTGCAGCGGATTGCGCAAAATGATGGTTTCGCGACGATCAGGACCGGTCGACACCATGGCGATAGGCACGCCACACACCTCGGCCACGCGTTCGAGATAACGCTGTGCGTTCTTGGGCAGCTTGTCGAACTCGGTGACGCCTACGGTGGACTCGCTCCAGC
The DNA here is from genome assembly GCA_023427945.1 of Pseudomonadota bacterium. Classification (GTDB taxonomy): domain Bacteria; phylum Pseudomonadota; class Gammaproteobacteria; order Burkholderiales; family Burkholderiaceae_B; genus Schauerella. Next base: position 2,582 of record JAEYZR010000107.1, on the reverse strand, counting down.
CAGGCAGTTCTTCGAACTCGGCCTCCGCCTGCGTCACGGCATAGGCACCGCTGGGCAGCACATCGCGGAACTCGCCGTTGACGCGATAACCCACGCCCAGACGAATCGTTTCCAGACCGTCCAGCACGTCCAGCTTGGTAATGCACAGACCGGTAATGCCATTGATGCGAACCGAACGCTTGAGAGCGGCGCCATCGAACCAGCCGCAACGACGCGGGCGACCGGTGACAGAACCAAACTCCTTGCCGATGGTGGCAAGGCGTGCACCGATTTCGTCCATCAGCTCAGTGGGGAAAGGACCCGAGCCTACGCGAGTGGTGTAGGCCTTGGTAATGCCCAGAACGTAATTGAGCGACTGCGGCCCCACGCCCGCGCCAGCCGATGCAGCGCCCGCCACGCAGTTGCTGCTGGTGACGAAGGGATAAGTGCCGTGATCCACGTCGAGCAAGGCGCCCTGAGCACCTTCGAACAACAACCGGTGGCCGGCCTGCTGCGCAAGGTAGAGGTTGGTCGAAACGTCATGCACCATCGGCGCAATGACCGGCGCAAGCTTCATGGCCTGTTCGCGAACAGCGTCAGCGGACACCGCCTCGGCGCCCAGATATTGGGTGAGCACGAAGTTGTGATAATCCAGCACTTCTTCGAGTTTGGCATCGAATTCGGCGGGATTGAAAAGATCCTGCACTCGCAATGCGCGACGCGCGACCTTGTCCTCATAGGCAGGGCCAATACCGCGGCCGGTGGTGCCGATCTTGCTGTCGCCACGACGCTTTTCACGCGCCTGATCGACGGCCACGTGATAGGGCAGGATGAGCGGGCAGATCTCGGAGATCTGCAGGCGCGAGCGGACATCCAGGCCCGCAGCCTCGAGTTCTTCGATTTCCTTGAGCAGGGCTTCGGGCGAGAGCACGACACCATTGCCGATATAGCAGGTGACGCCAGGATGCATGATGCCCGAAGGGATCAGGCGCAGAATGGTTTTCTGGCCATTGATCCAAAGGGTGTGGCCGGCATTGTGGCCACCCTGGAAGCGCACCACGCCCTGGACCGATTCGGCCAGCCAGTCGACGATTTTGCCCTTTCCTTCATCACCCCATTGGGTGCCAATAATCACAACGTTCTTGCTCATGTCGATTCTGTCTTCAATATCCCGGGAAACCTTGATTTCCCCAAGGCCCGCCACACGATCCGGCGGGAGTGAGTCAAAGGGTTTGAACGATCCATCGGCCATCCTTCAGCACGAGTTCACGGTCACAGATATATTCGTCCTGATCGGACGCGTGCCCAGGCAGCGCCTGAACCACGACTTCACCGCTGTGCCGCAAGGCACGTACGGCATCCAGCAAAAGCAGGTCTTGTCCCCAGGGAGCGCGAATAGCCTTGGCCGGCGCCGCAGGGGCGAGCCCGGCGGCGAGCTTGCGCAGGTCCAGGCTGAAACCGGTTGCCGGACGGGCGCGGCCAAAGGCCCGACTGACATCGTCATAGCGACCGCCTCGCACCAACGCGTCGTGCCAACCCGAGGCATAGACCGCGAAGGTCACCCCGGTATGGTAGCCATAGGTCCCGATGTCGGCGAGATCGAAGCTCATGTCGACATCAGGCGAGGCATCGGCGAGAATCTGCAGGCTATCAAGCGCTTCGCCCAGACCAGGCACAGCCGGCAAGCCCTGCCGGGCCCTGTCCAGCACGCCTTTGTCACCATAAAGGCCAATCAGTAGACGCAGCGCCTCGAGCGTGCTCTGACTCAGGCCGCCAGGGACCTGTGCGAGATCGCGCAGGCCCGGCATGTTCTTCTCGCGCAGCAGCACACTGACCTGGTCGCCAAACTGCGGGCCAGCGGGATCGGCATCCAGCAACGCCTGAACCACGCCCGGATGGCACACCACCAGACGTGGCGATTTCACACCTGCAAGGGCGACGGTCTCCAGCAGGAGACGGACAATTTCCAGGTCGGCCTCGAAGCCGGCATGGCCATAGATCTCAGCGCCGATCTGCAAAAGTTCGCGATTGGACAAAAAATCTGCCGGGCGTGTGTGCAGTACCGGCCCGCAATAGCACAGGCGCGTCACCCCTGCCCGATTGAGCAAATGCGCATCGATCCGGGTGACCTGAGCGGTCATGTCCGCACGCACACCAAGCGTGCGACCAGACAACTGATCGACCAGCTTGAAGGTGCGCAGATTCAGATCGGTGCCCGTACCAGAGAGCAGCGAATCAATGTATTCGACCAAGGGTGGTGCGACCAGCTCGAACCCGTACGTACGGTACAGATCGAGCAGTTCACGACGCAATTCCTCGATACGCCGGGCCTCGGCCGGGAGAATATCGGCCAGGCTCTCGGGCAGCAACCAATTGCCCATCATCATGCCAAAAATGCCTGAAATACCTGCCTGGTGGCGAGATGGAAATGGATTCCAGATGACGCACACCAAACACGCAAACGAAAAAAAACGGCTGAGGGGGCGTAAGCCCGCTCAGCCGCTGCGGATATGTTTTATAGCTTACGCAGTATTGTACACGTGTTGACGCGACGATGTGCGAGGCTTCTCGACGGGCCTGCCGCACACGTCATGCGGCGGGCC
>JAEYZR010000390.1 GCA_023427945.1 Pseudomonadota bacterium | reverse complement strand
GCATTGCCTTCATCACCGAGAACGATCTCTACCCCGAACATGCGGCCACCAGCCGCCGCGGGCGCCGCGCCCAGGAAGGGGCCAGCAACGTCGAAGCGATGGTGCGGGATCTGTCCGAACTGCGCCCGGGCGACCCGGTGGTGCACGCCCAGCATGGCATCGGCCGCTACCAAGGCCTGGTGAACATGGACATGGGCCAGGGCGAGATGGAGTTTCTGCATCTCGAATATGCCAATGGCAGCACGCTGTATGTCCCGGTTTCGCAACTGCATGTGATCGCCCGCTACAGCGGCTCCGATCCCGACGCGGCCCCGCTGCATCAACTCGGATCCGGGCAGTGGGACAAGGCACGCCGCAAGGCCGCCAAGCAGGTGCGCGACACGGCGGCCGAACTGCTCGAAATCTACGCCCGCCGGGCGGCACGCCAGGGCTTTTCCTTCAAGTTCGACGCCAACGATTACGAGGCTTTCGCCGAAGGGTTCGGCTTCGAGGAAACCGCCGACCAGGCCGCTGCGATCGGCGCCGTGCTGGCCGACATGACCTCGGGTCAACCGATGGATCGACTGGTGTGCGGCGACGTTGGCTTCGGCAAGACAGAGGTGGCGCTGAGAGCCGCATTCATGGCCGTCTCCAATGGCAAACAGGTCGCCCTGCTCTGCCCCACGACGCTGCTGGCCGAGCAGCACGCCCAGACGTTCGCCGACCGATTCGCCGATTGGCCCGTGCGGGTGGTGGAACTCTCCCGCTTTCGTTCCACCAAGGAAATCAACGCGGCCATCGCCGGCATCAACGACGGCACGATCGACATCGTCATCGGCACCCACAAAATCCTGTCCAAGGACGTGCGCTTCAAACGCCTGGGCCTGGTCCTGATCGACGAAGAGCACCGGTTTGGCGTGCGCCAGAAAGAGGCGCTGAAGGCCATGCGTGCCGAAGTCGATGTACTGACGCTGACGGCTACGCCCATTCCCCGCACCCTGGGAATGTCGCTGGAAGGCATACGCGATTTCTCGGTCATCGCCACAGCACCGCAGAAGCGGCTCGCCATCAAGACCTTCGTGCGCCGCGAAGACAACAGCACCATACGCGAAGCCCTGCTGCGCGAGCTCAAACGTGGTGGTCAGGTGTACTTCCTGCATAACGAAGTCGACACCATCCACAACCGGCGTGCGCGCCTGGAAGAGCTCGTTCCGGAAGCGCGCATCGCCGTGGCGCACGGCCAGATGGGCGAGCGTGATCTCGAACAGGTCATGAAAGGCTTCTACCAGCAGAAGTTCAACGTGCTGCTGTGCACGACCATCATCGAAACCGGTATCGATGTTCCGACGGCCAACACCATCGTCATTCATCGCGCCGACCGTTTCGGACTGGCCCAGTTGCACCAGTTGCGTGGTCGCGTGGGGCGCTCCCACCACCAGGCCTACGCCTACCTGATGACCCCTGGCGAAGATGCCATCACCAGCAACGCCAAGAAGCGCCTCGAAGCCATTCAGGCAATGGAAGAGCTGGGCTCGGGCTTCTTCCTGGCCATGCACGACCTGGAGATCCGCGGTACCGGCGAAGTGCTGGGCGACTCGCAATCGGGCAACATCCAGGAAGTGGGTTTCTCCATGTACAACGAGATGCTCAACGAAGCCGTGCGCGCACTGAAAGCCGGGGAAGAACCCGATCTGGACGCGCCCTTCAATGCAAGCTGCGAAATCAATCTGCACGCGCCTGCACTGCTGCCCAGCGACTATTGCCCGGATGTGCATGCACGCCTGTCCATCTACAAACGACTCTCGCACATTGCCGACGAGGATGCCTTGATCGCCACGCAGGAAGAGTTGATCGACCGCTTCGGAAAACTGCCGGAGGCCGCACAGACATTGATTGCCACCCACCGCCTTCGCCTGCTCGCCACCTCGATGGGCATTGTTAAAATCGATGCCAGCGAAACCCAGGCACTGCTGCAATTCGGATCCAAGGCCGCCGTCGACCCAGTGCGCATCATCGAACTCATTCAAAAGCAAAAGACCGCGCGTCTGGCAGGACAGGACAAGTTGCGATGCGAGATCAAGGGGCAAACCATCACCGCCCGAGTCGACGCCGTTCGCACCTTGTTGCGTGCGCTGGCATGATGCCCATGTCGGATCGCAGCACGCGAAATTCTTTGAAAACCTTTATTTGAACGGCCCACGCCATGACCATGAATCTGATTGTGCAGTCCCCTGCCCTGACTGCCGAACACGTCGAAATGCTGGCTGCCCTGGCTCAGGCCCAAGGCGTGCATCGCATGTCGGCATGCGCAGCGCGCCTGATGAACGTGGCCACCGACAACGAGGTGTCCAACGACGTGCAGGCCTACGCCACGGCAAACGCCATCGACATCGCGCTGGTCTCACCCGGCGAAGCCTTGTCTGGGTGCAAGCTGCTGGCGATGGACATGGACTCCACGCTCATCAACATCGAATGCATCGATGAGCTAGCAGATATCGCCGGAAAGAAACGCGAAGTGTCAGCCATCACCGAAGCGGCCATGCGGGGTGAGATCACGGACTTCGCCGACAGCCTCACGCGCAGGGTGAAACTGCTTGAAGGTCTGCCGGCACAGGCTCTGGAGAAGGTCTATACAGAGCGCCTGCGCCTGAACCCCGGTGCCGAAACGCTGGTCACCAGCGCCAAGGCAGCAGGCTTGACGGTGCTGCTGGTCTCCGGCGGCTTCACTTTTTTCACCTCACGCCTGCAGGAACGTCTTGGTCTGCATGCCGCACACGCCAACGAACTCGTCATTGAGAACGGCGTACTCACGGGTGAGGTCAAGGGCCGCATTCTCGATGCCGGGGCCAAGCAGGCCTATGTGCTGGAGATGGCTCGTGACCTGGGCGCCAGCCCGCAGCAGATCATCGCGATCGGCGATGGTGCCAACGACCTGAAAATGCTGGGCGAGGCGGGATGGTCGGTGGCGTACCGCGCCAAGCCTATCGTGCGCAGCCAGACCCGCTATGCGCTGAACGTGACGGGGCTCGATGGCGTGCTGAACTGGTTCGAGCACTGAGCACGACGGGCGGTGCACGCACCGCTCACGCCCGGGTCACGTAGTCCCAGGCTTGCAAGCCCATGATGGCCTGCAATCTTTCTGCACCGAGCGCCGTCACCGTCAACGTGCGAGTGCCTGCGCCACGCGTGAGCCATCCCTGATCGACACAGTGGGTGCATAACAAGGCACCCAATCTACCTGCGACATGCGGGCGACGCTCGCTCCAGTCCAGGCAAGGGCGACACCACGGTCGTTTGCTGGCGCCAGTGACATCGTGCGTGGCGAGGTTCAGGCCCCACTTGCGCAACACGTCCGGCGCCATCGGCGTGACCTCGCCCGATTCACCGTTGAACACGATCGCACCATCGTCAACCAGGCTACCCGCCATCGCCAGCCCCAGCCGGCCCGCCACGTGGTCATAGCACATGCGCGCCATGCGCATTCCCGCATCACGCGGCCCCGGCGTCACCCGGCGCGGGGCAGACGTGCCACCGGCCATCTGCATCAGTCCCTCCAGCATGCGCGCCACCTCAGGTGAAGCCAGGCGGTGGTAGCGATGCCTGCCCTGTTTTTCGATCTGCATCAGATCGGCCTCGACCATCAGCGCCAGATGGCGGCTGGCCGTTTGCGCCGAAATACCTGCTACGGTCGACAACTCGCGGGCCGTCAGGGCACGCCCATCCATGATGGCCAGCAGCATGGCGGCGCGGGCGGGTTCACCGACCAGCCCGGCAATACGCGCAATTTGATTCGGGTTCATCGCTGGGACCTATAAGTTGATTGCCGCTGCCAGCGTAACGGATAACCGCACACGCATACTACGTCGCGCAACGAATCATTCATCGCCTATCTTCCTTCAAGATGCATGGCACCACGGCATTTCGCCCTCCCATTCCGACAAGACACTGCCCTCATGCATACCCCTGCCTCCACGCCCACCGCCACGCCCGCGTTCTTTGGCCGTACCGTCGCCCGCGCCGCTTTTGTCATCGCCGTACTCGGCTGGGGACTGGGTTTTTACAGTCCACCCATCTTCATTTACGCCGTGGTCTCTCGGACACAATGGCCACTGACCTGGGTGTCAGGCGCCGTCACGCTCCACTTTCTGGTGGGTGCCCTCGTGGTGGCCAACCTGCCGGGCATCTACCGCCGCCTGGGTGTGGCCCGTGCGACACGCATGGGCGCCATCATGCTTGCTGCGGGCGTCGTCGGCTGGTCACATGCGCAACACCTCTGGCAGCTCGTCGCAGCCGCGCTGCTGACCGGTAGCGGCTGGGTATTCCTGGGTGCCGCCGCCATCAACACCATCATCTCGCCCTGGTTCTGGAAAAAACGCCCGACCGCCCTTGCCTTCGCCTACAACGGCGCCAGTATTGGTGGTGTGATCTTTGCGCCGTTGTGGGCCGCCCTCATCACGGCCTTCGGTTTTGCCAGTGCGTCGCTTTACGTGGCCATCGCCCTGCTGGCCATCGTGATTCCCATCACATGGAGGATATTGCCGCACACCCCCGCCAGCAAACGCCAAGGCGTGGACGGCGAGCCCTTCCAGTCCCCTGCTGACAATGCCCCGCCAACCTCGGCGCAGAGCCCGGGTGGGCACCATCCCGGCACGCAGACAGCGCCCATTTCTCTGTGGCGCAATCGGCGGTTCCTGACGCTGGTCGCTGCGATGGCCCTGGGCCTGTTCGCCCAGATCGGACTGATTGCCCAACTCTACAGTTTGCTTGCCGGCGCCTGGGGCTCGACCCGCGCCGGCTGGCTGATGGGCATGATGACCGCCTGCAGCGTGGGTGGACGCACCCTGGTGAGCCACCTGATCGGGCCCCACACCAGACGTCGCCATGTGGCGGCTGCCAGTTACGCGATGCAGGCGCTGGGCACCCTCATCCTGCTGAGTATCGGCCCGAACGACCCGGGCATGGCCCTGCTGGGGCTGGTGTTGTTTGGTCTGGGCATCGGCAATGCAACCTCGCTTCCGCCGTTGATCGCTCAACAGGAGTTCCCGGCATCGATGGTTGCCCCGGTGGTCGCCCGAAGTGTCGCCGTATCGCAGGCGCTGTATGCCTTTGCGCCGATGACATTTGCCACCTTGCTGGTGCCTGCAGGCGATCTGGCACCGCGTCTGGGCGTGGGCACCACAGCCTATTTCAGCGTCGTGCTCGCCGTTCAATGGCTGGCCATCGTGGCCATGCTGTCGACCCGTCGGCGTTGAACGAAAAGGACGTGTCCCGGTCGGGGAAAGTGTGCTATTTCACCTGGAGCGGCGAAACAGGTAGCGATAGACAAACCCGGGATAGGCCAAGACGAAATAAAGCGACAGCGTGATGGCATAGAACTCCCAGGTCTGGGAGAAACGGTTACCCAGCGAGGATTCGAAGGCCATCCCCACTGCGCCGCAAAAGAAGAAGCCACACATCAGTTCGACGAACCGCAACCAGAATGGCTTTACGGCGACGCTACCGTTGTGCTTGAAAGGAATGAGACCAAACACCCGTTCCGTGAGGAACGGGAGATTGGCCGTCACCAACGCAATGCCGATCAACAACCATGCGGCCAGCGTCTGATTCACTCTAGCCCTTACAGACCGAGCGAGCCACGGATCGTGGTCACGCACAACGCCATCAAACCGCTGGGAACGATACCCAGGGCCAGGATAGCCACCCCGTTGACCGACATCAGGCCGCGCTGGCCGATGGTGGCTTCGATGGGCGAGGTATCGGTGGGCTCATCAAAATACACGGTCTTGATGACGCGCAGATAGTAGAAGGCTCCGATCAGCGAGAACATCACTGCGGCAATGGCAATACCGATGTGACCGGCATTCACCGCAGCCTGCAGCACGCCAAGCTTGGCGTAGAAGCCGACCAGCGGAGGCAGGCCTGCCAGCGAAACCATCATCAGCAACACGATGAAGGCATACCAGGGGCTGCGCCGGTTCAGACCGGCCAGATCGCTGATTTCCTCGCATTCGAAGCCTTGGCGCGACAACAGCATGATCAGACCGAAGCTGCCCAGCGTGGTCAGCACATAGGTGATCATGTAGAACAGCGATGCACCGTAGGCTTGCGCAGCCGCTTCGGGCTCGCCGCCCACCACGCCACTGGCCAGACCCAACAGCACGAATCCCATGTGCGAGATCGAGGAGTAGGCCAGCATGCGCTTGAAGTTGGTCTGCGCAATGGCCGTCAGGTTACCGATGGCCAGCGAAAGCACCGCCAGAATGAGCAACATCGGTTGCCAGTCGTTGGCGAGATCATGCAAGCCTTCGACCAGCAGGCGCAAGGTGATGGCAAACGCTGCCAGCTTGGGTGCGGCACCCAGGATGAGCGTGGCTGCCGTCGGTGCGCCCGCGTAGACGTCGGGCACCCACATGTGGAACGGAACGGCACCCAGCTTGAACGCCAGGCCGGCCACCAGGAACACCACACCGAACACCAGCGCCATCTCCTGCGCCTGACCCGCACCGATGACACGCGAGATTTCCAGCAGATCCAGGGAACCCGTGGCGCCATACATCATGGACATGCCGTAGAGCAGGAAGCCGGAAGCCAGTGCGCCCAGCACGAAGTACTTCATGGCGGCTTCGGTCGCCGTCGCATCGTCGCGACGCAGGGCGATCAGCGCATACAGCGCCAGCGACATGAGTTCGAGACCCAGGTAGATGGTGATCAGGTTACCCGAGGAGATCATGACCATCTGGCCCAGCAGGGCGAACAATGTCAGCACATATATTTCGCCGCCACGCACCATGTCGCGCTGTTGCGCATACACGCGGCCGAACACCAGCGTGACCGCCACGGCGATGTAGGAAACGATCTTGAGCAGATGCGCAAGACTGTCGACCACGTACAGGCCATTGAAGGTGCGTCCCCCCATGCCTGCCTGCCATTGCACGGCGCTCACCACCGTCAGAATGGCCAGCGCGGCCAGGCTGAGCAGAAATGTCGGCTTGCGCTCGGGATGGTCGCTGACCGCGTCGATCAACAGAATGGCCATCCCGAAGATCATCAACAGGATCTCCGGAAGTGCAAGGGCGAAATCGATTTGAATAGGCATCATGATTCAGTCTTACAGTTTCGACACGGCGACGTGTTGCAGCAGGGCTTCGACCGAGACGTGCATCACGTCGGTGAAGGGCTTCGGATAAATGCCCATGAACAACACCAGGAGGGCCATCACGCCCAGGATGGCAAACTCGCGACGGTTGATGTCGTTGAGCTCGCGCACATGATCGTTGGCCACTTCGCCAAACGCCACACGCTTGACCATCCACAACGAATAGGCCGCACCGAAAATCAGGGCCGTTGCTGCCAGCAGACCGATCCAGTAGTTGAACTCGACGGCACCCATGATCACCATGAATTCGCCCACAAAACCACTGGTGGCAGGCAGGCCGGCGTTGGCCATCGAGAACAGCACGAAGAAGGTCACGAAACGCGGCATGGTGTTGACCACACCGCCGTAATCGGCGATGCGACGCGTATGCATGCGGTCATACAGCACGCCGATACAAAAGAACATGGCACCGGAGACAAAACCGTGGGAGACCATCTGCACGATGGCGCCTTCCATACCTGCGGTATTGAAGACGAAGAAGCCCAGGATCACGAAGCCCATGTGCGCAACGGACGAATAGGCGACCAGCTTCTTCATGTCGTCCTGAACGATGGCGACCAGACCGATGTAGATCACCGCCACCAGGGCCAGCACGATCATCATGCCCGCCAGGCTTTGCGAGGCGTCAGGCGCGATAGGCAACGAAAAGCGCAGGAAGCCGTAAGCGCCAAGCTTGAGCATGATGGCGGCCAGCACGATCGAGCCACCCGTAGGCGCTTCCACGTGCGCATCCGGCAACCATGTGTGCACGGGCCACATCGGCACCTTCACCGCGAACGCCGCCAGCAAGGCCAGGAAGATCAGCACCTGCGGCGTATAGCCGATCGGCAGGTTCTGCCAGGTCGCGATATCGAACGAACCGCCTGAGGCATGCCAGAGATAGATGAACGCGATCAGCGTCAGCAACGAACCCATCAGGGTGTAGAGGAAGAACTTGAATGCTGCATAGACGCGATTCGCTCCGCCCCACACACCCACGATGATGTACATCGGAATGAGCGTGGCCTCGAAGAACACGTAGAACAGCAGACCGTCCAGTGCGCAGAACACGCCCACCATCAGCCCGGAGAGGATCAGGAAGGCGGACATGTATTGCGCCACGTTCTTGGTGATGACCTCCCAGCCTGCCGCCACCACGATGATCGTGATGAAGGCGGTGAGCAGCACGAACCACAGCGAGATACCGTCGACGCCCAGGTGGTAGTTGATGTTGAAGGTCTCGATCCACGGCGTGTTCTGCACGAACTGCATGGCAGCCGTCGTGTTGTCGAAACCGGTGTAC
>JAEYZR010000382.1 GCA_023427945.1 Pseudomonadota bacterium | reverse complement strand
CCCCCCCCCCCCCCCCCCCCCCCCCCCCCCCCAATCGCGTTCATCCATGTTTGTCCTCTGTCGGTAAATGCAGCGATGCAAGCGTCACGTGCAGCGTCGGAATATTCCAGTGCAATCAACAGGTCCGGAGGGGGCAGAAAGCCCTGCGCTTTTTCCGGCCATTCGATCAAAACCAGTGAGTCGTCACGCATCAAATCGCGGAAACCTGCATCCAACCACTCGCGGGGATCGCTAAATCTATAAAAATCAAGGTGATACAAGTATAAGTTAGAAACTTTATAGGTTTCAAGTAGCGCGTAGCTCGGACTTTTGATTCGACCTGTAACACCACATGCACGCAGGAACGCCCGGCAGAGCGCTGTTTTTCCCGCGCCCAGACTTCCTTGCAAGTGAATCACGCCGCTGGAATTCGGCCCGATCGGGTGGTCGCTGCCCGGCTGACCCGCAGGCGCATCCTCTACGGATGGGAGGGCGGCGCACGCCTGGGCAAGCGCTTTGCCCAGGGCTTCTGTGGCAAATTCGTCTTTTAAATGAAGGCGCAACGACTGTAGGGGCTTTTGGGACATGATGGCATCTGCGCATACGATAGGAGTTCGCGGATTATATGAAGAGCGCAATCCGATACAATCAATAGTGATAGTCATTCTCATAATTCTTGCGGCAGCACCTTGCCTGCTGCCTGTTCGATGTCTACTGTGGAGTTCCGCCAGCTCATGAAAATGCGTACTGAAAAAGATACATTTGGTCCGATAGAAGTGCCTGCCGATCACCTTTGGGGTGCGCAAACGCAACGGTCGCTGCATTTTTTTGCCATTTCCACCGAAAAGATGCCCGAACCCCTGGTGCGTGCCTTTGCTCAACTGAAGGGAGCAGCGGCCAAAGTCAACGCGGAACTGGGTGAACTGGACACCAATATCTCGCAGGCCATCATTGCTGCCGCCGATGAAGTCATCGCGGGCAAGTGGCCCGATGAATTCCCCTTGTCCGTCTGGCAGACGGGTTCTGGCACCCAGAGCAACATGAACCTGAACGAGGTGCTGGCCAACCGTGGCTCGGAAATCATGGGGGGCGAGCGCGGCGAAGCGCGCAAGGTTCACCCCAACGATCACGTCAATCGCGGCCAGTCTTCCAACGACACGTTCCCGACCGCCATGCATGTGGCGGCAGCCCAGCAGCTCGAGCAGCACCTGCTGCCTGCCATCAAGGCGCTGCGCGGCACGCTGGCTGCCAAGAGTGCCGAGTTCTACGACATCGTCAAGATCGGACGCACCCACCTGCAGGACGCCACGCCCCTGACCCTGGGCCAGGAGATTTCCGGCCACGTTGCGCAACTGGACATCGCCGAACAGCAGATTCGTGCCACATTGCCAGGCTTGCATCAGCTTGCCATCGGCGGCACAGCGGTGGGAACCGGCTTGAACGCCCATCCGGAATTCAGCGCCCGCGTGTCGGCCGAACTCGCCCAGGCGACGGGATGTGCCTTTGTTTCTGCCCCCAACAAGTTTCAGGCGCTGGCCTCCCACGAAGCCTTGCTCTTTGCCCACGGCGCACTGAAGTCGCTGGCGGCTGCCATGATGAAGATCGCCAACGACGTGCGCTGGCTTTCGAGCGGTCCACGTTCGGGTCTGGGTGAAATCAGCATTCCCGAAAACGAGCCGGGAAGCTCCATCATGCCGGGCAAGGTCAATCCGACGCAGTGCGAGGCGATCACGATGCTGGCCGCCCAAGTCATGGGCAACGACGTGGCGATCAACATCGGCGGGGCGAGCGGCAACTTCGAGCTCAACGTGTTCAAGCCGCTGGTCATCCACAATTTCCTGCAGTCGGTACGACTGTTGACCGATGGCATCCACAGTTTCGACCAGCATTGCGCTTCGGGCATCACCCCCAACGAAGCGCGTATTGCCGAGCTCGTGGATCGCTCGTTGATGCTCGTCACGGCCTTGAATCCCCACATCGGGTATGACAAGGCCGCCCAGATTGCCAAGAAAGCGCACAAAGAGAATCTCTCGCTGAAAGAGTCGGCGCTGGCGCTGGGTTTTGTGACTGAAGCGCAGTTTCAGCAGTGGGTGGTCCCTGGCGACATGACCAACGCGCACAAAGCTTGATGCGCGCTCGCACTGGCTGTCAGCGGGCCAGTGCGAGCCACATCGGGATGGTGATGGCCGATATCAGCGTCCCCAGGGAAATCAGCACGGCAACCATCCGTCCGTTGCCGCCCATGCGCATGGCCAGCACGTAGGCGGCCGAGGCGCATGGCAACGCACCGAACAACACCAGCATGTCGCGTTGTATCGGCGGCAAACCCAGCATCGCGGCTATACCCAGGGCCAATGCCGGCACAGCGAACAGCTTGACGACGATCATCCAGGTGAGCAGCCGTCCGTGCCCCTTGCCGCCTTCCCAGGACAGCGCAGCGCCCACGCAGATGATGCCCAGAGCCAGCGACGCCGCCCCGAGTCGGGTCATCACCACGTCGACTGGACCGGGCAGATGAAATCCCGCCAGGTTGGCCAGCAGGGCGCCAAGCGTGGACAGTACCAGCGGATTGCGGATCAATTCGCCTAATACGTTGCTACCGTTCGATCTGGCCAGCCCGTAGACGGCAGCAAGATTGGCTATGGGCACCGCGAATCCGACGATCAAGGCCATGACAGTCTGTCCGGATGCACCGGCCAGACTGGCCGAGAGCGCCAGTCCGATATAGGTGTTGAACCGGAATCCGCATTGTGCGGCCGAGGCCATGTCCTGGGGCTCAGAGCGGACAAAGACACGCGCCAGCCAAGACAGGGCGATGCCCCCCACCATGAGCAGCGCAGTGGCCTGCAGGATGAGCGCGGCGCTGCCCAGCGAGATCGGGGTGCGCAGGATGGAGACGATCAAAAGCGCCGGAAACAGTACGTAATAGGTCAGGCGTTCGCAGCCGGCAAAGAACTCCCGGCTGAACCCGAGACGGTGGCGCAAGACCCATCCCAGGGCTACCAGCAGGAAATCGGGCAAGACCAATATTGCAACGGACATCGCACACCACAGTCGGAAAAACGTAATTCGGAACAGGGCGAAGGCTACCGCTAATATGGCGCGCTGGGTAGCGTTGAAAAGAGCGCACACTTTCTGCAGGTTGTTTCACCGGGCACGGCCAGTGGCACCGGATTTTGGCGTGCGATTTACATTTACTGCTATTCTTCTTAATTCAAAAGGGTCGTTTACATTCAGCTTTTGTTAAGCTGCCTGGCCCTGGATATAGAGCGTGCCCGAAACCATCGGGACGGATGTCTAAAACAAGTATTTGAGAGGAACAAAACATGTTCAAGGTTCGCATCCTTGCTGGCGCAGTTGCGCTGGCCGCTGGCACGACCGGCGTATTGGCTACCTCCGCAGCGGTCGCTGCCGACTATCCCACGCGCCCGATTCGGGTCATCGTTCCGTTTGCCCCCGGCGGCTCGACTGACATCATCGCCCGTCTGGTGACCCAGCGCATGAGTCAGGAACTGGGCCAACCTCTGGTTGTCGAGAACAAGGGCGGCGCCGGTGGCGCTATCGGTGCGGCTGAAGGTGCGCGCGCCAAGCCCGATGGCTACACGCTTTCCATCGCAACCGTGTCCACGATGGCCGTTAACCCGGCCTGCCGTCCCAACGATCTGCCCTACGATCCGATCAAGGACTTCCAGCCTGTCACCAACTTCGCCAATACGGCCAACGTGGTGTCGATCAATCCCAAGTTCCCCGCGACTGATTTCAAGAGCTTCGTGGAAGAGCTGAAGAAGAACCCGGGCAAGTATTCCTACGGTAGCTCGGGCACCTGCGGCGTGCTGCACCTGATGGGCGAATCTTTCAAGATGGCCACGGGTACCGACATCGTTCACGTGCCTTACAAAGGTTCGGGTCCTGCTGTGACCGACGCCGTGGGTGGACAGATCGAAATCCTGTTCGACAACCTGCCTTCGTCCATGCCTCAGATCCAGTCGGGCAACCTGAAGGCGATGGCCATTGCCTGGCCCGAGCGCGTGAGCACGCTGAAAGACGTGCCCAACTTTGCCGAAGCCGGTTTCCCCGTCTTGAACCAGCCCGTCTGGTATGGCCTGCTGGCGCCTGCCGGCACGCCGATGGAGATGGTCAACAAACTGCGTGACGCCGCTGTCGTTGCACTGAAAGATCCGAAGGTCATCCAGGTCCTGGCAGAGCAAGGTTCGGCTCCTTCGGGCAACACCCCTGAAGAATTCGCCAAGGAAATCCAGGCGCAATACGACTGGGCACTGGACGTCGTGAAGAAGCAGAACATCAAGCTGAATTGATGCTGCGCGTCTGCCCGGGCGGTTCGCCGCCGGGGCAGATCGTGTACCCCGCCATGAGCAAGCAAAAACATGTCTCTGAAACGCCTGCCACGCAGTTGCTCAGGCGCGCCAAAATAGCCTTTGGCGAACATACCTACGACTACATCGATCATGGCGGCTCTGACGAGGCCAGCCGGCAGCTCGGTGTGCCCGCTCATCGGGTGGTGAAGACGCTGATCATGGAGGACGACAGGGCTCGTCCGATCGTGGTGCTCATGCATGGCGACCACGAGGTGTCCACCAAGAACCTGGCACGCCAGATCGACGTGAAGCGTGTGGTGGTGTGTGCACCCGATGTCGCGCAGCGGCATTCGGGCTATCAAGTGGGCGGCACCTCACCCTTTGGCACGCGCAAGAAAATGCCTGTGTATGTGCAGGCCAGCATTCTTTCCTGCCCGACCATACTCATCAATGGCGGACGGCGCGGCTACCTGGTGGAAGTCGCGCCGTCGGTGTTGGTGGATGTGCTGGGCGCGGTGGCCGTCGATGTGGCCATCGACTGACCAGACAATCAGAGCATCGCCACTTCTTTCTGCAAAAGCGTGCGCAAGCGCACCGCATCGCCGATGCGCGAATACTTGCCCTGAGAGTTCAGCAGCACGATGGCCAGGTCGCGCCCGTTCACACGGGTCAGCATGACCAGGCATTCACCGGCCTCATTGATGAAACCCGTCTTGGATACTTTGATGTCCCAGTCGTCGTTGCGCACCAGGGCGTTGGTGTTGCGAAACTGTTCGACACGCCCATTGCCCACGCGCACCTGATATTCGGTATCGGTGGAATAGCGGTGGATCAGGGGGCGCTGGGCTGCTGCACGGATCATGCGCACCAGATCGCGCGGCGATGAGACGTTCTGACTGGACAGCCCGGTGGGCTCGACGAAATGAGTGTCGTACATCCCCAGCGCACGCGCCTTGGCGTTCATGGCACGCGCAAACGCCGGCAGGCCACCGGGATAATGGCGGCCCAGGGCATTGGCCGCGCGATTTTCTGAGGACATGAGGGCCAGGTGCAGCATGTCGGCCCGCGTCAACCGGGTTCCGACGTTCAGGCGCGAGGGCGCATGGCGCACACGGTCGATATCGTCGCTGGTGATTTCAAGGACCTCGTCCAGGGGTTGATTGGCGTCCACGACGACCAGGGCGGTCATCAACTTCGAAATGGAGGCAATCGGGGCAACGATGCTTTCGTTCTTGGAGAACAGCACCGTGGACGTTTCCAGATCCTGCACGTAGGCAATGTTGGAGCGCAGCGATGCGGCTTCGGCACGTGACGTGTTGGCTGCCAGGCTGGCCGGCAGGGCTGCGATGGCGGCGGCGCCGGCTGCCGTGGCGGCCGCGTTGGAGCCGTTGCGCACTGCGGGCGTGGCGCGCGCGGTGGTCGGGGTGCTCCGGGTGCGCACTGCCGGTTTGGCGGTGTTGGCCCGGGTCGCGGGTTTCTGTGCTGTCTTGGTCGTGGCACGCTTGGCGGTGGTGCTTGCCGTGGATTTGGCGGGCGTGGCGCGATTGGCGCTTTTTGCGGGGGCCTTGCTGGTTGCGGGAGTCTGTGCCTTGCAGGCAGCGGCCTTGCTGCCACGTTGACACGTGGGGCTCTTGGCGTCGGCGGATGTGTGCGTGAACGCCAGGACCGACGCCAGCATGGGTGCGGCGGCTAGTGCAAGAGTGCGTTTCCAGAGATTCGCCATGTGTTGAATCCGGTCTTTCTAAAAGGGGGTGTCGCTAGCGCAGCAGAAAAAACACTGATATAGCATGTAGTTAGGGCATGAATTTAAACTATTTTTTAAGTAAATGACATTGCTCAGGGCAAGTTTGAGCAAAAAAAGGTATCAAAGTGATGTTTTCGGCTCGATGTGGCCGGAAAGAACAGCCGAGGCAGCCCGACCAGAGGGTGGGCTGCGGCTGGAAAGTGCGAGAGTGAGGTTGGTGTCCCCAACAGGAATCGAACCTGTATCTAGAACTTAGGAGGTTCTTGTTCTATCCGTTGAACTATAGGGACACGCTTGGAGCCAGGCGGGTGGCTGCGAGGCACGCATTCTACACCGACCTGTGCTTTGTGTGCAGGCTGGGCTAAGATGGCGCCACGCGGGCGCGCTGCCGCCCGGCGCAACAGAGGGCTCTCACACGGCCCCATCGAAGATGCAAGAATCCGGGCCGGAGACTCCGGTATGACGATGACAGAAGAAAAATCCTCCCACGCCGCGCGTACGGTACTGCTCGGCACGCTCGTGGTTCTCCTGGCGATGGGGGTGCGTGCGACATTCGGGCTCTTCATGCAGCCCATCGGCCTGGCCAATGGATGGGGCAGGGACGTCTTTTCCATGGCATTTGCCATACAGAACCTGGCATGGGGGCTTGCCGCCATCGGCATGGGCATGCTGGCCGATCGTTACGGCGCCGGGCGTGCGATTGCGCTGGGCGCCGGGCTGTATGCCCTGGGTTTGATGGGCATGCGCTTCGCCGATAGCGAGTTGATGCTTTATCTGACGGCAGGCGTCCTGGTGGGCGTGGGCCAGGCCGGCGTCACTTTCCCGGTGGTGCTGCCGGTCGTGGCCCGTGCGGTGCCCGCATCTTCACGCAGCACGGTCATGGGCATTGCCAGCGCCGGCGGCTCGCTGGGCCAGTTTCTGGTCGTGCCGGCCGGGCAGGCCATGATTACCGGCATGCAGTGGTCGGGCGCGCTCTGGGTGCTGTCGATGCTGGTGGCCATCGGGGTGCCGCTCGCTTATTTTCTGCGTGGCAGGCCCCAGGCCACGGCCGGGCAGCAGTCGTTGTCGGCGGCAGTGAAGCAGGCGTTTACCCACCGGTCGTTTCACTTCCTGTTCTGGAGCTATTTTGTCTGCGGCTTCCACACCGCATTCATCACGCTGCATTTGCCTGCCTTCGTCACCGACAGCGGCCTCAATGCCGGGCACGGCGCCACGGCCATCGCCATGATCGGCCTGTTCAACGTCATAGGATCCTTCGGCGCGGGCAAGCTGGGCGGGCGCTACAGCAAGAAGAAGTTGCTTGCCGCCACGTACTTCATGCGCAGCTTTGGGATGCTGGGGCTGTTGGTGCTGCCGCTATCGCCTGCGGTGCTGTATGCCTTCGCGGCGTGGATGGGGCTGTTCTGGCTGGGTACGGTGCCGCTGACGCAAGGTCTGATCGGTCAGATCTACGGCATGCGCTATGCCGCCACGCTTTCCGGGATCGTGTTCCTGGGGCACCAGGTCGGCAGCTTCGTCGGTGTCTGGCTGGGCGGCTACACCTACTCACTCACCGGCAACTATGACCTGATGTGGTGGATCGGTGTGGCGCTGGCGCTCATCGCCGCGGCCCTGTGCCTGCCGGTTCGCGAACAAAGCCTGGCCCAGCCGGCGGCCGCCTGACCATGTCCACGCCAGGCCAATCATCCACCCAGGTGCCGGGCAACGAGGCCGGTATGCCGGCGCGCCCGCCCTGGTGGGCCAGGAAATGGCCCCAACGGGCGATGTATGCAGCCGTGGCCGTGGTGCTGGCGCTCGGTTTCCTGGCCTATCAATCGCCCGATCTGCGCGCAAACTGGGAAGCCATTGCGGCACTCTGCGGTTTCTAGATGACAGCGCCGGGCGCGCTATGATCGACGGTCTACGAATCTGGCGCCTCCCATGCAGGATCTCCTTCCCTTCGAAGACACCATCGATCTGCCCTCGCTGGCCGGGCTTGCGCCCGCGCAGACACTGGTGCTGACCGTCAACAACCGGTTGGCACGACGGCTGACGCTGGATCTGGCCGCTCGGTTGCGGGCTGAGCGCCAGGTGTCCGAGCTGCCGCGCATCATGCCCTTGTCGGCGTGGCTGGCCGATGCGGCGCAATCGCTCACCTTCGTATTGCAGGATGCGCCAAAGTTCCGTCTGAATACGTTTGCCAGCCAACGGCTGTGGGTGGATGTGATTGAGGCCGAAGAGGCCGATCGTGCCCTGATGGACGTCAATCAGACCGCACGTCTGGCGATGGATGCCGATCTGTTGATGGACGAATGGCAACTGGTGGTGCCCGGCGCTGCCGCCACCGATGAGTTCAGCAGCTTCCAGCGGTGGCGCAAACGCTACCACGCCAGGCTCGCGCAGCTCGATGCGCAGGATGCCAATCGCGGTTATGCCGACGTCCTGGAGGCCCTGGCCACGCAGCGGCTGACACTGCCCGAAAACATCGTTCTGGCCGGTTTCAGCGATGTGTCGCCGCGCTTTGAGCGCCTGCGTGCCGCCATGCAGGTAGGGGCGAGTCGCGTGCATCATTTTGCCGACGAGCAGGCGCTGCATTCAGATCCGGTACGCGTCGAGGCTGCCGACCCGGCTGATGAATGGCTGGCGGCAGCCCGATGGGCGCGCGCACGACTGTCGCAGCAACCGGAAGGCCGTTTTGCGATCGTTTCGAGTCAACTCGAAGCCGAGGCGCCGTTTGCGCGCCGTGTCCTGCAGGACACGCTGGGCGGACAGTTTGCCTTCAACGTCGCAGTGGGACGGGCCTTGCAGGCGTGGCCCGCCGTACAGGGGGCCCTGGCCTGGCTGCAGGCCTTGGATGCTCTGGCCGATGGCGCAGGCTGCGCGCCCAGGCTAGCGGGCGCCGCCTTGCTTGCGGCGCATCATGTCGGGTCTTCGTCTGTGGGGGCTCTGGCGCAGGCCGACGCACGCTGGCGCCGCAATGGTCTGCTGGTCGTCACCGAATCCGTTTTCGCCGAGACACTGGCCGTGGACCCCGTGCTGGCACAAGGGTGGTCTGACGCCGTGCGCATCTGGCGTGAGCCGCATCCCAGGGGCGAATCGGCCGATGTATGGGCCACCGTCATGCGACGGGCGCTCTCGGCGCTGGGTTTTCCGGGCAAAGGCAATGACAGCGTGACCTTCCAGGTCGTGGGCGCGTTCAGCGAATTGTTGGACACCTACGCTTCGCTCACACCCGTGGCCCGTGGCCTGTCGGGACGCGCAGCATTGGCGCTGTTGTCGCAACTGGCACACGACACGCCCTTTCAACCGCAGCGCGACCCCGGTGCGCGCCTGGACGTGCTGGGCATGCTGGAGGCCGAGGGCGGCCAATGGGACGGCGTCTGGCTGCTGGGGCTGACCGACGATGTGCTGCCGGCCTCGCCCCGGCCCAACCCGCTGATTCCCCTGGTGGTGTTGCGTCAGGCGGGGGCTCCCCGGGCCACGCCCGATCGCGAGCGCACCTGGGCGCAAGCCATGTTTGCTTCTTTGCGGGGTGTGGCGCCGGAGGTGGTCGTCAGCCATGCGCACCTGGATGGCGAACGCGAGTTGCGCGCTTCGCCCCTGATCGCCTCTTTTGGGCAGGCGTGTGCCAGTACCTTGGGGACGACAGAGGCCGATGGC
>JAEYZR010000349.1 GCA_023427945.1 Pseudomonadota bacterium | reverse complement strand
CTCGAGGCCGAGCGCGCCGAGCCGCTGGCGGAGCTCGGCGTCCTGCCCTGCCGTGCGCACCGCGTCGTTGAGCTTTGCGACGATGTCGGCCGGCAGCCCGGCCGGGCCATAGAGTGCGAAGATGCCGATCACTTCGTAGCCGGGCAGCGGCCCCGCCTCGGCCACCGTCGGCACGTCGGGCGCCGCCTTCAGTCGGTTTTTGCCCGACACCGCAAGCGCCACCAGTCGCCCAGCCTTCACCTGCGGCCCGAGTACCGACCAGGCATCGAAGGCATAGGTCAGTTGCCCGCCGGTCAGATCGGTCAGCACCTGTGGGCCTTGCTTGTAGGGAACGTGCAGCAGTTCGGGCACGCCCATCTTCTGAGCCAGAACGTGGCAGGCAATATGGCTGGACGTCCCGTTGCCGTTGGATCCGTAGCTGGAAGACTTGGCATTCTTGCGTACGTGCTCAGCCAGTTCCTTGAGCGTCTTGATGCCCGAACTGGCCGGCACCACCACGACCACCGGCACCTCGATGGTGACCGCAACCGGGATGAAATCCTTGAGAGGATCAAAACTCAAATTAGCGTAGATATGCGGATTGATCGCAAACGTCGTCGCCGTGGAGTAAAGCATCGTCTGGCCATCGGGCCTGGCGCGTGCAGCAGTCGAGGCGCCGATATTGCCACCCGCCCCCGCACGGTTCTCGACCACCACATTGGTATCCAGGTGCGCGCTCATGCCCTTGCCGATCATGCGGCCGATGATGTCGGTGTTGCCGCCGGGTGCAAAGGGGACGACCAGCGTAACGGGGCCCTGCGGAAAGCCGGCGGCCGCGCGCGCCGGGCCTGTCGAAAGGCCCAGTGCGGAAACGGCCGCGAACACCGGCGTTGCGGCTAGTACGGAACAAAAACCGCGTCGTTGCTTGTTCATCATTTCCCCTGATAAGTTATTTGGCAGTCGGTGCGAATTGACCGACATGGGCAGCAACCTCGAAACGCTCGGCGTTGATCGAGGCAGCGTGATAGGTAGCGACCTGCGCAGGCGTTGCGTGCCACACGTCATTGCAGGCGGCGATGTGAGTGAGCAGCTTGTCCAGCAGGCGCAGGCGTTGTCCGCGACCCGAAATCCAGTCGTGGACGGTGATCATGCACAGGCCGCCGTATTCGCGCACCCCTTCAAATTCTTCGATCCAGCTCTGCAGCACGTCGACCGGATTGGCGGGATGTGTTTTGTCGCGCGGCCCGTTGGTGTAGCGAAAGTACAGCGCGTCGTCGATCGTCCAGGTCACGGGCACCTGGACCAGCCCATCGATGCTGTAAGGGTGATCGAATCCCATCAGCGAACTGTCGTAGGCCACGCCCGCGGCTTTCAGGCCGTGCAGGCTGGCGATGTCGTGTTCGAACGAAGGGGCCCGGTAGCCCAGCCCGGTGCGACCCGTCTGGGCCTGGAAAACCGCCATCGTGCGCGCAAGATAGGACTTCTGGAGGTCGGTATTGATGGCGTCCAGGCGCTCATGGAAATAACCGTGATAGGCGACTTCGTGGCCGCGCTCAATCAGCAGTGGCAGCAGATCCGGATAGGTGGCGGCCACTACGCCCGGGACATAAAAACAACCTTTGATCGCGTGCTTGTCCAACAGCGCGAGAACGCGCGCGACACCTTGACGCGGGCCGAAGCGGCGCTGTTCGAGTTCACCCAGACTTCCCGGACGGCTCTCGCGCGACGTCCAGAAATACGGCGACTCGGCATCCAGATCCAGGGTGAAATTCACGGCGCATCGCTTGCCGTCGGGCCACTGATATTCCGGAAACGAAATACGGGAATCCGCATGCATGGCGGGAAAGTCGGAGACAGTCATGGTCTTACTCCTTGGCAGCCAGCGCTGCACGACGATTCAAGCCGCCCCCACCGTCCACGCTGAGCACCTGGCCCGTCGTGAAAGAAGCGTCGGGGCCGCTCAGAAACAGCACGGCGTTGGCAAGTTCGCCTGCGGCAATGGTGCGCCCCAGGGGAACTGCGCTCGCGATGCTGGCGAGATGTTCGGCAGGAATGTGCGGTTGCAGCGGGTCGTCCGCAATACCCGGGCGCACTGCATTGACGCGGATGCCATACTCGCCCAGACGAACGGCGAGGATACGGGTGAGTTGCTCCAGCGCAGCCTTTGAAGGGCCGTAGGTCGCCCCATTGGTACGGGCCACTTCGGCCGCCGCCGAACTGACGTTGACCACCACCCCTGCACGCCCCCCGGCCATCCAGCGCCTGGCCACAGCCTGGGTGAGCAACAGGGGCGCAAGCACGTTGATGTCGTGAATGCGGCGACACGTCTGCACATCGACATCCAGGATGTCGGCGAACGGAAAAATTGCCGCGTTGTTGATCAGGATATCGGGCAGGCAGTCATCTTCGATCGCGGCCACGGCCATCTCGATCTGTTCGCTTTGCGCCAGGTCCAGCTCGATGAAACGGGTGTCCTGCGCCAGTTGCGCCATCTGCTCATCGCCGGGTGCCTGGCGGTCGAGCAAAATCAGGGAAGCGCCTTGCGCGGCGAACGCCGCTGCCAGCTCACGCCCGAAATACCCGCCACTACCCGTGATCAGGATCCGCTTGCCGGAAAAGCGTGGGGCACTCATGGCGCCACCGCCATCAAGGTGTCGAGATTCTTCATATCGAACGTGCGCTCGCCCGATTCCATCTCCCGGATCATGGCAATCAGCCGCTCGACCACAGGCGTATGAATGCCATGACTCGAACCGTGCTTGACGATATCGGTGATCTGGGGATCGACTTCGGTCTTGCGCCGACGCACCGCCAGGTCGCGCCACACACCGGTGCGCGGCTTGCCGACCCAGCGCCGGCAATGATCGGCGATCACTTTCATCTGTTGCGCCGAACGGGTCGCACTGACGTCACGACCGAACGCCTCCGGGGTAAAACCGTCGAAGGGAACAGGCTCCACGCCCGACGCACGCGCGACCTCGACCACTTCGATGCACAATGCCCGCCACAGCGGCGCATAGACATCGCTGGCGAGCTGATCGGCAATGGTTTCGTTGGTCAGCGCCGTCGTGAACAGCAGCGAACCCAGCGCCACCTTGCTCCACTTCAGCCCCATCAACTGCCCCGTCCAGGCAGCCTGGGGATCTACACACTGCAGCAGTGCTGCGGCTTCACGCGACCGGGTGGAATCACGCCCATCCATCTCCCCCACTTGCAGGCTGCCCAGCCCGCCGAACTGGATGCGGCCCGGGCCGACGTAGTCGGAGGCGAAGTTGACCAGGGCGCCAAGCGTGCGCGATTCGCCGGCGAATTGGGCCACCGTGGTTTCGGTCAGTCCGTTTTGCAGCGCGAGCACCCAGCCCTGCGCGTCGAGGTGGGGAACCAGTGCCGCGCAGGCGGCGCCCGTGTGCTGCCCTTTCACCGACAACATGATGCGACCGTATGTGCCCTGCACCTCGTCGGGCGTACACGCCTGCATCGGCACGCTCACACCCTGGCCCGAGGCATCGATGATTTCCAGGCCCCGATCCCGTATGGCGGCGATGTGGTCCTGCGCAACATCCACCAGCAACACGTCATGGCCGGCCTGCACCAGGCGTGCCGCCACCACACCGCCGATTGCACCACCGCCCCACACCACTATCGAATCTGCCTTGCCCACCCGGACCTCCTGTTCTTTGCCGTTGCCGATGCGACCGGCTACTGGCGACGATTCTGAGTTGACTCGCCCTATAATTCAAATTCCAAATTTGCACGAACACTTGCGCGATACGCATATATTTCTGGTGCGCCGTTGAACTACAAAGCCTACGAAGCCCTGCATGCCTTCATTGAAGGCGGCAGCGTTGCACAAGCCGCCTTGCGGCTTCACCGGACTCAACCGCAGGTCAGCCGGTTACTGGCTCAGCTCGAGGAAGAAGCCGGCTTCGTGATCCTTCGGCGCGAAGGTCGCAGGCTCAAACTGACCGACGACGGCCGGCGCTACTATCATCACGTGTATGGATTGCTGCGCGCCCAGGACGCGTTGAGCGATTTCACGCAAGACATCAGGCAGGGCATCACGGGACGCATACGCATACTGGCGGCCAACCACATCATCGATGGCCTGGCGTTGCAGGCCATGGCGCAATGCCGTCTCGAAGACCCGACGTTTTCCGCCTCGCTGACAGCACGCATGCCGGCCGATCTGCAATGGTGGCTAGGCCAGCAGCAGTTCGACATCGCACTGGTTCAACTGCCGCTGGAGCATCCCGCCATCCGCACAGAACTGCTGGTGCGCAGTGAAATCGTGGCGGTGGTGGGCGCAAGCCATCATTTGCGGCATCGATCCCACATCTCGGCCGAAGATGTCGCGCGCGAATCTTTCATCACGCTGGGGCGTCGCAGTGTGCTGGGACAACGCTACGAAGCGGGCTTCGAAACCGCCAACGTGCAACCCGCCGCGCCGCTGGAGGTGTCGTTCAGCACGTCTGCCGTTCAACTGGCCGCCTATGGCTGCGGCATTGCACTGGCCGAACCGTTTTCGGCACTGGCTCAACGGCATACGGGGGTCGTGTTACGCCGTTTCACGCCGACCGTGCCCTTGCACTATGGCCTGGTATTTCCCAAAGACGTGGAGCGCTCGCCAGCCACCGAACACTTCGTCAGACACTTGCGAGCGTGCGCCCAGAGTCAAAGCGATGCATTGCGCGTTGCGCTGGATCGCACAACGCCGGGCACGGACGGATAAGTTACGTTTGGACTGTGCGTGCTCGATAGCATCTTTTGTCGCCTGATTGCTTTCTGCAAAAGACAAATTTCAAAGATGTCGAACATGCGCGTTTACCTCGATACACTGCTTGCCTGCATCGCACTTTCAATTGGCCTGCCCGCCAGCGCACAGCCGAGCACAGCGCTCATGCCGGCAGGTTGCACGTGTCCACGATCGACGACTGTCGCACCATCCGCCCGGGAAACCGACGCCATAGGCCATGCCATCCGCACGGCCCAGCCGCGTCCGGGCCTCACGGTGCAGTTGCGAGAAACACGCGACCACCGACTGAATTACGGCTCGTTGGCATGGGCGCCGCCCCCTGCTGCCCCCGCGCCTTTTGCATGGGTTCAAGGCGAGTGTTGCAGCAGTCATTTGTCCAGGCGCCAGTACGTCCCATAAGCCATCGAGCCGGGTTGCCTGCCTTGCCAGCGCTATCGTGGGAGCGGACTCCTTCGCCGGCTTGACGCAAGCGCACTCGTGCCTGCAGCGAAATGACTTTGCCAGCATCGGTGAGCGGCAAGGCGGCCAACCTGGCCTCATTTTTGGTCAAGCTGTCCTCATTCTTATAACTACAAGTGTGTCCGTGATGTCTTATTCCAACCTTTTTCACCAACTGGCATGCCCGCCGGACTCGCACGGGGTGCGGTCATGAATCAATCTGCAAAAAGATGGCTCATTCTCGGCGTCGTCTCGATGGCACTCCTGCTGATCGTGATCGACGTGACCGTGCTCTACACCGCGCTGCCCACCCTTACCCACGACCTGCGCGCATCGGCATCGGAAAAACTGTGGATCATGAACGCCTACACCCTGGTGGTGACGGGCCTGCTGCTGGGCATGGGCACGCTGGGCGACCGCGTGGGACACAGGCGCATGTTCATTGCCGGGCTGATCGTGTTCGGAACGGCATCGCTGTGTGCCGCCTACTCGCCGACCCCCTTTGCCCTGGTCGCCGCCCGCGCCCTCCTCGGACTGGGAGCGGCCATGATGATGCCCGCGACCCTGGCCATCATCCGGGTCATGTTCACCGATCACAAGGAACGCACCCTGGCCATCGGCATCTGGGCATCGGTGGCCGCAGGCGGCGCCGCGTTCGGCCCGGTCGTGGGCGGGCTGCTGCTGGAGTATTTCTGGTGGGGGTCCGTATTCCTGGTCAACGTTCCGGTCGTGCTGGCTGCACTCATACTGACTGCCTGGCTCATTCCTGCGCAGCCGGGCAACCCCGACAGCCCCTGGGACCCCGCGGGATCGCTGCAGATCATGGCGGCCCTGACGGGCATCGCGCTGGCCATCAAGGAGCTGGCACGAGCAGACCGCTCATGGCCGCTGGTCGTGGCCGCATCGTTCATCGGCGTGCTGGCAGCGTGCACCTTCGTCTACCGGCAACGGCGCAGCACGCAGCCCCTTGTCGACTTCAGCCTTTTCGGCAACCTCCGCTTTTCCGGCGGCGTCATTGCCTGCATCGTCGCCTCGGTCGCGCTGGTCGGTGTGGAACTGGTGTACACACAGCGCCTGCAACTGGTGGTGGGACTGACGCCGCTTGCCGCCGGTCTCGCCATTCTGCCCGTGTCGCTTGCCGCAGTCGTGACCGGGCCGCTGACGGGTCTGATCCTGGGGCGTGTCGGCACCCCTCGCGTCATCCTGGTCAGCCTGATGACCACGGCACTGGCGCTGGCAGGATTGCTCTACGCCGCAGATGCCCACGGCGCGCTCAAGCTGGCGAGCCTGGTATTGCTGGGCGCCAGTGTGGGTGCGACCATCACTGCCGCATCCAACGCCGTCATGAACAGTGCTCCGCCCAGCCGCGCAGGCATGGCAGCCTCGATCGAAGAGGTCTCCTACGAAATGGGCGCCGCAATGGGCGTGACCGTGCTGGGCAGTGTGCTGGCGGGCAGCTACACCGCGACAATGAAAGTACCTGCCCATCTCGTTTCGACACCCGATCCCGCCGACAGTATCGACGCGGCGCTGCTGGCCGTGGAATCCATGCCGCAGGCACTTGGCGATCAATTGCTGCTCCTGGCTCACACGGCGTTCGACCGCGCATTCAGCATCGTCATGACGATGACCATCGTCATTCTGCTGGCAACAGTGGCCGGCCTCGCCTGTCTGCAAGTGCGAGCCCGACGCAACCGGCCCGGACAAGCTCAGACAGGAGAAACGCCCATCGGGTAACCCTTGCCGGCCTGCACCAGACGTCGATCAGGCGGCCAGGATCTCACCCAATGCTGCGAGCAGTGCGGCGTTCTCCTGCGGGGTGCCTACGGAAATGCGCAGGCAGTTCTTCAGCAGGGCATGTGCGTGGCCGAAATTGCGCACCAGTATCGACCGGGCAACCAGCGCCCGGTGAACCTCGTCACCGCTCAAGGGACCGCCGAACCGGACCAGCACAAAATTGCCCGACGATGGATACACCGTTGTGCCAGGCAACGCGGCCAGTGCATGGGCCAAGGGCTCGCGGTCGGCACGCACGCGCGCAGCCTGTTCGTCCAGTACGGATTTGTGGCTGAGCACGACTGACAGCACGGCTTGCGTGAGCACACCGATGTTGTACGGTGGACGCACCTTGTCCAGCGCACCTATCCAGGCAGGATCCCCTGCCACATAACCGAACCGGAGTCCGGCAAGGCCGATCTTGGACACTGTTCGCATGACGATCACGTTCGGATAGTCCATCACCTGCGGCATCCACGTGTGATCGGTGAACGGCTGATATGCCTCGTCGATGACGACCAGACCTGGCGCCGCCTCGATGATCGCCTGCACAGCGGCATCGTCCCAACTGCCTCCGGTCGGATTGTTCGGCATGGCCAGAAAGATGACCTTGGGCCGATGCGTGGAAATGGCGGCAAGCATGGCGGGCAGGTCCAGGCGCAGGTCGTCGGTCAAGGCCACGCCCACATGGCGCGCATGATTGAAGCGCGCGGCCATGTCGAAATACACGAACGAAGGCGCAGGCGACATGACGACATCGCCCGGTTCACAGCAGGCCTGCACGACCAGATGAATCAGTTCGTCCGAGCCATTGCCACACAGGACCTGGGCAGCCTGCGGAATACCAAAAGCGCTACGCAGCCTGGCATGCAGCGCACTCAGGTCACCTTCCGGATATCGATTGAGTGCCGTCGTGCGCACGGTCTGCGCGATCTCCTGGGCCACATGATCGGGCAAAGGATAGGGGCACTCCATCGCATCGAGCTTGATGGCGCCGGGCGCATGGCCGACAGCATAGGCCGACAGGGCCTGCACGTCGGTGCGTACCGTTGCGGCCACGCGTTGTGCGCGCACCGCTGCAGAATCGAAACGTGGATCAGAGGATAGTGACATGGACACGGCGAGGCAGGCGCAAAGTGCGCAGACGAAATCGAGCGATCAAGTATATCCGTGCGTGCGGCCGCATTCTGCGCTACCCTGCCCGTGACGTCATCCGACTGTCGGCTGCCGGCGCTCGACGGCCGTGCTGCATGCTGTCGTGCTGCCAGTTGCCGGCTGCCGGCCAACATCAGGCTGGCGGTTCGCCAGACCGCTTGTCTGAAAACGGACAGGAACCCTGGGCACCACGGAAATTTGCAGAGGCCGCGTAGCTCGCGCGTCGGACTCGCATGATGCCGCCCAGCGGCTGGTGCGCCGCGACACCATGCCACGGGCTGAAGGACATCTGCGTGTCCAGCGCCTGCACCTGCTCGGGCGACCAGGCGTCCTGGGGGGCGACCGTGATTCGGGCGACCGGCACGTAGGGGCTCTCACTTTCAGACCACTTCACCGAGGCATCTTCGATCGGCATGTCTTCGATGTTGGTACACAGTTGCACGCGCAGCTCCCACTGTGCGCCATGAGCAGCGAAAAACTCGACCACCGAACGCCGCAGGCCATCGGGCGTATCCGCCAGATCGACCGGCTGGTCCGTCAGCGCCACCAGTTCGTCGCTCACCGGTACCACGCAGATCTTGGCCACATACTGGCCGTAGCGCACCGGCACCTGAGTGAAGAAGGTCTCACCCAGAATCTGGGTCTCGCGCTGTCCGCCCATGCTGGTCAATGTCGGGCTTTTTGTGCCGAAGGCTTCGACAATGGTCTCGGCCGCCCGCAAGGCCGCAGAAGCCACCCGCTTCAGCCCCGGCGCACGGTCAGTCGTGGCAGCCAGCAGCTTCAGGCTTTTCAGAAAGGCGGCGGGGTCGGACGCACTGAAAACAGGCCCGTTGACCATCACGAAATCCTGGTCGGCACCGCCCTGCGCACCAGGAAGGCGATCACCCGGCACGCCGTGCAATTTCAGCGCCATGCCACGCGGCGTGGACACCTTGTCATCGAGCAGGTCCCCGGGCGTGGTCGAGAACCGGATGGACACGGGATAGCGCGCCAGACGCGCAAACACCCCCTGCACCAGCACGTCCGGCAAATCGTCCAGGACGTGCAACTCGCCCCGCAGCACGCCATGGCCTTTTGCGTGCACGCTGCGCAAAGGCAGCCCGGAATGCTCACGCGTGGTCTTGCTGATCGACATAAGCGTGTCCACCAACGCCTGCTGCGTCTGCGCCTCGTCCTCGGCGGGCTGTTCCAGCGCCGGATCGAAACGCAGAGGCGCGACAGGGGGAGTGATAGAAGATGTACTCACGGAGCGCTCCTTGCTACTCGGTAGGCGGGGCCACGGCCCCGGGTAGCGCGTTGGAAGCAAGCAACAGACCCGCGTACCGGGCAGACAGCAACCACTGCGCGGCTCGAACGGACAGCGCCGTCACACTGCGCGGCGATGGACGGGCCCAGTCAATCGGCCCCACACAGGGAACCACCCATGAAGCACTCATCGCGCCGCATTGCCGACACCATCACACAGTTGCTCGAAGCACGTGCCCGCACCTCGTCAATCTGCCCCTCCGAAGTGGCGCGCAGGCTGG
Source organism: Pseudomonadota bacterium (assembly GCA_023427945.1). GTDB lineage: Bacteria > Pseudomonadota > Gammaproteobacteria > Burkholderiales > Burkholderiaceae_B > Schauerella. The sequence goes on along the minus strand of JAEYZR010000349.1, from coordinate 5,841 downwards.
AGGACGAGGAGCACGCCTGGCGGGCCTTGATGCCCGCGGTGCGAGAAGTCGCAGCAACCATGCAGGACGAAGGCAGGATACGTATCACCCGTGGCGAGCGCCCCGTTGCGCGTCACGAACTGCACGATGGCCCCATTCGCCTGCGTCGCTGCGAGCGCACGCCAGCCTGATCGCGCTCGGGAGAATCGCCGGAAAAACACCCTCTTGCGAGTTCATCCCTGAAAATGCGGGGTTTTTTAGTTTTCCGGGTGCCGCAGGGGCATAAGCGTCCGCTATGATGTCGTACGCATTTCCTCCGACATTACGACCTCCCGCGAAAGACGCTGCTGTCCATGAAAAAGATCACGAAATCGAGCAAGCTGGCCCACGTTCTGTACGACATTCGTGGACCGATCATGGATCGAGCCCGGCAAATGGAAGATGAAGGCCAGAAAATCGTCAAGCTGAACATCGGCAACCTCGCTGCGTTCGGCTTCGATGCGCCCGAAGAGGTCCAGTTGGACATGATCCGCAACCTGCCCAATTCGGCAGGCTACTCCGACAGCAAAGGCAACTTTGCGGCTCGCAAGGCGGTCATGCACTACACCCAGCAGCAAGGTATCCAGGGCGTCACGCTGGACGATATCTACCTGGGCAACGGCGCCTCCGATCTGATCGCCATGGCAACCAACGCCCTGCTGGACGACGGCGACGAGTTGCTGGTGCCCATGCCCGACTACCCGCTGTGGACCGCCGTCACCAGTCTGTCCGGCGGCTCCCCCGTGCACTATCTGTGCGACGAGAGCAACGGCTGGGCTCCCGATCTGGCGGACATCCGCAGCAAGATCACGCCGCGTACCAAAGGCATCGTCGTGATCAACCCGAACAACCCGACCGGCGTGATGTATCCCGATCAGGTGCTCGAAGCCATCGTTCAGGTGGCGCGCGAATACGGCCTGGTCATTCTGGCTGACGAGGTCTATGACAAGGTCCTGTATGACGGCATCAAGCACACGGCATTGGCCAGCCTGTCGACCGATGTCCTTACCCTGACCTTCAACTCCCTGTCCAAAAGCTATCGTGCCTGCGGCTACCGTGCCGGCTGGATGGTGGTGTCGGGCGACAAGAGCGTGGCAGCCGATTACATCGAAGGCCTGGAAATGCTGGCGAACATGAAGTTGTGCGCCAACGTGCCGGGCCAATGGGCCATACAGACGGCCCTGGGCGGCTACCAGAGCATCAACGATCTGGTTTGCGAAGGCGGCAGGCTGCGCCAGCAACGGGATCTGGCCTACGAACTGATCACTGCCATTCCTGGCGTGACCTGCGTCAAACCTCAGGCCGCGCTGTACATGTTCCCGCGCCTGGACCCCGAAATCTACCCGATCAAGGATGACCGCGAGTTCTTCCTGCAATTGCTGGAATCCACACGCGTCATGCTGGTCCAGGGTACTGGCTTCAACTGGCCCCACCCCGACCACTTCCGCATGGTGTTCCTGCCTCACGCGCACGATCTGCGTGAAGCCATCGGTCGGATGGCTAGCTTCCTGGAAGACTACCGCAACAAACAGCGCTCCCAGGCACGTCGGTTGCCTTCGGATGCGCCGATCAGCGATCCCGTTGCATAGCTGGTCGTGTCACGCCATGTAGGTCGGTGAGAAAGAATGTTGACGAGCCGTACCCGCGAGCAGATCGAAGCCGAGATCCGGCACCTGAAAGCGTCCTTGAAACAGGCCGAGGCCGAGTTGCAGGCGCTCGAACCCGTTGCAAAAACGCAGACAGGCAGTGAAAAACTTGCGGCGAGCCGCGCCGTGCAGCAAGCCGAGGAACGTTATCGGCTGGCCGCCGACGCCACCAGCGAAGTGATCTGGGACTGGGATCTGACCACCAATCACGTACTCTGGAACGCCGCGCTGGAACAGGCCTATGGGCACCCTGTTGCCACGGTGGACACTGCCGGGGAATGGTGGATAGCACACATCCACCCCGAGGACAGGACCCGGGTGGCCACTTCCATCCATGCAGCCATCGATGGCCAGAGCGCAAACTGGAGCGAGAAGTACCGTTTTCTGCGGCGCAACGGCTCGTATGCCGAAGTTCTCGATCGGGGCAGGATCGTTCGCAATGCAAAAGGCAAGGCCCAGCGCATGATCGGCGCCATGCTGGATCTCACGCCCATGCTCGCCCACGAAATGGCGCTGCGCAAAAGCGAGGAACTGTATCGGGCGATCGTCGAAGCCATCGAGACGGCCTTTGCCATCGTCGAGGTGAAATTCGACGCCGATGACAATCCGATCGATTACCGCTTCATCGACGTCAACCCCGCGTTCGAAGTCCAGGCCGGCGTGGATCTGCGCGGCAAATGGGTGACCGAATATGCGCCGGATCTCGAACAGTTCTGGTTCGACACCTACGGCCATGTCGCCAAAACACGGGAATCGGCCAACTTCGAGAACTACGCCAAACGTTTCGAGCGCTGGTTCGACGTTCGGGCGGTGCCCGTGGGCGATCCACAGGATCGGCAGATCGGCATTTTCTTCAACGACACCACGGCACGCCGCAATGCCGAGGAAAAGCTGCGCGCCAGCGAAGCCCTGGCCAGAGAAAACGCCCAGCGCCTGCAACTCGCCCTGGCGGCTGGCGCCATCATCGGCACCTGGCATTGGGATCTGCCGACGGATCGCTTCACGGTGGATGAGGCTTTTGCGCACGCTTTTGGCTTCGCCCCCTCCCTGGGACGCGACGGTCTCAGCCTCGAACAGGTCATCACCAGCGTTCACCCGGACGACCGCCGCGGCCTGATCGAGGCGATCAATGAGGTCATCGCGCGCGGTGGCGCCTATGCACACCAGTATCGGGTGCGTCGCCTGGACGGACAGTATTACTGGATCGAGGCCAATGGCCGGGTCGATCTGGCAGAAGACGGCACGCCCAAGAGTTTCCCTGGCGTATTGCTGGACATGCATGAGCGCCGCACGGTGCAAGCCGAGCGCGACCGCGTCACCGCGGCGTTGCGCGCACTGACCGACACGCTGGAGGAGCGCGTGCTCGAACGGACTGCCGCGCTCCAGCAGTCCGAGGAGAAACTGCGGCAGTCGCAAAAAATGGAGGCCGTGGGGCAACTGACAGGGGGTTTGGCGCATGACTTCAACAATCTGCTTGCGAGTATTTCTGGCTCGCTGGAACTGATGAGCCTGCGTCTGGCGCAGGGGCGCACGGACACCTTGGACAAGTACCTGAATGCCGCGCAAAGCGCTGCCAAACGGGCTGCTGCCGTGACCCATCGCCTGCTGGCGTTTTCCCGGCGCCAGCCACTGGACGCCCGCCCCACCGATGTGAATGCCCTGATCGCAGGCATGCGCGAATTGATTCAGCGCACGGTCGGCCCCGCGATTGCCGTGCAATCCATCGGCGCGTCCGAGCTCTGGACCGTCAGGGTGGACGCGAGCCAACTTGAAAATGCGCTGTTGAATCTGTGCATCAACGCGCGCGACGCCATGCCCAACGGCGGGCGCATCGTCATCGAGACGGCGAACCGGTGGATCGACCAGAGTGCCGCCCAGACCTTGGAACTGGCCGAAGGTCCCTATATTTCCCTGAGCGTGACCGATACCGGCACAGGGATGGCGCCAAACGTTCTCACCAAGGCCTTCGACCCCTTCTTCACCACCAAGCCTATCGGGCAGGGAACCGGACTGGGCCTGTCCATGACCTATGGCTTTGCGAGACAGTCTGGCGGCAACGTGCGCATTCACTCCGAAGTGGGCGCCGGCACGACGCTGACGATCTATCTTGCGAAATACGAAGGTGATGCCGCCACACCGGCGCCTCCCTCCAATCAACTGCGCCCGCAATCCATCGCGGACGCAGCCACCGTCCTGATCGTCGACGACGAACCCACGGTTCGCATGCTGCTGACCGAAATGTTGGGCGAACTCGGCTACACCGTTCTGGAGGCTGCCGACAGCCTGGCTGGCCTGAAGATTCTGCGCTCCGATGTGCATATCGACCTGCTGGTGACCGATGTCGGTTTGCCAGGAGGCATGAATGGGCGCCAGATGGCCGATGCGGGTCGCGAAGTCAGGCCCGGCCTGAAGATTCTGTTCATCACCGGCTACGCGGAAAACGCCGCGATCGGCGATGGCCTGCTGCCCCCGGGCATGCAGGTGATGACGAAACCTTTCTCGGTCGAAGCGCTCGCCGTCAGGGTGCGTGAAATGACGACTGAGAATGGCGATTAGGCGCGAAACGCTGCTGCTGCGCATGCCTACCCCCTGCGTCAAATTTGTAACACCCCTCTTGAACCACCGGACATCGTCCCTATAATTAGCACTCGACCCCAGTGAGTGCCAATCGGCACCTGGATTGAACAACTGTCAGCTAAACCAATTACAGGAGTACCCACATGGCCCTGCGTCCTTTGAGTGATCGCGTGATCATCAAACGTCTGGACAACGAGCGCAAAACTGCCTCGGGCATCGTCATCCCTGAAAGCGCGGCCGAAAAGCCCGATCAAGGTGAAGTTATTTCTGTCGGTCCCGGCAAGAAAAACGAAGACGGCAAAGTACAGCCGATCGACCTGAAAGCGGGTGACAAGGTGCTGTTCGGCAAGTACGCCGGCCAGGCTGTGAAGGTCGATGGCGAGGAACTGCTCGTCATCCGCGAGGAAGAAATCCTCGCCGTGATCTCGTAATTCGATTTTCAGACTACAAGGAATTCAATAAATGGCTGCCAAGCAAGTACTTTTCGGCGATGACGCCCGCACGCGCATCGTCCGTGGCGTGAACGTTCTCGCCAACGCTGTCAAAACCACCCTGGGCCCCAAAGGCCGCAACGTGGTGCTCGAGCGCTCGTTCGGCGCCCCCACCGTCACCAAGGACGGCGTGTCGGTTGCCAAGGAAATCGAACTGAAAGACAAGTTCGAAAACATCGGCGCCCAACTGGTCAAGGAAGTGGCTTCCAAGACCTCGGACAACGCGGGTGACGGCACCACGACCGCAACCGTGCTGGCTCAAGCCATCGTTCAGGAAGGCCTGAAGTACGTTGCCGCCGGCATCAACCCGATGGATCTGAAGCGCGGTATCGACAAGGCTGTTGTGGCTGCCGTCGGCGAACTGAAGAACCTGTCGCGCCCCTGCACCACCACCAAGGAAATCGCTCAGGTCGGCTCGATCTCGGCCAACAGCGACTCCTCGATCGGCCAGATCATTGCCGACGCCATGGAAAAAGTGGGCAAGGAAGGCGTCATCACCGTCGAAGACGGCAAGTCGCTGGAGAACGAACTGGACGTCGTCGAAGGTATGCAATTCGACCGTGGCTACCTGTCGCCCTACTTCATCAACAACCCCGAGAAGCAAGTTTCGGCTCTGGACGATCCGTATGTCCTGATTTTCGACAAGAAGATCAGCAACATCCGTGACCTGCTGCCCGTGCTGGAACAAGTTGCCAAGTCCAGCCGTCCTCTGCTGATCGTTGCAGAAGACGTCGATGGCGAAGCCCTGGCTACCCTGGTTGTGAACAACATCCGTGGCATCCTGAAGACCACCGCCGTCAAGGCACCGGGCTTCGGCGACCGTCGCAAAGCCATGCTGGAAGACATCGCTGTCCTGACCGGCGGTAACGTGATCTCCGAAGAAGTCGGCCTGTCGCTCGAAAAAGCCACGCTGGAAGACCTCGGCCAAGCCAAGCGCATCGAAGTGGGTAAAGAAAACACCACGATCATCGACGGCGCAGGCGAAGGCAAGTCGATCGAAGCACGCGTCAAGCAGATCCGTGCCCAGATCGAAGAAGCCTCGTCGGACTACGACCGTGAAAAACTGCAAGAGCGCGTGGCCAAGCTGGCCGGCGGTGTTGCCGTGATCC
>JAEYZR010000281.1 GCA_023427945.1 Pseudomonadota bacterium | reverse complement strand
ACGGCAATGGCGCGTGTGCCGGCCGCGACCGACAACGAGAGGCCTGCATTAAATCGCATTACCGCGCTCGCGATGCTTCGGCGCCAAGCCCTTCAACTGATGATCAATGCATCAGTCAAGTCGGCGTCCGCAGCGGCAACGCCGGTCTGACGAGGATCCAGACCGACGGGACAGTCCAGGCTCAGCCCCAGTTCCATTACCAGGCCGTCCAGCAGAGGAATCCACCGTGTGGCTTCGGTTGCGGGGTGACTGGCAAGGTAGAACAATTCCACACCATTGATGTAGCTCGCTGCATCACTCGCCAGGAACACCACCGCCGCAACAATCTCTTTCGGCTCGCCGACGCGCCCCAATGGACTCTTGGCTGTCGGAAAAGCTAAACCTTCTCGGCCTTGTCGCCAAAAGCTTCGCGCAGAGAATCGGTGTTGATCGCGCCCGGACTTACGATATTGATGCGGATGCCCGTTACTTTGAGCTCAGCGACTCAACTGAGGACCATGTTGCGTACAGCCGCCTCGGTACAGCCATAGATGCTCATGGTCGGCCCCGGATCCATTGACGCGGTGGAACCAATGAGCACCACATTGGAACCGCGCACCAACAGGCCCAGAGCTCCCTGAATAGAACACCACCCCTTTGACACTGGTCTAGAACTGCTGGTAGATCTGGGCTTCGGTGATCTGCCCCAGCGCGGCATGCACACCACCCCTGGAGCTCTTCGGCAACGACGAGGAAACTGCGAAGGTGTCGTAACTCCATCATTCGTACGCGATTAGCTTAGAGAAGGCATGCGCAATGCGCTTCGAGATGTGCCGATGAATTGTTGTCGATCAGGTTCGCCCATCAGGTTCCCTGCGCGATAGCTTGTCGGCCTGTGTAGGCCAGCTTTCCAGCCAACTGGCCGTTTGCAACCGCACTCATGGCGGCACTTCCTTCAAAGATCTGCGCACTACTCACAGGCTGGACAGCCCAAATAGCGGGTGCATTCGTGCGGCGTTCTAAATCAGGAAGCGGGAGCGCACCTTGACCTGGCCGAGCTAGTGCCTGTTCATCCGGGAAACATGCTCAATACCTTGGAAGAGCGATCTCTTCTGCCGATGGTCCGTCGTCACCATCGCCAAAGCGCCTGAAAACGGATTGCGCAAGAGCGCTCGCCGTGGCTCTCTCGATTGTCCGCAGCACGCCGATCCCAAGACGCGATTTGGGATGCATGACACGAAGCATGCCGGAACTCAATGTTCGACCACTTGCCACGTAGGGCCGCATCAATCTCTCATACGATTCAAAAGCCGCCGTGTGCGTGGGCTGCTTATTGAGTTCGCCTGCGAGGATATAGGCTCCGATCAACCCAAGTGGTGTTCCCATCCCGGTGTATGCCGACGGGCACCAGGCCGCGTCGCCAGTGAGCGCAAAGCGGCCCTGCGACCAGGTGGAGCTGATCACCTGACTCATTGGACCGAGATAGTAATCGGGATCGTGATCCAGGTTCGCGAGAATGCGAGCGGCCGGACCGCCTGCGCCCTGAAGCGCATCGCGCAGCATCTTCCTTTGCTCGACGCCATCGACATCGCTCGCATCGAACGGCTTGCGCAGGAAGGTAACAAGAACGGTTGTATCGTTGTCATGAACCGGGCGCAGCAGCATGAAGGAGCCGCCTTTGCCGTGGTGGATTTGCGCCCAATCCTTGTCCTCGGCGCTTCGCGGAATCCTGAAGTAGGAGGCGTACACGCCCAGATACTTGAAGCGGATAGCATCGTTCATGACGAGCTTGCGCGTGGCAGAGCCCACACCTTCGGCGCTGATGACGAGATCAAATTCTTCGGTTGATCCGTCGTTGAAGGTGACGGACACGCCATCATCTTGTTGCTTCAAGGCCTTGATCGTCGTGCCGAACCGGTAGTCACAACCATCCTCGGTCTCGTCGCAGAGGATGCGCGCCAGGTCGCCGCGCAAAATCTCATAGGCGCTTGTCAGCGATCCGACTGCGCCTTTCGGCAGCCGCGCAATCGCCTTGCCCGAGTCGCCCATGAACTCCACGCCCTTCTCGCGCGTATTCTTCGCGCTGATTTTTTCTTCCAGGCCCATCAGCTTGATGACTTCCTGAGCGGCCCCCTCGATGTCGACGTTCTGACCGCCTGCACGCAACCCTTTTGCCCGCTCGATGACTGTCACATTGTCGCCCTGCCTGCTCAGCCAAAAGGCCAGGGCAGGCCCCGCAACACTCGCGCCGGAAATCAGTATCTTCTTGCTCTCTTTCATGACGGTCATTCCTTAGTCGAGACCTGTTTTTCCTGGCGCCCAATAGGGCTTGACCACCAGGCGGGACGATGGAACCTCCGAGGCTTTCAGAGCACGACGCAGGTACTGGATGGAGGACGCTTTGCCCGTCAGAATGAACGTCGCCCCGACGGCATCGAGGTTCGGTATGCGGCGCTCGATGTCTTGGAGGTGTAAGTCGTTGCCTGTCCGTTCGAACAGTTCGACGCGGTGTAGGCCAAGTTTCACGAGCCCTTCACGGGCATGGATGGCGCTGTTCACTTCGAGCAGGCATTCCCAGTGGTTGCCCGGAGACTGCTGGCTGAGGGCGTAAGCCAGCCCGATCGACGTTTCATCGCCAAATGCGACACGTGGTCCGCCGACGCGACTGACGTCGATCGAGGCGCGCGGGCCGAACACGTCGCATCTGTCGCCCGGCTTGCTATCGGCAACCCAGGCACTGCCCGGCCCGCTGCCATGTGCGTAGCCGACAATACGAGTTCGCCCTGCTTTCGCGTCCCATTCGATCGGCGTGAACGTCCGCGTGACGAAGGCTGAGCCCATCGCAACCTGTACCTTCTGGCCGGGTATCCAGTGAAGATCCTTGAACGCCGGGCTTTCCAGTGTGAGCAATCGAAAACCTCCGGCGATGGTCTCGGCCTCGACGACCTGCGCCTGCTTCATTAGCATGCGTGTCAGGACCTTGCCAAACCGGCCCTGCGGGCGCTGAGTTGGGAGATTGGGAGTGTTCAAGAATGTCACCATCGTATTGCCGTGCTGAAAGAGTTTCCTGAAAAGCGCCCGACACGCTTCAACCCAGACGGATCGACAACTCCACATCCTGGCCGAACGGCACGGACAGGTAGCCATTTTCCGGGGAGCGAATGCGCGTCAGGTACTCCGGGCTGAAATCTGCGTTGTCGGCAACGATCAGCGCGCCCGGGCGCAGGTGAGTCTCGACCAGGTCGAGAACGTCGCAATAGATCGACTTGGCCCCATCGAGCAGCAATAGGTCGATGGATTCGGGAAGGTCGGTGGCCAGCGTTTTCAGCGCATCGCCATCGCGGATTTCGACGAGGTCATCCACACCGCCTTCGACCAGATGCTGGCGGGCCTTGGCGACCTTCGACGGCTCGAACTCGCTGCCGATCAGGCGGCCGCCACCGTTGTCGCGCAGCGCCGCGGCCAGGTACAGGGTCGACAGTCCGAACGAAGTGCCGAACTCGACGATGTTGCGCGCGTTCGTGCTGCGTGCCAGTTGGTACAGCAGCACACCGGTCTCGCGCGAAACCGGCAGCCACAGGTCTTTGGCGCGGCTATAGAAGTCGAGGTACTCGGTCTTGCTGCGCATCAGGCGCTCGGTTTCCTCGCGCGACAGACCAGGCAGCGCAGCGCTGGGGGACTGATCGGCCTGCTCGAACAGGCGATCCAACAAGGGAGCCAGAGGTGCGTTGGTCAGTGTCGAAATCATTCGAGTTGTCCGGTCCAGGGTTCAAGAAAGGAGGCGCCTTCAGATGAGGCGCCTTAAACGCGATCAATTATTCGCGTTATGAAAATAATATGACGAAACATTCGTGTTGTAAATTCGCATTGGAGTTCGCGTTTCAGGACCCTTGCATTACGCTCGCAAGGACCTGATTTTCCGGGGATAATGGCTTGTCGGCCGGGCTTTTCGGGGCTTCGTGGGCAAGCCAGTTCAGGTTTTTCTTCAGTAAAGCCGTGGCCTCTGCAACGCAGAGTGATCGTCCGAACGAGCGTATTTGATCGGGCACGCCTCCAAGCGCAGGCGTCAACCGATGGCCATGTCTGGCGACGTCAGCAACCCGGGCAGTGACCTAATTCGTCAACAGAGCATTGAGCTGGCGATCAATGCTGCGCTAACATGCGAATAATTCATCGCATTGAGGGCTGCGGCAAATGATCGGATTTCCGTGTACCGAGCATTGCAGCGCCACACCACCATGACCACTCGCCGCCGTCCTCAGATCGCCTCACGTAAGCAACCCCAACAGGCGCGTTCGACCGAACTGGTCGCCGCCATCCTGGAAGCCGCCACCCAGGTCCTCGCAGAGGAAGGCGCAGCCCGATTCACCACGGCTCGCGTCGCCGAGAAGGCCGGCGTCAGCGTCGGGTCGATCTATCAGTATTTCCCCAACAAGGCGTCGATCCTGTTCCGTCTGCAGGTCGATGAGTGGACGCAGACGACCCGGATGCTGCGCAACATCCTCGAAGACGCCAGTACGCCGCATCTGGAGCGCCTGCGTACGCTCGTGCATGCATTCCTGCGCTCGGAATGCGAAGAAGCCGAGGTTCGCGGCGCGCTCAATGATGCTGCCCCGCTCTATCGTGACAGCCCGGAAGCACAAAAGGTCCACGCCGAAGGCGATCAGATGGTCGAGACCTTCATGGCCGAAGTGCTGCCCAGCGCATCTGCCGCGTCCCGCGAACGAGCTGGCGAGCTGATCATGACGACGCTCAGCACAGTGGGCAATGAGTTCTCCCGCACCCGGCGCACGAAAGCGGAAATCAAGGCATACGCCGACGCGATGTCCGACATGTTCTGCGCCTATCTCAAGGCGCTATGACACGTTTGATGATCCAGCCAGCCCGCGACAGCGATCGATAAACTCCAGCGGTTCCAGCAGGCAGCCAATGCCACCATCAATCGCACCGCGCCGAGGCATCGACTCCCGCGGCCATCCCTCCCCGAGCCGATGCGTGAGCGCCACAGGTGGAAAAACTGGCTGCCAGCGGGGCTCGCATCAGAACCTCGTGTTCAGGCTGACCCAGATTCGGCGTCCATCGCCCACGGTGTTGTACGTCTGTTCGTCCAACCGCTTGTCGCCGATGTTGAAGATGGCGACATTGAGCGTGCTGCTGCGGTCGAACGCGTAAGACGCGCCAAGATCCACTTGGCCATAGCCGGCGTACTGGCGCACCCCATTGGCGATCAGCGTTCCATTACTGCCGATGCGCAGGCCGGCGTTGGTTTCCTTGCCGTGGTAGGTATAGGCGGACCAGAGCGTCAGGCCCGCCATCGCTTCCCAGTCTGCGCGCAGGTTGAACAAGTGCCTGGGCGTGCGGCTGAGCGCATAGCCATCGTAGGAGCCGCCTTGCTGCTTGGAGTCCGTAAAGGTGTAGCTGGACTTGAGGGTCAGCGTCCGTAGCGCCTTCCAGCGCGCGGCCAACTCGACGCCGCGCAGCTTCGCGCGGTCGATGTTGTAGTTGTAGAAGAGCCGGTAGTTAGGATCTTCTGACCAGCGGGCGATGGTGCCGTCGGCGTTATAGACCATCGCATTCGAGACCTTGTCCTTGAAGTCGGTGTAGAACACTGTGGCGCTTCCAGACAGATCCTCCTTGTTGTCCCAATGCGCGGAAAGCTCGTAGCTTGTGCTGGTCTCCGGCTTCAGGCCAGGGTCGCCGATGATCACGCCGCAGGTCCCGTTCGGGCCGTAGGTGCAGCCGGCCCCGCCCGTTGTGTAAGCGTAGCCTGGCGAGATGGTCCGAAGGTCGGGGGCCCGGAATCCGCGCGAGACACCGCCTTTGAGGGTAAGCGCTTCGGTGGTGTGCCACACCGAATACAGGCGCGGCGTCCAGTGCGTTCCATAGACTTCGTGGTCGTCCATGCGCAGGCCACCCGTCAATGCGAAATCATCCGTCAGGTGCCACTCATCCTCCAGGAAAAGGGCCTTCTGCGTGATGCGGAATTTCTCGTCCAACCCCGTGCGCCGGCCAGGGTTTTGATCGGTCAACTTACCTTCATTCCATTGAGTACCCGCCACCAGGAGATGGCTGCCGATCGGTGCTGTCAGCTTTCCATCGAATACCGTGTTGTCAATCTTCGGCGCTCGAGCATTGCGTATCCAGTGTCCATCACTGCCTCGGCTGTAGTTCTCACGCTGGGCACGTTCATGCGACAGAGAGATTTCCGACGTCGCCCAGCCCCAGCGTCCGATATGCGAGATTGAACCGTGATCACGGCTGTTGTCATTGTATGTGGCAATCCTCCCCGCGATGGTGCTGTCGCCCGGGTTGCTCTTGCGGCGCAAATTGGAAGTGCCTGCCTCGAGCAGGATGTCATGGTCCCGATTGGGGGTGATCGCCAAACGCGCCGTCAGGTCCTTGTCGCGAGCCCCCGAGAAACCGTTGAGTATCCGGTCCTCATCACGATGATGGAGACGACCCCACACCTGCAAGCCCAGCAGATCGTCCTTGACTGGCCCACCCAGATAGAACTGCTGCTGGTGGGAGTCACCAGAATCGCTGTGCTCCTGCAGCGTGTAGTCCAGGCCGATGGAGCCCCCCCAGCTTTTGGGAACCTTGCGCGTGATGACGTTGATCACGCCGCCCATGGCATCCGAACCGTAGAGCGAAGACATGGGGCCCCGCACGACTTCGATCCGCTCGATGGCCTCCAGCGGCGGAATGAAGCTTTGCTCGAAACCGGAATCGCCGTTGGTACGCGCGTTGCGCGTACTCTGCCGCTTTCCGTCCACCAGGATCAGCGTGTAGGCACCGGGCATACCGCGGATGAAGATGTCGCGCTCGTTGCTCGTGCCAGTCACCGCCACGCCTTCGACGTCCCGCAACGCATCGGTCAGATCACGGAAGGGGCGCTTCTCCAACTCCTCTCGGGTGATCACGGTGATGGATGCCGGCGCATCGACCACATCTTGCTCGAAGCCCGTGGCCGTGACAACCACCGCTGGCATGGTCTGCACCTTTTCTGAATTCTCTTCTGCGCCCGCTACATACGGAGCAGCGGCGCAAGTCGCGATGACAAACCAATGGTGCAAAGCTAGGGGGCGGGACATACACAGGTTCCATGACAAGGTCACTGATACGAATACGAACGATGTTTATTCGCAATTGCAATTATCCGGTTACGACGCCGGTCGGGCTAGTCGCATTGAAGATCGCAATCCTGTCGGCCCTTCCCTCTCGCGGCAAGGCCTGTATCCATCGGCCTTTCCGGCCTGCACGGGGTGAACTTGTGCGAAAGCGGGAGACCTGTGGTTCGTTTTTTACTCAGATTTGGCGTCTCGGTAACATCAGGCCATGCCGGTCGGGATTGCCTCATGGCGAGTGGTCCCGGTCAAGGTTTCTTCATGGTGTTCTGTGCCAGTACGCCGATGCCTTCAACCAGGACGCCGGATGGCCGCGCACGTCGATCAGATCGTTGCGCAAGGCGGTCGCCACCTTGCCCTCGGTTGCGATCCAGACATAGCCATCGCCTGGTGGGGGCAAGTACGCGTCTACGGCCTGCCGTAGGCGGGTCTCCATCGCAGCGAGGTCGCTGCACTCGATCCAGAGCGCATCCCAGGACGCCGCGGTGTCGACAGTTTGTCGATCGGCGGCCTCCTGGATAGCCACGATGCTCGTGACGTGAACATTCTTGCGCAGTATTTCGAGATAGCGACTGATCGCCGGCAGGGCCGTCATGTCACCGACCAAGAGGTACCAGTCGAAATCGTCGGCGACGATGATCGACTTCCTGGGCCCCAGCAGAGTGATCGTGTCCCCGGGCCTGGCAGCCCTGGCCCAGCTCATGGCAGGCCCGGCACCGTGCATGGCGAAATCGATGGCAAGCGTCTGTGTCTGCGCATCGAAGTAGCGAGGTGTGTACGAACGCCTGCACTCCCCCTCAGTTGCTGCGGCACAAGGCAGGATCAACTTGAAATGATCGTCCGCTCCAGGACACTCGAAATCGTGAAGGTCCGGCGATGCGAACACGATGCGGCACATGTTCGGCGTCAGTTGAGCTTTCGAAATGACGGTGATCGAGCGGAGCCTTGGCTCGCGGCTCAAGCGTTCAACCGTGTGCGTCCTGGTGGTTTCATTCATGATTGGAAGGTTCCTTGGAGGAGGTGGATGCGCTTGCCGCCGTATCAGACTGCTGTTGCGCCGCCAATAACGCGTCGTGGCCCCGCATGCGGCGGGCGAGCGCGAATCCGGCGACGAGAGCGAGAGGGATCCCCATAAACCATGGAAGCTGGGGAGATAAGCCATACATCAGTGTTCCAACTACCGGTCCCACCGTGTCGTTCAAATCGCCGACGACCGAAGCGGCAGCCATGTATGTGGCGCGACGGTGTGGTGGTGCCAACGAGTTCACCGTAGAGGGCACCAAGGGGCCAAGGATCATCTGGTTCACGGCAAGCAGGGTCATGCCGATGACCAGTCCGGCTACGCCACCCAACAGGAGAACAGTCGCGAAGGCTGCGGCCAGTGCCAGCGCACTCCACCATGCCAGCACCTCGCCACGGATGCTGGCAAATCGCTGTGCCGTGGCTATCTGAAGTATGGCTACGACGGCCGCGCCGTAGGTGAACAGCCAGCCGACCTGAGACACGGTCAAGAGGCCCATGTCCCGCGCAAAAAGGGGAAGAACGGCGGGCACCCAACCCGCGCAGATTTCGATACACAGCAGCCACAACAAAAGCGATGCCAGCCGGCGGTCGCGGAATGCCGGCAGCAGTCCCGCCAAGCCTGGCTCGGCGTCGTCTTCATCCGCGTTGGTGTTTGGACGCGTCTCCGGCACACCAACGATCGTCAGGCACACGCTTACCAGCAAGAGAAATGCTGCAGCGAAGAACACGCCACCAAGATCGTATGAGACGATAAATGCACCTGTCATTGGGCCGAGAATACGTCCCACGCTCGCCGAACTGCGAGCCAGTGCGAATGCGCGGCGAAGGTGTTCGCCGGGAACCACATCGGCGATGATGGTCGAAACCGTTGGATGGAGCGTGCATTCGCACACCCCGATGAAGAGCAGTACCGCCGCGATCGCGATGACGCCACTGCAGAAGGGCAGCAGCAAAAAACCAGTCCCGACACCGGCCAGTGAACAGATCAGGACGCGGCGCCTCCCGTACCGGTCTGCTGCCCCGCCTAGTATCGGTGTGGCAAGCAGTTCGCCCGCTGAATAGCACCCTAGAAGAAGGCCGACGAAGCTCGCCGGGAGATCCGCCGAGCTTTGCGCCCATATCGCCAGGAAAGGCAGGATGACGCCATCTGCGAATCCAATACAAAAGAAAATACCCACAGCAATGCGTGCTGCGGTTGGCAAGACGAAGGGGGGACGAGCAGCGTCGTAAGAATCAGGGGGCATACGTTCACCAAGCGCGTTCGTCCTCTGCAACAAAGCAGCAGGATCAAACAACGCGTTGATTGACGTAAACGCTTACGACAGGGGGCAGAACGCCCGACTGCCTGGTGAGAATAGAGTTTGTTGGATCAGTAGTCAACTATCGTATGCGGCTTGTGACCCTCCCCCAGTTTTTAGTCCGGTTCTGAATAGAGAAATGCGGCGGCAGGGTCAGTGTTCTGACAGACACGCGTTGAGCATTACTCTGAAGCATGTACTGGTCCTCTGCAGGCAAGTCAAAATCAGAACTTATGGCTGAGCGTGACCGCTACGCTACGTGGTTCGCCATAAAGATACGAATCGAACATGCCTACCTGAGTCAGATATTTCTTATCAAATAGGTTATTTACGTTGACCGCAACCGATGTTCCCTTGGCGATCTCGTAGCGCGCCATCAATGACGCGAGGAGGAAGGACCTCTGCTCGATGTCGACGTTTGAAGCGAGGGATCGATAGAAACGACTCTGCCAATTCAGTCCGCCACCCACTACGAGCCGATTGAAACTACCGGGGAGTCTGTAAGTAGTGAATAGCCGTGCGGTTGTACGCGGGATCTCACTGTTCAAGCGCGCGCCTTCTCTCTCGAACGCGGTGAAATGTGAAATACCCAGACTGATATTCCAATGGCTCGTGGGCATACCCTGCACGTCGAAATCGAGACCCTGTGATTTGGTGCCTTTCGCGGAATAGTAGGCCTGCATGCCGTCGCTTAGAACATGCCCCACGTCAACTTGCGGCACATCATTCAATCTGGCTTCGAAGAGCGAAACAGCGGCGTTCAATCGTCCGTCGAAATACTCTCCTTTGATTCCAACCTCTGTGTTGGTGCCTTCCGTCGGAGGAAGCACTTTCTCGTTCCGATCTCGATACCCCTGGGCCTGTGGGCTAAAGATTTTTGTATAGCCTGCATAAACGGCATGCGAAGGGTTGATGTCATACACAAGGCCTGCGTACGGCAGAAATCTTCCAGAATCCTCGTACTGCGTATGACGACCAACCGTGTCTTGCGTGATCCTGTATTTACTGAGACGTGCGCCAACGATCACCTTGAGAGGCTCAGCCAGCGAGAATCTGGCAGCGCTATATATCCCGCTCTGCTCGATGGCAACGCTTGTGCGAGAATAATTTGCGCCGTCGAAATCGGGCTTGGCCACATCTCCATTCCACTGATGGAAATTAGATCCCGGCAACAATATCGGCATCGGGCCGGTGCTATCTCCATTCGACACACGCTTTGACCAAAGTCCGCCGATGACGAGTTCATGCTTGCGCCCAAATAGCTCGAACGGCCCTTCGGCCATCAAGTCGAAGTTGTTCTGTCTCGTCTTGGTGAACTCACCCAGAGCGACGCCGAGAGAACCTGCACCAGTTTGCCGATCGGGCGGGCCTATCGAGGTGAAGAGATTCCCTTCAACTTCCGTGCGCCTGTTGCTGTAGTTCGCTTTCAGCGTCCAACCATTATCGAAGTCGGTTTCCAGACGAGCGAAGGCTGTCTCGGCAGTGTTGTCCCATCTGTTCCATCGAGCTCCAAAATTTGATGAACGAGACCAGTCAGTGCGCCCACCGTCAAGGAAGAACAGCGGTAGCCCTCCCCACATGGCACCTTTAGGCTTGGCGTCCAGATACTCGTAGCCGATAGACAGTACTGTGCTTGATGTCAGGTCGGCCTCAACCGTTCCAAACAAGGATTGTTTTTTCTGCTGATAAAAGTCCATGTAGGACTTCTTGTCCTGGTAGGCGCCGGCTAGACGTGCACGGACTCGCCCTTGTTCTGCCAGGGGTGTGGACAAATCGAAAGTGGCACGATAATTGTCCCAGGAGCCCGCAGAGACACTGGTCGACGCCGAAAAATCTCTCAATGGGCGTTTTCTCACCAGATTTATCGAGGCGGACGGGTTACCCCAACCGTTCAGTAGTCCAGTAGCACCTCGGACCACCTCCACGCGGTCGTAGGAAATGGTGTCCAACAAGCTGTCACTCGGCGCAAACGCGCCTGGTACATCGGCAGTAGGAATCCCGTCGTATTGAAACCCGGTTATTTCCATGCCTCTCGAATAGAACAACACCCGCTCAGTATCCAGCACACTTGATGAAACTCCCGTTGCGTTTTCCAGGACATCTCGGACTGAATTCAATTGTTGATCATCCATACGTTGCCGCGTAATCACAGTGACAGACTGAGGCGTCTCTCGCAGGGACAAAGGCAAACGGGTGGCAGCGGAGGTCTGATCAGTCGTGTAAGAGCCGGTACCCTCTGTGATCTCCGCCGGTCTTTCGCCACGGATCACAACCGTAGGAAGCACTGCCGGTGAGTTTCTGCGCGCAGCATCCCGATGGATGTCAGCGGATGCTGCGTCATCCACTGCCAAGGCTGGGGAAGACGCAACCAACAATGCGGTCGTCAACGCGACTCTGTGTAGTGGACCAAAGACTGCTCGGCAAACTACTGAAGAAGAAAGAGCCATTTAAGATCCCGTCAATAAGAATGGCAAACTTTTTTGCGAATGATTCTTATTGTCGAGTAGGTAAAGCTTAATTGCTGTTTCGCTCCTGCCAAACAATCGTTCACAGGCGCCAATGACGAACGGAAATTCTCGTAAACGAAAAAACTGGCTGATAAGACCGCCCCATGACCTCCTCCAACCCTGAACGAGCAGGTGGAAGCTAAATGGCATGAACGGATGACCGATTGGCTGCTCAGAAACAGCGCTAGCTGCCAGCGCATGAGATTCTGGATGGATGTCAAAGTCACCTGAAAAAGGTGCCCGCCCTGCTGGCCACTCCCATAGGACCTAGTATGTTCATTGACGCATCCCAATCCCCGTATGTTTACCTCAGGGAAGAAGTTGAATCGAACACGCCAATTGAGGAACAGTTTCAGAAACTTCTGTCGAAAGACCAGCCCTTCGTCCTGATTACGAATCACAAGGATCACGACCACAGTCATGACACGCCTGAAGAGCGCAGAGAAAAAGCCCTCTTCTTCAAACGCATCAAGGATCGGATGGGCAGGCTTTGTCGTGGAATGATAATCATGGAAGGCGATACACCCACATCCGCACCAATGCGTGTGCTTGCCACCACGGCAAGCAAAGCATTTGGTTTTTCCGTTCTTTTTGTGTCCAGCGATGACGAGGCAATCGAGAAAGGAAAGGAACTGCTCGAGACGCCTGAATGATCCGTCGGAAAAAAGCCGATCGTGTGGTGGCCAGGTCGTCAACCTCAGGTCGACCACAGAGACATACTCCGCAGCACACACATGCCTGTCATGACGAACCTGGATAACGCTCCTTCATATATCGACCTGGCGAAGTTCCGCCCACCTTACGAAACATGGTCACACAGCTCGGCACGCTCTCATACCCGAGTTCGGCAACGACCTGCTGCATCGAAACACCGCCTGCGAGTCGTTCAACGGCAAACATGACGGCAAGCTGTTGGCGCCAGCGTCCAAAACTCATACCCGTCTCTCGACTCATCATCCGTTCCAGGGTGCGCCCACTCATGCCAATTCGCTGGGCCCACTTGTCAATTGTTCCCCGATCCGCGGGTGACGCCATGATCGCCTCAGCCATGCGACGCAGGCGGTGTTCCGCAGGCATCGGCAGATAAAGCGCTTCAACATTGGCTAAAGCCAATTCATCAAGCAGAACAGCCATCAAACGCGAGTTTGCACCACCTTCCTCATAAAGAAGCGGCAGTTGCGCTGCGCGAAAAAGAAGTTCGCGCAGCAGTGGCGTCACCGCTATCGAGCAGCAGTTCTGCGGCAAGGCCGCGCCTGCCTCGGGTACAACGAAGGCGCCGTAAGCCTCTAGCCTGCCCGTCACTTTGATCGCGTGAACCGCGCCGCCGGGTATCCAAATAGCGCTACGCGGTGGCACGATCCAGAGGCCCTGATCGACCTCGCAGCTCAACACGCCGCGCTGGACGAGCAAGAGTTGACTCTTGGCGTGGTGGTGCGGCGTGAGCTCGAAAGTGAAGTCCATGCCCGCAGCGATGGCGTACGTAACGACCGGCCTCGGTACCTCGTCAGGCTCGATCCAATCTGGAGGCAACGACGGACTGCTGAGAAAGGGCATGCTTGAAAGACGCATCGAATGGCGAGAATGAATAATAACTCGTCCTGAATTACCAATGACGCCAAAAGCCTTTCTTCCTATCCTTTGCAGGACTCAGGCAGCTTTTCGGCCTCAAGTGTTGCGTATGTCATTACTCCCCCTGTCTAAAGGTAGATGAAGATGTTGGCTTTTCCGACGGCAGTGCCATGAGCGCCATATCCATCGTTATCGTCGGCGCCGGCCCCGCCGGATGCTATGCCGCGCAGGCTTTGAGAAAGGAATTTGCCGGCGCCGAAATTACTGTGCTTGATCGACTCCCCGTTCCATTCGGGCTGTTGCGCTACGGCGTCGCAGCCGACCATCAGGGCACCAAGCAGGTGCAACGTCAATTCGACCGATTGTTTCAGGGTGCCGACGTTGAATTTCTAGGGGGCCTCGAATTGGGGCGCGACGTTCATCTCGATCAACTCACCACGATCTTTGACGTCGTTGTTTTGTCGACCGGCGTGCCCAACGACCGACGCCTTGGAATCGTGGGTGAAAAGTTAGACGGAGTCATCGGCGCTGGCCGCTTGACCCGAGCACTGAACTCCCACCCGGAAGTGAATGAATCTGTGCCTGTCGTCTCGCCACGCGTTGCCATTGTCGGCTCAGGAAACGTTGCTGTTGACCTTCTGCGACTGTTGTCGAAAGGCGCGCAGGAGTGGAACGGGTCTGACATGGATGACGAGGTTCTTGGATCTGTCATTCCCAAGCCTGTCACCGATATCCACTTGATTTCCCGTTCCGGTGCTGAAAAGGCGCGCTGGGACGCGTCCATGCTTCGCGAGATAGGTGGATTGCATCGGCCAGGCATACGGTTGGCAACCGGCTCGGTCGCGTCAGGGCAGTCTCCCGCAGCTCATACGTTGCGCGAACTGTTGATGGGCAGACAGAGGCCAACGGACCTCACCATCAATCTGCACTTGGCCTGCTCCGTTGAGCAGATCCTTGGCGCCGAAAGCGTGACAGGAATCCGCATTTGCGGCCCTGCAGGCGAGCGCAAGGAAGTCGCGGTGAACACCGTGTTGACCGCCATCGGTTTCGAGTCTCAGCCATCGAAGCCCTTCCCGCCTGGCGTCTACACGACCGGCTGGCTGAGAACCGGCCCTCAGGGAACCATCCCGTTGCAGAGGACGCTCTCGAAGCAACTGGCCAGCGACATTGCGACGGACTACCGCTTAGGCGTGATTACGTCCAATCGTCCCGGTCGGCGGGCCCTGCCGATCACCGATGCCGTCGACTTCGACGCCTGGTCCAGGATCGATGCGTTCGAGTGCGGCCGCGCACAAGAAGGTCGCGTCCGACGCAAGATCATGAACATCGAACAAATGTATTCGGTCGCGAGACGGACTGCCGACACCCTCTCTCTTGGAAAGGAGGCCATCAATTGAGCATCGTCATCCTGTTTGGCACAGAGAGCGGCAACGCCGAGTTGATCGCCAGTGAAATAGCAGAGGCAATCGGCGACCGGTTCGCTGTCTCGACGCTGGACATGAGCGAAGCGGATCCTGCAAAGCTTTCGCTCAAAAACTTCCATCTGGTTGTCTGCTCGACGCATGGGGAGGGTGAATTGCCAAGCGGCGCCGTCCCATTCGGTGTGCTGCTTGAACACGGGCACGTTGATCTCCATGGTATTCGCTATGCCATGTTTGGACTGGGCGACAGCAGCTACGACCACTACTCACGTGGCAGCGAAATCATGGATGAATTGCTTCGTGCACGGGGTGCCGAACGCATGGGCCCCTATGGGCGCTACGACGCTTCGAGCCAAGACGACCCTATACAAGTCGCCCAGCAGTGGGCAACTGATGTGATGACCAGCAAGAATCTGGGGGATGAATGGCTGAGCTGACGACACGAGTGCAACTCGAGGAGCGATTTGGCACGCCGCCGTCCATGGTATTGGCAAAGGCCATTGAGCACCTGGACATCGGTGCAATGTCTTGGCTAGCTGCGTCGACCCTCATGATCGCCTCGATCGCGGGCGGCGACGACATCGAAGTCCTGTTGGGTGGCGGCAATCCCGGTTGGGCACATGGCGAACGGACGACGCTGCGACTTCCGACCGAGGCGCTCGATTTTCCGGACCGGTTCGCACCAGGAGCCGGGTTCGGATCAATATTTATGGTGCCCTCACTGAACGAACTGATGCGGATAAATGGACGCATTGCTTCAAACGATGGGCACGAGGTTCGTGTCACCGTCGAAGAGTGCTACATCCATTGCGGCAAGGCGCTGATCCGGTCCAGTTTCTGGTCAGCCTCCACCGAGTCAGGGCGAATTTCACCAGAGGATTTTGCCGCTCATTGTCGATTCTTGGGGTTGGCGACGTGCGACCTGCAATCACACGCCGACCTGAGTCCCAAAGGCGATCCGGCAGGCTTGATGGTGCATCTGGACAAGGACACGCTGCGGTTCGCAGACCGGCCCGGCAACCGCCGAATCGACAGTTTCCAGAATATCGTCGTTCAACCGCGGATTGCGGTGACCTTGCTTGTTCCTGGTTTGCGCCACCTGATGGTCGTCAAGGGCGCAGCGCGGATTACCGATGACATGGTGGAGCGCGAGCGCTTCATGGTCGGCGAGAAAACGCCTGACCTCGTGACTGTAGTGAGAGACATCTGCATCGAGCGACGCGCCAGCCCCGCATTGGCGCGAGCTACCGTCTGGCCGGCGCCTGCGGCACCAAAAGGTTTGAGCGCAGGCAGGATTGCCGCAGGCCACTTAAAACTCGGCAAGGGCCTGGGCACGAAACTAGCCGGGGTTGTCATGTCAGTTCCTGGCTTCGTCGAGCGCGAGATGGCCAGGGACTACAGCAAAAACCTGTATTGAGAAGCGCTGCTGCAATTCCATGGTCGACCTCACACTAGATCCCGCCCTGATCGACACCACTGATGGCCTCCCCGTGTTTGTCGTGGCGGGCCGCTGTCAGAACGCCAAGTTCGATCAGGGGGCGCACCAACATTCGCGTGGACAACTTTGCGGCTCGCTGCAAGGCTTGCTGTCGGTGACCGTGGAAAGCGGCGTGTGGGTCGTCCCAGCCATCCATGCAGTGTGGTTGCCTCCGTATCACGTTCATTCGGCACGATCCCATGGTCCCTTCAATGGCTGGAGTGTCTTCATTGAGGAGGCGGCGTGCGAAAGCCTGCCAAAGAATCCTTGCACCATCCGGGTGTCAGCCTTGTTGCGTGAGGCAATCCTGCGTGCCAGCACTTGGCCACTCGAACCTCTTGAGAGCGCTCAGGCGCATGTTGCAGCGGTCATCCTGGATGAGATCAGAAATCTGCCCATTGAGACCTTTGGCTTGCCATTGCCCAGAGAGGCGCGCCTGCAGCGCATCGCACGCGCGTTGATCGACGACCCCGCGGATGAACGCGACCTGAAGCAATGGGCTAGTTGGGGTGCGATCAGCCCGCGCACGCTGAGCCGCCGTTTTGTCGTTGAAACAGGGTTCAACTTCACGACATGGCGCCAGCGCGTCCGATTGATGCGAGCCCTGGAACTGTTGGCCGCGGGCAAGCAAGTAACCAGCATCGCCGTAGAGCTTGGATACTCAACGAGCACCGCGTTCATTAATTTGTTCCGACGAAATTTCGGGGCAACGCCGGGCGTCTACCGCGAGCGTCTCCGTGTTGAGTTAGGCTCGAATGCGCATGACTGAGTTAATAAAGTGCTCCTGCGCAAGTCAACCGCAGACGGCGCGCAGCACGGGCAACAACACCACGCCCAGTCCTTCTTCCTGTTCCTCGATGGCACACGACGGCGCCGCCGACATCCTCGCGCTACTGGCGGCATTCGCACGGCGAATCCGAAACTTCCAGGCAACTCCTGGTCGGGGCTAAGGGCGTCGCTGCATCGAAGTTGTCGCCGACACCGAGGCTGCACACCGCCTTCAACGGCGCTACGTCAACTCCGGCTAGTGCGGCAAAAGCCAGCCACCGTCCCGATCTGCCGGCGAGATCTTGGCGATGAGATCGGGTGTCGATGACGCTCAGCTCCCCCTGCTGTTCGATCGATTCTGGCGCGGTGAACATCGACGTGACCTTGGTGCTGGACTGGGCCTGGCCATTTGCAAGGAGATTGCC
>JAEYZR010000344.1 GCA_023427945.1 Pseudomonadota bacterium | reverse complement strand
ATCAGGCAGCGTATCGCTGAGTACCAGCGATTTCGCAATAGGCCGACAAGCCAGCTCGCCTGCGGCGTGCTGCATGATGTCATGCCTGGTGGGCGTCGTCGCGTGAAGACCACTGATCGTGCTTGAGGCCTTCACCGCCCTCCTCCACACCACCGCACAACGGGCGTCGCTTTTTACTGGATTTCGATTTTCAGCCGGTCAGCGGTTTCCTTCCACTTGGCGAGTTCCTGGTCGATGAACTTGCTGGTGTCGGCCGGCGACATCCATTGCGGAGTCGCCCCTTCGCGTTCGAAACGCTCTTTCAGGGCAGGCGTTTTCAGAATTTCGGCAATGGCACCGTTCAACGTGGCAATGGTTTCCGGTGGCGTGCCGCTAGGTGCCAGAAGCGCGTTCCAGGTGTTTATTTCATAGCCTGAGAATCCGGGCGCCTCGGCGATTGCCGGGGTATCTGGAAGCTGATCCGAACGCTTGGCGGTGGTGACGGCAACCGCTTCCAGCGCACCGGCTTTGACCTGGGGCAAGGCCGCGGGCATGGTCGCAAAAGTGAATTGCGTTTCTCCGCTCATCACCGAGGTGTTTGCCAGCGCACCGCCCCGGTAAGGAACGTGAACGATATCGACACCCGCCGCCCTGGCAAACATGGCCCCTGCCATGTGTACGGGCGATCCGTTGCCGCTGGACGCATAGTTGAGCTGACCCGGTTTTTGTTTGGCGGCGTCGACCAGTTGTTCAACCGTCGAAAAACCGAGTTTTGGATTGGTGACCAACAGCAGGGGAATGGACGCAACCATGCCCACTGGCGCGAATCCCTCTACAGGCTTGTAGCCCAGATTCCGGTTGTAGATCGCGGGGTTGATCCCATGACTTGAAACCGTGGCGACGAACAGTGTGTAGCCATCGGGAGCGGCTTTTTCGACCAGGGCCGCTGCCAGGTTTCCTGCCGCGCCTGCACGGTTTTCGATGATCACCGATGTTTTCAGGTTCTTGCCGAGTTGTTCGGCAATGGCCCGGGCCAGAATGTCCGTTGTTCCACCGGGGGCATAACCCACCACGATGGTAATGGGGCGTTCGGGGAATGCTGCGATGGCTCCTCCAGCCATCGCAAAATTCAACGCACCCATGACAGACGCTGCAAGGCAAAACTTTTTCATTTTTTTGTCTCCTGTGAAGTTATAAGTTCTTTTTCTACTTTCCTTGAAAGACGGGCCTGCGCTTTTCGGCGAACGCGCGCTTGCCTTCGGCGTAGTCATCGCTCCTGAAGCATTCCAGTACCAGCTCGTTCATCTTGTTCAGATCGACGTGTCCGGGGATTTCGCACAGTTGGCGAATCATCGCCTTGCCCGCGGCCAGCGTCATGGGCGCATTCTGTGCAATCGCGCCGGTCATCTGTCCCAGGCAGTCGTCCAGTTGATCGACGGGCACCGACTCAGTCACCAGGCCGCGGATCTTGGCCTCCTTTCCGTCGTACTTTTTCGCGCCGAGGAATATTTCCAGGGCATGCGCGGCGCCCACGCAGTTCACCAGGTTCCTGATTGCGCTGACCCGGTAACCCAGCCCGAGCCGGCCCGCTGGAATCGAAAACGTGCTGGTATCACTTGCAACACGAATATCGCAGCACAGCGCGATGTTCAATCCGCCGCCGATGCAGTAGCCATTGATGCGAGCGACCGTAGGCTTGGTGCAGCGATATATCGACTCCATCGCCCGCTCTGCGGCGGCTTCGTAACGTTTGACGGGGTCCTCGCCGGTGCGCAGGTTGTCGAATTGCGAGATGTTTGCGCCACTGACGAAAGCTTTTTCCCCTGCTCCCGTCAAAACGATCACGCGAATGTCGGGATTGCTGGAGAACGCGTCCAGTACCTTGGGGACGGCTTCCCACATATCCACCGATATGGCGTTGTGTTTTTCGGGATCATTGAAGGTGAGCCAACCCACTGCGCCATCGATCTCAGCCTGGATCTTGTCGGTGATTTCACCTTGCAGCACTCTGTTTTTACTTGCCATTGTTTGCCTCGTTCATGTTTGCCACCTCGCGATAACGTTGAATGCCGCGGTTCAGATGCAGACGCATGGCTGCCCGTGCGGATTCGCTGTCGCGCGCCCTGATGGCGTCGAAAATCTGATGATGTTCCCGTTCGATGTGAACAGGACGGTCGGTTCCGCTGCTGGTGAAACGCAACGTTCTGGTGGCGTTGCCGATCACCTGCTTCAGATGCGCCATCAACTTCAGGAAGTACGGATTGTTGGTTGCACGGGCAACCTCCATATGAAAATCCAGCGCCTTCTCGGCGCCTAGCTGCCAATCATGGGCGGACTGATCAACCTGAGCCAGTGCCGCCTCCAGTGAGGCAAGCTGCTGATCGGTGCGATTGATAGCGGCCAACGCCGCCGCACCGGCCTCGATTTCTATTCGCAGTTCGGAAACGCTGATCAGATCGGAACTTGTCAGCAGATCATTGGGAACGATCTGGAAGTGTTGAGTCCCGGCATCAGGCGATACGAAAGTGCCTATTCCTCTGCGCGTCGCGACATAACCTGCCAGCTTGAGTCTGGCGATAGCCTCCCTGACCACATTGCGACTGACCCGAAAGCTCTGGGCCAACTGCTGTTCTGGCGGAAACTGCTCTCCTGGCGCGAATTCGCCCGTCTGAATTTTCTGTCGTATCTGGTCTGCGATCTCATCAGGCAGATTGGTCGGTCGATTCAAGGCATCGAACATGATGGCAGTTAACCCTATTAGGAAGTGATAGAGCGAAGGTTAAGCCAACGACTAGAAAACTCCGACTCGTTTCATTTCCTGATACTCGGATTCGCTCATTCCGAGCATGCGACTCGCGATTTCCTGGCTATGCTGACCGGTCTTCGGAGCCGGCTGCATCGCACGCGCCGCAGTACGGCTCAAACTGAACGCCTGGCCGAGAACCGAAATCTCACCTAAGTCGGGATGGGAGACTTCCCGGCTCAGCTGGAGGTGTTTCACTTGCGGGTCTTCAAAGGTCTTGTCCAGACTCAATATCGGACCGCAAGGGACTCCTGCATCGTTCATCAACTCGATCCACTCTGCCGTCGTTTTCTGGCGGGTCTTTTCCGCGATGGCCGCATTCAACGGCGGACGATTTTTCCCTCTCAGGGGAACCGTCAGAAATCGCTCATCGACGATCAGTTCAGGCGCATCGATGACGTTGCACAATCGATGGAAAATATCGTTGCCCATCGCGGCAATGTTCATGAAGCCGTCCGAAGTCGGAAAGACGCCGGTAGGACTACTGGTGGGATGATCATTGCCGCTCTGACCGGCAACCTCTTTGTTCATCAACCAACGCATTGCCTGGAAATCCATCATCCACACCTGTGCCTGGAGCAGCGATGTCTGCACCCACTGTCCCCGGCCAGACTTCTCACACTCGAGCAGGGCAATCAAAGTCCCTATGGCGCAAAATAGTCCCGCAGTGAGATCAGCGACAGGGATGCCCGCTCGCATAGGTCCACGACCCGGTTCGCCGGTGACGGACATCATGCCGCCTATGCCCTGTGCAATCTGATCCAGGCCAGGTCGGGCATGATAGGGGCCGTCCTGGCCGAAGCCGGACACACTGGCCAGCACGATTCTGGGATTCACCTTCGCAAGCGATTCGTAATCAATACCGAGCTTGAATTTCACAGACGGCCGATAGTTCTCGATGACCACGTCAGCCTGCTTCACAAGCTCAAGGAAAATCTCTTTTCCTTTCGGATCCTTCAGATTCAGCGTCAGACTCGTCTTGTTCCGGTGCGTGTTCTGATAATCCGCCGCTTGAGCCGAGCCGCCGGGTTTATCGTCCTGCTGATCGGTGGGCTCTTCGATCTTGATCACATTGGCGCCCCAATCGGCAAACTGCCGTGCCGCTGCCGGACCCGAACGCACGCGGGTGAGATCAAGGACGGTAAACCGGGACAAAGGACCGGTGGTCATAGCTGTCTCCTCCTGATTTTTTAGATCCGATAACCTGCTATCGGTAGGATGTTGGACATCCTACCCTGCAAAAGCAGGGTGTTGCAACAACGAATTCGCATGGACCTGGAAGACTCTGCTTTGCAGGCGTATCGACGTACCGTTCAAATATCACGCTGCAGGGACGCCCTGACAATGAGCGTTACCATCCCGATCAATACGGTCGAAAACCATGACGTGCAGGAAGTGCGTAGTCCGAAGCTGGCCACGTGGGTGGGGAGCCTGGACGATCGGATGGGAAGAATGGATTAGACAATGCAGTCAACAGGGACACACACGGGCCAGATATGAAAAAGTCGATCATCGCAGCGATTGTCACCGCTGTTCTGGGGTTTCTGAGCATGGGAGCATTGGGCGGGCTTTTGGCCTATGCGGCCTGGCCGGTGGTCTATCCACTTGCGGGCAATCCGAACGACTGGCGCGGCGATGATGTCTGGCCGGCCATGATCGGCTCAGGTGTGCTGTGGGGAGCGGGTTTCCTGGCAGCCGGGCTGTTGAACCGCAGACTTGAAAGACTGCGCTGGTCCAAAGGTGCCCGCCGCGCAAGCTATGCGTTCATTCTGTGGGTCAGCGCCGCCTTGATCTGGACCGTCATGATCATGACATCGGCCTTTCATTGAACGAGCGGATCTGTCTGCACAGATCGAACCGATCAATCGGCAGCGCATGACGCGTTCAGCACCGGGTATCAGGCGACCCGGCTGGCCTGCCATTTCCCTGCATGGGGTCTCCAACGGCCGCAACGTGGTTCATCAATCGACGATCCAGGTAGTTACCGTGAGATTGCCAGGCTGGGGCGTGGATATACGGCCTGTCCTGCAAAATCGCGCTGACCGATCACAGCATCGGCATTTCATATTGGCCTGCGTTTCACCGCGGCCATATACTCCGTTCCACAAAAAGCTAGCAAAAAATTTCATAACAAATCGCTGATCAAGCTCCATAGCGCGACGGCGAAAAATAGCTGCAGAACGAGGAGACAACCTTGAAAACCAACGATAAGACAATGACGTCGATGGAGTCGGCGGGGCGCCGCACGTTTACCAAGACCATGGTGGCGCTTGCTGGCACTACCGCGTTCGGACGCAGCTTCGCTGCTCAATGGGCGCCCAGCAAACCTGTCAACGTCGCGGTTCCATACAACGCTGGCGGGGGGGCCGATATCCTGGCGCGGTTTGCCGCAGCTCAGGTGGGCGATGCGCTGGGACGGCAGATGGTCGTGGAAAATCGGCCGGGGGCCAATGGTCTGATTGCGGCGAACTATATCTATGCGGCACCCGGTGACGGCAGCGCGTTGCTGTTTGGCGCCGCAGACAATATTTCCATTGCACCCCATATCTACAAGAGCGCAGCGCGTTTCGAACCCAACGCCTTCAAACCGGTGGCGGGAGTGGCCAACATGGTGTTTGTCCTGTGCTCGCGCAAGGCGAACAAGGCCAAGACGTATGCCGAAGCCCTTGCTGACCTGAAATCACGGGAATGCACGTATGGCCACTGGGGTCCCGGCAGCCTGCCCCAGGTCGGCATGGAAATGCTGCGCATCCAGGAAAAGATCCCGAAACTGGTTGCCGTGCCCTATGGCGGTGCGGCCCCCGTGTCCACCGCGTTGATGGCGGGCGAAATCGATTACGCATTCCTGCCCATCCCGATGCTGCAAGGTTCGCGCAACGTGTTCACGCTTTACGCCTCTGGCGCGACCAAACGCTGGCCGATCATCGGCGAAGTGCCCACCTTCCAGGAAATGGGCATCCCGATGAACATCGAAACGTGGTTCGGCTATCTGGCGCCACCCAGCACCCCCGACGAAATTGTCGACGGCCTGGGAGAACGTATCGTGAAGGCGATTCAGACTCCGCAGGTCAAGGCCAGGATGGAAGAGATCGGCTACGCGCCCTCCTCCATGACGCCCAAGGAATTCCGGGCCTTCATCCCCTCGGAGAACAAGCGCTGGGGAACGTTCCTGGCGGAAAACAACATCAAGGCGGAAAGTTGATTGTCCAAGGCGGATTGCCCGAGAACATAATGTTCCGTCAGGCGATCCGCCTTTGCTCTGGAGTACATGAATGCCCTACGTAGAATCCGGTGGCGTCCGGCTGTATTACGAATCTGCAGGCGTTGGCGAAACCATCATATTCGTGCACGAATATGCCGGTGACTATCGCAGCTGGAACGAGCAGGTCCGTTATTTTTCCCGACACTATCGTTGCATCACATTCAATGCGCGGGGGTATCCGCCCTCCGACGTCCCCGATAGCGAGTCGGCCTATGGCTACAAGCAGGCGGTGGCGGACATCCACAGTGTGATGTCCGCACTGGACATCGATCGTGCGCATATCGTCGGTCTGTCGATGGGCGGATATGCGGCGTTGAATTTTGCGCTCGAACATCCGGACATGACGATGTCGATGGTGCTGGCTGCGACGGGCCACGGTTCGGACCCGGCCATGCGCGAAAAATTCCTGAAGGACACCCAGACACTCGCAGACCGGATGATGACGCTGGGCATGGCGGAAGCCATCACGGACTACGCCGACAGTCCGATCCGCAAACGATTCCGCGAGAAGGATCCGCGCGGCTTCGATACGTTCTTCCGCAATTTTGCCGAGCACTCTCCGGTCGGGTCTGCCCTGACAGCGATTGGCTATCAGATGAAGCGGCCGTCTGTCTATCTGCTGAAAGAACGGTTGGCCGATCTGAACCTGCCGGCGCTGGTCGTCATCGGCGACGACGACACGCCATGCATCCCTGTGGCCCTGTTCCTGAAAGAAAACGTGCCGGCATGCCAGTTGGCGGTGTTTCCGCACACCACGCACACCGTCAATCTGGAAGAACCGGAACTGTTCAACCGCACGCTGGAGATCTTTTTCAATCAGATCGCAACGGATGCGAAGGCCGGCCAAGCATGACCGCCGATACCCTCGAGCCATATCGCATTTCGGCGAGCGACATGGAAGCGTTCGGCATCGCGCCAGGCTGGACGTTCGGCGCCAAGGTCCGGGTGCGGTGGTCTGACCTGGATGCCTTTGGCCATGCAAATCACAAAAGCCATCTGACCTGGTTTGAAGACATCCGCAACAGCTATCTTCAGGCAGGCGGCTATCCGATCCGTAATGCGGCACACCCAGGGCCGGTATTGCGCAACATTACCTGCAGCTATGAAAAGTCGGCAGAGCTCGACCAGCAATTGATGGTCACGGCAAAAACCGACTGGATTGGCAGGACAAGTTTCGGCATGTCCTATGCCACCTGGCACGACGGACTGGTGGCGCACGGCACGGCTGTTTGTATCTGGCATGTGAATCAGACGCGTCGCAGCGAACCGGTCCCGGCGACGCTGCGCGCATTCATGCTGGCGCTGGATAACGCGGCGGACAAACTGGCTGTCGAGAACTCCGGCGCAGGCCAGCAATCCTGAGGGCCAGGCATGGACTTCAAACAACTCAAATACTTCCTGGCGACCGCCGACTACGGGAACATGACCCGCGCTGCCCAATCCGTATATGTCGCGCAGTCATCGTTCAGCCAACAGATCGCCAACCTGGAAAACGAGCTTGGCGTCAGGTTGTTCGATCGCGGCAAGAACGGCATGCAGCTCACGTCGGCCGGTGCCGCGCTCTATAGCTACGCCAAGTCCATCCTCAAACAAGTCGAAGATGCCAAGCAGGCCGTGGCGCACGAAGTCCAGCAGCCGCACGGACGCGTGGCCATCGGACTGCCCGGCAGCTCCGCCAAGATTCTTGCCGCGCCGCTGTTGCGCAAGATGGCGATGTACCCCGGCATCAAACCGCTGCTGCTCGAACGGGTCAGCGCCGATCTGGTGAGCCTGATCGACTCGGGCGTGATCGACATTGCGCTGGCAGTGGATCTTTTTCCGCAGCCAGGCACGAAACAGATTCCTCTGCTGGAGGAGGATCTCTATGTGATCACGGACGTCAACGGCCCCTGGCGCGAACGAACGTCCCTGGAAGTGAGCGAACTGGCCAGTGCGCCCCTGATTCTGCCCACCGCACCCAGCACCATCGGCCAGCGTATCGACGCTCTGTTTCTGGACGCCGGGCTTAGCTACACCTTGGTCAGCGAAGCCAGCGGCACCGACATGACCATTCACCTGGTGGAATGTGGCCTGGGCTGGAGCGTATTGCCGTGGTCAGCCGTCGGTGATCTGGTTCAACGCGGTGAAATCCACGCCATCGCCCTGACCGGCCAGACCAGCAAACGCTGCCTGACCCTGGCCTATTCGGAAAACATTCCTCTTTCCATCGCAGCGGCGAAGGCACTGGAGCTGCTGCAACTCACGATCGAAGAACTGGTTCAGGCGGGGCAATGGCACGGCGTGCGCCGCATCGTGGAGAACACCGCCAACAAGACAGGAGTTGCACCATGACGGCAACGGACAACCGGCAGGAGGGAACGCTTCTTCTGACGCGTGAGGGCCCAGTGGCCACCATCGTCGTGAGCAACGTCCAGCGGCGCAACGCCATGAGTCGTGCCATGTGGGAACAACTTCCCGCCATGCTGGCGTCCCTGGAGCAGGATGGTCACACACGCGTGGTGGTCATCACGGGCGAAGGAGAGAAATCGTTCATCTCCGGCGCCGATATCTCGGAGTTCGGGTCGCAGCGCCTGTCTGCGGATGCCGTCATGCGATACGAAGCAACAGTGACAGACGCGCTGCAAGCCATCCGGGCGTTTGCTCGCCCCGTCATCGCCAGCATCAATGGCTACTGCATTGGCGGGGGCATGGCACTGGCGCTGGCTTGCGATCTGCGCATCGCCGCGCAGTCGGCGCGCTTCAGCATTCCGGCCGCCAGGTTGGGACTGGGCTATGAAGCGGCCAACACGCGCAGCCTGGTGCAGGTCGTCGGACCTGCGGCGGCCACGGAGATCATGTTCACCGCCCGCATCTACGATGCGCAACGTGCGCTTGCCCTCGGGCTGGTCAACGAAGTCCATGAAGACGGTGCGCTTGCGGCAGCGACGGACAGACTGTGCAACGAGATTGCGCCGCTTGCGCCGCTCTCGATAGCAGCGTCCAAACGCAGCATTCAATCGGCACTCTCGCCTGAAAACGAATCGTGCCGACAGGCCGCCGATTCTGCGGTGGCACGGTGCGCCACCAGCACCGATTACGCCGAAGGCGTTGCGGCCTTCATGGCCAAGCGAGCGGCGAAGTTCGTCGGGCAATGAGCAGCAAGAAAATGAAGCGATCACGCAAAGGAAGGTCATGCAGAGAATAGGTAACGATGGCGCGCTATCGACGTTTCGGGTTCTGGATCTGAGCCAGGTGCGCGCCGGGCCGACGTGCGTGAAGCAACTGGCCGATTTCGGCGCCGACGTGATCAAGGTGGAGCCGCCCGAAAACGTGGACCGGCAGGAGCTCTATGTGGGCGAGCGCGACGGCGCCGACATGATCAATCTGCATCGCAACAAACGCTCGATCACGCTGGACCTGAAGTCGCCGGCCTGTCACGACATACTGATGGACCTGGTGGACAGCGCCGACATCGTGGTCGAGAACTTTCGGCCAGAGGTCAAGACCCGGCTTGGACTGGACTACGAGGCCCTGTCGCAACGCAACCCGCGCATCATTCTGGTCAGTGTGTCGGGGTTCGGGCAGGATGGCCCCTATGCCAGGCGCCCGGGATTCGACCAGATTCTTCAAGGCATGTGCGGCCTGATGAGCGCCACCGGATTTGCTGGAGGTGAACCCGTTCGTGCAGGTGCCGCTGTCGTGGACATGACCGCAGGCCTGTACGCCGCCCTGGGTGCGCTGACCGCACTGGTCGAGCGACAGATCAGCGGCAAAGGCCAATGGGTGCAATGCTCACTGCTGCACGCGGGAATCGCACTGATGGATTTTCAGGCGGCGCGCTGTGCGCTGGAAGGCGATGTGCCCGTGAGGGTCGGCAACGACCACCCGACCAGCATGCCCACGTCGGCCTATCCCGCGAAAGACGGACACATCAATGTCGGCGCCGGCAATGACAAGCAATGGCAATCACTATGCAAGGCCATCGGACAGCCAGAGCTTGCCTTCGAAGCCCGTTTTCTCAACAACGAAGCACGCCTGCACAATCGCGATCAGCTCAATGCCATCCTGAGCCAGGCATTCTCCGAAGAAACGATAGCCACGTGGATGGCGCGCCTGGCGCAGGTCGATGTGCCCGCAGGGCCAATCTACAGCATGGATCAGGTCCTGAAAGATCCCCAGGTCGTGCACCAGAAGATCATCACGACCGTGACACATCCGCGCCGCAAGACAGTGAGTCTGATCGACCAGGCCATACGGCTGTCGCGCACACCAGCAACACTGCACAGCGCCCTGGAAGACAGAGGGGGCAGCAACGAGGATATTCTGCGCGAACTCGGTTATGACCAGGAGGCCAGGCAGGCTGCGCTCGACGCAATGCGAGGCGTCCGACAATAAAATGGAAACGTTCGACTACATCATTGTCGGCGGGGGTACCGCCGGTTGCGTGCTGGCCAATCGCCTGACGGCATCGGGCAAACACTCGGTACTTTTGCTGGAAGCCGGTGGCGAGCCGAAGAGCCCCTGGATAGACATGCCAGCGGGGTTCAGCAAACTGCTGACCAACCACCGCTACAACTGGCGCTTCAACACCGAACCGGAGGCCAATACGCTGGGGCGCACGATTGCCGTGCCGCGCGGCAAAGGCCTGGGCGGATCCACCCTGATCAACGGCATGATCTTCGTGCGCGGTCAGCCTGGCGATTTCGATGCCTGGGCCGACGCCGGTGCTACAGGCTGGCACTACGCACAGGTGGAACCTTATTTCCGCAAGATCGAAACCTATTCGGGCGGCGGCGTTCATCGTGGCCGGACAGGCCCGATGCGTGTGGTGCCGGTGAAGGAACGCTATCCCGTCACCCAGGCCTTCCTCGAGGCGGGGCAGAACTGGGGGCTCCCCCTGAACGAGGACTACAACGGCCCCTCGCAGGAAGGTGTCGGCTACTACCAGGCCAATCAGCACAAAGGCCGTCGCTTCAGCGCCTATCACGCCTATCTCAAACCGATACGGCATCGCGCCAACCTGAAGATCACCACCCATGCCCATGTGCTGGGCCTGGATATCGAGGCGCGGCAATGCCGGGGCCTGCGCTTCGAGGTGCGCGGTGAGGTGCGCGAGGTACGTGCGCGCCAGTGCGTCATTCTCAGTGCTGGAGCGATCCAGTCTCCGCAACTGCTGGAGCTCTCCGGTATCGGACGGCCGGATGTGCTCGCGCAGGCCGGCATCCAGACAAAACATGTGCTGAACGGTGTCGGCGAAAACTACATCGACCACTTCTGCACACGCATGAACTGGCGCCTGAAAGGGCTTTCGACCTTGAACGAAATGACGCGTGACTGGCGTCTGCTGGTTGCCCTGCTGCACTATGTCACCAAAGGCTCAGGGTTCCTGACGTTGGGTACGGGTCTGGTGAACGGTTTCGTCAAAACCCGATCGGAAATGACGACACCGGATGTCCAGTTCTTCTTCATGCACGCCAGTTATGCGAATGCGGCAGAGCGGATTCTTGATCGCCAGCCCGGCATGACCCTGGGCGTGAGCCAGATGCGTCCGACCTCGGCAGGAAGCATTCATGTCCACAGCAACGATCCCAAGGCGGCCCCCCGGATCCGCCCGAATTTCCTGAGCACGACCGTCGACCAGGAAGCCCTGATCCGTGGGATGCAAATCGGGCGCCAGATCGTCCAGACCGAGCCGCTGCGCCGCTATCTGGTGCAGGAAGTCAGTCCAGGCGAACAGGTGCAAAGCGACGAACAGTGGCTGCAATTCGCGAGGGAGAACGGTCAGACCATCTATCACCCGATCGGCACATGCAAAATGGGCGAAGACGCGCAGGCCGTGGTGGACAGCCG
>JAEYZR010000182.1 GCA_023427945.1 Pseudomonadota bacterium | reverse complement strand
CGCCCGCGCCTTCCCAAGAGCCCAGCCATCACGTCGTACGGCCTGAGGCTGCCGCCTATCTGGCCAATCAGGCGGCTTCGTCCATGTTCCTGACTTCCTTGCGTGACCGCGCGGGTGAAAACCGCTACGCCAACACTCGGGATGACAAAGGACACACATCATCCATGTGGCTGCGCCAGGGTGGCGCCCATGCGCGCTTTCGCGACAGCACCGACCAGACCCGCACGCAGGGCAACAGCTACGTGATGCAGCTAGGTGGCGATGTCGCCCAATTCAGTCGTCATGGCCGCGATCGTTTCCATCTTGGCGTGATGGCAGGCTACGGAAACAGCCGCAGCAACAGCCGATCCCAGGTATCGGGCCACCGGGCGAAAGGCTCGGTAGACGGCTACAACATCGGCGTCTATGGCACCTGGTACCAGAACGACATCGAGGGCACGGGCGCCTACGCCGACGGTCAGGTGCTGTACAACTGGTTCAACAATCAGGTAAGCGGCGACGATATTCCCAAGGAGTCGTATCGGTCCGAAGGCGTGCTGGCCTCGGCAGAAGCTGGCTACACATTGGTCGCAGGCGCTTCCCGCGCGGCAGGCCACACGACGCGCTACCTGCTGGAACCTTACGCTGGCATCACCTGGATGGGCGTAAGCAACGGCGACCACAAGGAAAGCAATGGCACCCGCGTGCAGGTACAGGGTCGCGGGAACGTGCAGTCGGCTTTGGGCCTGCGCGCCTACATACAGAACATCCCCGATTCGAACACTATCAGCAAACGCTGGTTTCGCCCATTCGCAGAGATCAGTTGGCTACACAACACCAAGCGTAATGACGTCACCATGAACGGTGTCAGGCTGGAGCAAGCCGGCGCACAGGATGTGGCCGAGATCAAGCTGGGCTTGCATGCCCAGTTCAACCCCCAGGCTGCGTTGTGGGGAAGCATTGGTCATCGCATGGGCGAGAGGGGCTACGGCAAGACGATTGCCGCAGTCGGTGTCAGCTACCGCTTCTGATCACCCTGCGCAGGCGCGCCTTGCTGCCCCGCCAGCACCTCAACCGGCGGCCTGCGCGTCGGTGCGCATGGTCTGCACATGCACCGCCATATAGCCGGTCTCACCCGGCGCAATCGTCAACAGGTCATCCCAGACCCGCGCCGTTTCAATACACAGCATGCGCTGCCAGGCATCGTCGGCGAACTGGCTCAAGCGCGCCGCCTTGTCGGTCCACGGATTCCAGATCACGGCGCTGGCGCTGTGTGCAGTCTGGATCTGGATGCTGCGAGACCAGCCCGGATCCTCGATGACGAGCGTCTTGCCGACATCAAGATAAATGCGGTCTGTCTCGCCGTTGAAACGCAGGACACCGGCCTGCGTCTTGATTTGCCAATCGTCCAGGGTATCGACGAAGCGTGCGCCGTCCACACCCAGCACCTGAACCTGACGCACGTCGCTCACGGCAAAATACGTGTGCAGCGCCTGAGAGACGATCATGGGTTCAGGGCTTTCGTTGGTGACGCCCAGTTCAACAGTCAGCGTGTCCGCAAACCGCAGCCGCAGTGTCAGATGCGCAGGTTGGCTCCAGCCGCTGGCACCCTTCACGACATCCAGCCTGAAGACCAGAGTGACCGCCTGGGTTTCGATGGACGTTTCAGCATGAGTCCAGTCCTGCGTGCGCACAAAGCCGTGCTTGGGCGCCTGGGCATGCAGGTCGGCGTGGACGCCGGCGCGCACCTGTGCAGGGTTGCGCTCCAGATCACCAAACCAGGGCCAACAGACCGGCACGCCACCGCGCACGGATTCGCCACGGACGTAACGCGCCTGTTCGCTCAACCACACGAGCGGTTGTTCGCCGTCAGGCACATAACTGAGAAGTTGCGCGCCCTGCTCGGCCACCAGGGCCTGACCGTGCGGTGTCGTGATACGCCACAAGGCGAGATCGTCCTGGATGAATCGTTCTGCCGTCGGGGTTATCGTTTGCGTCATGACTATGTCCTTCTGATGCGATGGCAGGGCAGAACATTCTAAGGGAAGTGCCCGGCCAGGGCGCCGACATGAGGCCCAAAAGCCTCTAACATGTCTGCCAGCCAAAAAAAAGGACAGGCTTGCAAGCGCAGTGCCCATAGGGTGCGACGCCGCTGTGCCGCGAAACCCACTATCGATTCAAAGGACGACGCATGAGCTACGACAACAACAACATTTTCGCCAAGATCCTGCGCGGCGAAGCCCCTTGCACCAAGGTTTATGAGGACGCCCACACGCTGGCTTTCATGGACATCATGCCGCAGTACGACGGCCACGTACTGGTCATTCCCAAAGAACCCGCCGCCGATCTCATGGCCCTGTCGGCCGCCGGCGGCCACGCGGCACTGGATACGGCACGCAAGATTGCCGTGGCCTTGCAGAAAGCCCTGGGCGCAGAAGGCATCAATATCGCGCAGATGAATGGCGCGGTGGCCGGACAGACCGTTCCTCATTTCCATATCCACGTCATTCCGCGCCACGCCCGGGACCAGGCACGCGCCCACGCCTCTGTCATGGCCGACCCGCAGGCGCTGGAAGCGGTTGCCGAAAAGATCCGGGCGGCGCTGGGCTGACATGCAGGACGGGCTGTCAGGCAGGACAGTGCGCTGGTCGCCGAAGCACGGACTTGTCCGGCACACGAAAACAATCTATAGTTCGTTGGATTGACGTACTGAGGTATTTCCATGACACACGACCACAGTCACTCCCACATGCTGGACGAGGCCGCCGACAGCGAACGCGCCGAAGTAGAGGCTCCGGCGTGTGGCGCCTACGACCATCGTCACGGCGAACCGCTGCCCACCGATCCGGAACAGCTGGAAGACGCGGCACGCATGTTCCAGGCGCTCTCCGACCCCGCCCGGCTCAGGCTGTTGATGGATCTGGCCACGGGCGAACGCTGCGTGAGTGAACTGGTGCACACCCAGCAGGCCAAGCTCAGCAGCGTTTCGGCGCGACTGAAGGTGTTGCATGCCGCAAGGCTGGTCAATCGCCGGCGCGACGCCAAGCACATTTACTACAGTCTGGCCGACGACCACGTTCTGGTGCTTCTGCGCAACGTGCTGGCGCACTCTGCCGAGCCATTCTGAAGACGCGACAATAGTGCAGTAGCATGAGGTCTTCACCCAAAAAAGGAGACCTTGCGTGACTACTTCCAAAGAGCAACCTTTTCGTATTGCCGTCATTCCCGGAGACGGCATAGGCAAAGAAGTCATGCCGGAAGGATTGCGTGTGCTGCGCGCTGCTGCCGAGCGATTCGATCTGCCTCTGGCCTTCACCGATATCGAGTGGGCCAGCTGCGATTACTACCAGGAAACCGGCTCGATGATGCCCGAGGACTGGAAGGCGCAGATCGGCGACATGGATGCCATTTATTTCGGCGCAGTAGGCTGGCCCGACGTGCTGCCTGACCACGTCTCCTTGTGGGGGTCATTGCTGAAGTTCCGTCGCGAATTCGACCAATACGTCAACCTGCGTCCAGTACGCCTGTTCGAGGGTGTGCCCTGCCCGCTTGCCAACCGCAAGCCCGGCGACATCGACTTCATGGTGGTGCGCGAGAACACGGAAGGCGAATACAGCTCGGTGGGCGGCAAGATGTTCGAAGGCACCGACCGCGAAATCGTGCTGCAGGAATCGATCTTCACACGCAAGGGCTGCGACCGCGTGCTGCGCTTCGCGTTCGAGCTGGCAAGCCGCCGTGCGCGCAAGCACGTGACCGTCGCCACCAAATCGAACGGCATCGCCATCAGCATGCCCTACTGGGACGAGCGTGCCGCCGAGGTGGCCAAGGACTATCCGGACATTGCCACAGACAAGCAGCACATCGATATCCTGACCGCACGTTTCGTGCTTCAGCCTGGGCGCTTCGACGTGGTGGTGGCCTCCAATCTGTTCGGGGACATTCTCTCGGATCTCGGACCGGCCTGCGCCGGCACCATCGGCCTGGCGCCATCGTCGAACCTGAACCCCGATCGCGACTTCCCGTCGCTGTTCGAGCCCGTTCATGGCTCGGCGCCCGACATCTACGGCAAGAACATCGCCAACCCGATCGCCATGATCTGGTCGGGCGCGATGATGCTGGAGTTTCTGGGACAGGGACGCGACGGCGCGATTAGCCAACGCGCCCAGGATGCCCACGACGCCATCATGACCGCCATCGAGCAGGTTCTTGCCAAAGGCCCTTACACCCCCGACCTGGCAGGCAAGGCTTCCACCACCGATGTCGGCCGCGCCATTGCCGATCTGGTCGCTGGCAAGGCGGGCTAGACGGAAAGGTAGCCGCGAACTTCGTCCGATCCGATTGTGCTGCGATCCCCCGCTACGACCACTTCGCCACGGGACATCACGGCAAACGTATCGGCGAGTTCGCGTGCGAAGTCGAAGTACTGCTCGCACAGCAGAATGCCGATGTCGCCGCGCTCGCGCAGCATGCTGATGACCCGGCCGATGTCCTTGATGATCGAAGGCTGAATCCCTTCGGTCGGTTCATCCAGAATGATGAACGAGGGCTCGGCCACCAGTGCCCGCGCAATCGCCAGCTGTTGCTGCTGCCCGCCCGAGAGATCGCCACCACGCCGTGCGAGCATGGTCCCGAGCACCGGAAAAAGCTCGAAAATCTCGCCTTTGATACGCCGTGCCCTGGCTCCCGAGAACGTAGCCATGCCCATCAGGATGTTTTCCTCGACCGTCAGCCGCGCAAAGATGTCGCGGCCTTGCGGCACGTACGCCATGCCACGCGCAGCGCGACGATGGGGCGTCAGGCGCGTGATGTCGTCGCCATCGAGCGACACGGAACCGCGCGCCACGGGCAGAACACCCATCAGGCACTTCAACAGCGTGGTCTTGCCCACGCCGTTGCGCCCGAGCAAGGCGGTGCACTCGCCCTTCCTGACGGTGAGCGAAACGTTGCGCAAGGTGTGACTGCCACCGTAATACTGATTGATCTCGTTAGCCTGCAGCATGGTCAACCTCCTAGATAAACTTCGATCACACGCGCATCCGACTGGACTTGCATCATGGTGCCCTCGGCCAGTACGGACCCCTCGTGCAGCACCGTGACCTGACCTTCGCGCGCGATCTGCGTCACGAAATCCATGTCGTGCTCGACCACGACCATCGAGTGTTTGCCACGCAGCTCGTTGAGCAGTTCTCCGGTGCGTTCGGTTTCCGCATCGGTCATTCCGGCGACCGGCTCATCCAGCAGCAACAGCTGAGGCTCCTGCATCAACAGCATGCCGATCTCCAGCCACTGTTTCTGGCCGTGCGACAACAGCCCGGCCTGGCGCCGCGCCTGCGGCCCCAGCCGGATGATGTCCAGTGTGTGCGCAATGCGGTCGATGTGCTCGCTGCCCAGGCGTGAAAACAAGGTGCGCCGCACGCCTTTGTTCGCCTTCATGGCCAGCTCCAGGTTTTCGAAGACGGTGTGCGCCTCGAACACGCTGGGTCGCTGAAACTTTCGGCCGATTCCTGCATCGGCAATCTGCGCTTCGTTGAGCAAGGTCAGATCGATGTTCTGTCCAAAGAACGCCGTGCCGGAGGTTGGCAGGGTCTTGCCTGTGATCACATCCATCATGGTGGTCTTGCCCGCACCGTTGGGGCCGATGATGCAGCGCAACTCGCCCACGCCGATGTCCAGGCTCAGATCGTTCAATGCCTTGAAACCGTCGAAACTCACCGTGATGGCGTCCAGGTAGAGGATCGCGCCGTGCGTGGTGTCAACGCCCGGCGTACCGATCCGCCCGTACGAAACAGTGCCACCCGAGCTGTCCTGATTCGGGTCTGTACTCATACGTCTGCCTCCTTGCGAGTGCGCGCCATCCGGCGCACCAGACCGACGATGCCCTGGGGCAGCAGGATGGTGACCAGCACGAAGATGAGTCCCAGCGCATACAGCCAGTACTCGGGAAAGGCGCTGGTGAACCACGTTTTCAGGCCATTGACCGCACCGGCGCCGATGATGGGGCCAATGAGTGTTCCGCGCCCGCCGGTGGCCACCCAGATCACCATCTCGATGGAGTTCTGCGGCGACATTTCGCTCGGATTGATGATGCCCACCTGAGGCACGTAGAGCGCGCCGGCAATGCCGCACAGGATGGCCGACAGCGTCCAGACGAACAGCTTGAAGCCCAGGGGATCGTAGCCAATGAAACGCAGACGGTTTTCGGCATCGCGCGTCGCCATGAGCACGCGGCCCAGCTTTGATTGCGTGAGCGCGCGCGCCAGCACGAACCCCAGCACGAGCACGGCGAGCGTGGCCCAGTAAAGCGCGGCACGGGTGGCGGGCGCGGTGATGTCGAACCCCAGGATGGAGCGAAACGCAGTGAAGCCGTTGTTGCCACCAAAGCCCGTTTCGTTGCGAAAGAAAAGCAGCATGGCGGCAAAGGTGAGGGCCTGGGTGATGATGGAGAAATACACGCCCTTGATGCGCGATCGGAAGGCGAAGTAGCCGAACACGAAGGCCAGCAGGCCCGGCACGCAGATGACCAGCAGCCACGCCCAGGCGAAGTGCTCGGTCAGCGCCCAGTACCATGGGTATTCGCGCCAGCTCAGAAAACGCATGAACTCGGGCAGAGATTGCGTGCCCTGCGGGCCACCCAGGTGGCGCATCAGATACATGCCGTGGGCATAGCCGCCCAGGGCAAAGAACAGGCCGTGGCCCAGCGACAGAATGCCCGCATAGCCCCACACCAGATCCAGCGCCAGTGCCGCCAGGGCAAAGCACATGAACTTGCCCAGCAACGCGATGGTGTAGCCCGAGATATGCAGCGCATCTCCCGGCTGGGCGACCAGGTTGGCCACAGGCAGCAGCGCCATGAATACGGTGGCTGCGACCAGCGCCAGCCAGGCCGCAGGCGAGAGCAGCCGACGCTGTGCAAGCGCGGCGTAAACATCATGATTGGCGTGGCGGGTCATTCGACGCTCCTTCCGCGCGCGGCGAACAGGCCTTGAGGACGTTTCTGCACGACAAGCACGATGAGCACCAGAATCGTGATTTTCGCCAGCACGGCACCCGAGTAGGGTTCAATGAATTTGTTGATGGTTCCCAGGCCGAAGGCAGCGATGACTGTACCGGCAAGTTGGCCCACACCGCCCAGCACGACCACCATGAACGAGTCGACGATGTAGGCGCGACCAAGGTCGGGACCGACATTGCCCAGTTGCGACAGGGCCACGCCGGCCAGACCCGCTATGCCCGCGCCCAGCCCGAAGGCCAGCATGTCCACACGGCCGGTGGGCACGCCGACGCAGTCGGCCATGCGGCGGTTCTGCGTGATGGCGCGCACGAACAGTCCCAGGCGCGTGTGATTGAGCAGCCCCCACACGAACACCACGACCAGGATGGCGAATACGATGATCGCTATCCTGTTGTAGGTCAGTACCAGGCCACCCAACACGGTCACGCCGCCGGACATCCACGAGGGGTTGCTGACCTCGACGTTCTGCGCACCGAAAATCGTGCGCACGCCCTGCATCAGCATCAGGCTGATTCCCCAGGTCGCAAGCAGCGTCTCCAGCGGGCGTCCATACAGCCAGCGAATGACTGTGCGCTCGATCACCATGCCCACCACGGCGGTGATGATGAAGGCCGCAGGCAGCGCCGCCAGGACATACCAGTCCATCCAGCCGGGAAGCCATTGCCGAAACAGCAGTTGCGTCACATAGGTGACATAGGCGCCGATCATCAATAGCTCGCCATGCGCCATGTTGATCACGCCCATCAGTCCGAAAGTGATGGCCAGTCCCAGCGCGGCCAGCAGCAGCACGCTGCCCAGACTCAATCCGTAGAACAGATGACCGGTCCATTGCACGGTCTGCTGGTGCCGGTCGATCGCTGCCACGGCTCGCTGCGCGGCCAGCCTGACGGCTTCGTCCGGCTCCTGGAACGTGCCATCGGCAGAGGCCGCAGTCATTGCGGACAGCGCAGTGCGAAACGCGGGATTGCGTGTTTCGCCGAGCTTCTGCGCACCCGCCAGGCGCACTTGGGCGTCCGGGCTCTGCAAGGCGAGATTGGCCTGCGCGACGGTCAACGCCGCGCTCACCCTGTCGTTCGTCTCTTGTGCGAGGGCCCGCTCGATCAGGGGCAACTGCGCCAGATCGTTGCTGCGAGCCAGATTCGTGGCGGCGGCCAGGCGGACTTGTGCGTCGGCGGAAAACAGACGCGAGCCGGCCAGCGCCGACTGCACGGCGCGACGCAGCCGATTGTTCATCATCACCGTATCGACCTGCGCCGGCATGGCTTGCGGCTTGCCGGTGAGCGCATCTGCCGACTGGCCGACGCTGGTTTCGATGAGGATCTGTTCGTTCGGACCGCTGTAGAGTTTGCCTGCCGACAGCGCCTCGAGAATGCGCGCGGCCGAAGGATCGCTCGATAAACCCAGGCGATTGATGACGTCCAGTTTTGCATCGGTAGTACCGCTGATCAGCGGCGCAAGCGTGGCGGCGTCCACCCCCGGCGACTCCGGAGCGTTCGTGGCATGGGCCACGCCCAGCAGGCCCAGGGCCAGCAGCAGCAAGACGACGCCGCGCCGGACACTGGCAAGAAAGGGGTTGTTCATGAGTGCCCTGGAAAAGTGCCCCTCCGCGATAGAGGGGCCGTCGATCAAAGACCTTGCTTGCTTTCGTTGCCGGCGATGTAGGGGCTCCAGGGCTGTGCACGGATCGGGCCGTCGGTTTTCCAGACCACGTTGAACTGGCCGTCACCCTGGATTTCGCCGATGTAGACGGGCTTGTGCAGATGGTGGTTGGTCTTGTCCATTTCCATCGTGAAGCCATTGGGCGCGGCAAACTTCTGGCCCCCCATCGCATCG
This sequence comes from Pseudomonadota bacterium, assembly GCA_023427945.1. GTDB lineage: Bacteria > Pseudomonadota > Gammaproteobacteria > Burkholderiales > Burkholderiaceae_B > Schauerella. The sequence goes on along the minus strand of JAEYZR010000182.1, from coordinate 8,149 downwards.
ATCACCTTGTCCACGTCGGTCGTCCTGGCCTGCTCGACCGCCTGCTTCCACATGTGGATGCCGACGTAGGTGGCTTCCATAGGATCGTTGGTGACAGCAGTGGCGGCGTTGGGCAGGTTCTTCGCCTTGGCGTATGCCTTCCACTTCTCGATGAAGTCTGCATTGACCGGGTTTTTCACCGACTGGAAATAGTTCCAGGCTGCCAGATGGCCCACCAGGGGTTTGGTGTCGACACCACGCAGCTCTTCCTCGCCCACCGAGAAAGCCACCACGGGCACGTCGGTGGCTTTCAGACCGGCGTTGCCGAGTTCCTTGTAGAACGGCACATTGGAATCGCCGTTGATCGTGGAGACCACGGCGGTGCGGCCCCCTTGCGAGAAGCGCTTGATGTTGGCCACGATGGTCTGGTAGTCGGAGTGTCCGAAAGGCGTATAGACCTCATCGATGTCGCTGTCCTTGACACCTTTACTGTTCAGGAACGCGCGCAGGATCTTGTTGGTCGTGCGCGGATAGACGTAATCGGTTCCCAGCAGCACGAAGCGCTTGGCGCCGCCGCCGTCTTCGCTCATCAGGTACTCGACCGCCGGGATCGCCTGCTGGTTGGGCGCAGCACCCGTGTAGAACACATTGCGCTCAAGCTCTTCGCCTTCATACTGCACCGGGTAAAAGAGCAGTCCGTTGAGCTCCTTGAACACGGGCAGAACCGACTTGCGCGACACCGAGGTCCAGCAACCGAACACCACGGCCACTTTCTCCTGGGCCAACAACTGGCGCGCACGCTCGGCAAACAAGGGCCAGTCCGACGCGGGATCGACCACCACGGCCTGGAGTTTCTTGCCGTTCACGCCACCGTTGGCGTTGATCTCGTCGATCGTCATCAAGGCCACGTCCTTCAACGACGTCTCCGATATGGCCATCGTGCCGGACAGCGAATGCAGGATGCCGACCTTGATCGTATCCTCGGCGGCGAGTGCACCGGGCATCCAACCTGACATGGCCAGCAGCGTCGCTGCAGAGAGAGTCTTCAGTACAAGTCTGCGCTTCATTTAATTTCCCCTGTTGGACTGCAAATAGAGTCGCCATCGAGCGGCATTGGGCCTGATCGTGCAAGCGGCACAAGGGAGTCAAAGCAAGACCGATGCCAATTTTCGGATCGGGCAGGATCGATCTGCGGACACTATGAAAACGCATGCCGCGCCTTCGGTGCACCAGCACCCAGCAGCGATCCGCGCTGGTGCACATGCGCGAAACTGGTGCGCAGCGTGGTGCACTCAAGCGTCGCCAGCAACGCCCCCAGCCACGTCGCAGGTGCCTGGGCCGGCGCACTGTTTTTTTCGAAAGGGCTGCAAAGCCCCGCATCTAGCGACTTTGCGAGGAGCGGTCAAAAAATTGGCATAGGTATTGCTTTGGCTACTGGCATGTATACAAGTGAGGATGCCGGCATGAAGGCCACCGAAGCACCACTGTCCACGACAGGCTGGACACTGAATCAATGGCAGTGCGCATATCAGCAGGATGGACATCGCCCCGAAGACCTGCTCGCACATTTCGCGGGCCCGCACGATACGACCGACACAGCCTGGATTGCCCGCGCCGATGCCGCAGCACTGAAGCGTCAACTGGATGCGCTGGCAGCACGATTGAACGAGCTCGGCGGCGACCTGAAGGCGCTGCCGCTTTACGGTGTGCCCTTTGTCGTCAAAGACAATATCGATGCGTTCGGCTGGCCCACCACCGCCGCCTGCCCGGCTTTTTCCTATATGCCCGACGCCGACTCCACCGTGGTGGCACGGCTGCGTGCCGCAGGTGCGATTCTCGTGGGCAAGACCAACCTGGATCAGTTCGCCACCGGACTGGTGGGCACGCGCTCGCCTTATGGCGAGGTGGTCAACACATTCGACAAACGTTATGTGAGCGGAGGCTCGAGCAGCGGCTCGGCATCCACGCTCGCCCGTGGGCTGGTGGCCTTTTCCCTGGGCACCGACACGGCCGGATCGGGACGCGTGCCGGCCGGCTTCAACAACATCGTCGGACTGAAGCCGACCAAAGGATGGCTGAGCACGCGTGGCGTGGTGCCTGCCTGCCGCACGCAGGATTGCGTCTCCATCTTCGCGCTGACCGTGGAAGATGCCCGGATGGTGGCCGACATCGCCGGCGGCTACGACGATGCCGATGCGTATTCGCGCCCACCCGTCCTGCAACCCGTATCCCACGCCAGCCACGCCCTGCGCCTGGCCATACCCGATACCCTGACATTCTTTGGCGACACACAGGCCGAACAGGCGTTTGCCCAGGCCGTCGAAGGCTTCAGGCACCTGGGCGCGGAAATCGTGGCGATCGATTTTGCGCCCTTCTCAGAGCTGGCAGCCTTGCTGTATGCCGGGCCGTGGGTGGCAGAGCGCTTCGCTGCAGTCGAATCCCTCTGGCGCACACAACCCGATGCCATCAACCCGGTGGTGCGCGGCATCGTCGAGCAGGCGGATCGCTATGACGCCTGCGCGACCTTCAACGCGGAGTATCGGCGTGCCGAGCTGGCGCGCCACATCAACAACGTGCTGTCGGGCTTTGACGCGTTGCTCGTGCCTACCTCGCCGACCATCTACACGCTGGAAGAGATGCGAGCCAATCCCGTGGAACTGAATTCGCGTTTCGGCACCTACACCAACTTCACCAACCTTGCGGATCTGTGCGCGCTGGCCTTGCCTTCGAGCATGCGCGCCGATGGATTGCCCGCAGGCGTCACACTGATTTCGCAAGCCTGGCGTGATCACGTCATCGCCGCCATAGGCGAGCGTTGGCAACGCGCTCGCGCACTGCCGATGGGTGCCACCGGCAGACCCGTGCCCGCGCCGGTACGCCAGGAAATACCTGAAGCGGTCATGGCCCCGCCCGTGCCTGCCGATCACATCCGCCTCGCGGTCGTGGGTGCGCACCTGACGGGCATGCCGTTGAATCATCAACTGACCAGCCGCGACGCGGTATTCGCGCAGGTGACAGAGACCGCCGACAACTACAGGCTTTACGCGTTGGCCAACACCACGCCGCCCAAGCCCGGCCTGGTGCGCGCCGAAGACGGCCAGCCCATCGTCGTGGAACTTTGGGATGTACCCAGTGCGGCCTTCGGCAGTTTTGTGGCCGAGATCCCGGCCCCCCTGGGCATAGGCACGTTGACGCTGCGCGACGGACGTGAGGTCAAGGGATTCATCTGTGAGCCAGGCGGCCTGAACGGTGCACGCGACATCACCGTATTCGGCGGCTGGCGCGCCTACCTGGCCAATCAGTCCAACGTCCGCGCTGCTTAAGGAATAACGTCATGTTCGATACCGTTCTGATTGCCAATCGCGGTGAAATCGCCGTGCGTACCCTGCGCACCCTGAAACGGCTGGGCATTCGCAGCGTGGCGGTGTATTCCCATGCCGATCGCCACGCTCCCCACGTGCGGCTGGCCGACGTCGCCATTGCGCTGGGCGGGGACAAACCTGCCGATAGCTACCTGCGCACGGACCTGATTCTGCAGGCGGCACGCGACACCGGCGCTCAAGCCATCTATCCGGGCTACGGCTTTCTTTCCGAAAGCGCCGAGTTCGCCGATGCCTGCGACGCTGCGGGCATCGCGTTCATCGGCCCCAGCGCAGACCAGATACGCGCCTTTGGCCTGAAGCACCGGGCCCGCGAACTGGCCAGCGCCGCGCAAGTACCCATGACCCCCGGCACGGGTCTGCTGTCAGACCTCGCGCAGGCCTTGAACGAAGCCCAAGCCATCGGCTATCCCGTCATGCTGAAAAGCACAGCCGGCGGTGGCGGCATCGGCCTGACCCGCTGCCAGACACCCGACGAGCTGACCCACGCCTTTGAAAGCGTGCAGCGCATGGGCAAGACTTTTTTCAGCGACGGCGGTGTGTTCATCGAACGTTATGTAGACAATGCGCGTCACGTCGAAGTGCAGATCTTCGGCGACGGACATGGTCGGGTGGCAGCACTGGGCGAACGCGATTGTTCCGTTCAGCGGCGCAATCAGAAAGTCATCGAGGAAACGCCGGCCCCCAATCTGCCGCCTGCCACGCGTGCTGCGCTGCACCAGGCCGCGGTCAGCCTGGGCGAGTCGGTGAACTACCGTTCGGCGGGAACGGTCGAGTTCATCTACGACCCCCAGCGCGACGCCTTCTACTTCCTCGAAGTCAACACCCGGCTGCAGGTGGAGCACCCGGTCACCGAAGCCGTGACGGGCCTGGACCTGATCGAGTGCATGTTGCGGGTAGCCTCGGGCGAAACCCTGGACTGGGCGCAACTGACCCGCGCCCCCAAGGGCGCCTCCCTCGAAGTTCGCCTGTATGCCGAAGACCCGTTGAAGAACTTCCAGCCTTCGCCCGGCCTGCTGACCGAGGTGTTCTTTCCATCGACCGTGCGCGTGGACGGCTGGATCGCCACCGGTACCGAAGTGCCCGCCTTCTACGACCCGATGCTGGCCAAACTGATCGTGCACGCCGACACTCGGGAAGCGGCGCTGGACAAACTGCAGGACGCGCTTGCGCAGACACGGCTGACCGGCATTGCCACGAACCTGGACTATCTGCGCCAGGTCATACAGACCAAACACTTTCAGAGCGGCGATGTCTCCACCCGCCTGCTCGACCACTTCGTCTATCGGCCACGTGCCATCGAAGTCCTGCAGCCAGGCACCTACACCAGCGTGCAGGACTACCCCGGACGCGTAGGCTACTGGAACATCGGTGTGCCACCCTCCGGACCGATGGACGACTATGCGTTTCGTGTGGGCAATCGCATCGTGGGCAACACGGCGGATGCCGCAGGCATCGAGGCAACCCTGCAAGGTCCGAGCTTGCGCTTTCACAGCGACACCGTGATGGCGTTGACCGGCGGCGCTTGCGAAGCACTTCTGGACGACCAGCCTGTCGCCATGTGGACGCCCATCGCCGTGCGTGCCGGCCAGGTGCTGACAATGGGACGCACGCATACCGGGTGCCGCAGCTATCTGAGCGTGCGTGGTGGCCTGGATGTGCCGCTCTATCTGGGCAGTCGCGCCACCTTCGCGCTGGGCAAGTTCGGCGGCCATGCCGGGCGCTGCCTGCGCACAGGTGACGTACTCGCCCTGCTGCCCGCACAGCAAGAATCAGCCGACGCGGCCGCTGTGATCGATCCCGGCATGATTCCGACCTATGGCAACGTCTGGGAAATCGGCGTGCTGTACGGGCCGCACGGCGCTCCCGATTTCTTCACGCAAGAAGCGATCGACATGCTGTTCGATGCCGATTGGGAAGTGCACTACAACTCCAATCGGCTGGGCGTCAGGCTGATCGGCCCCAAGCCGACATGGGCTCGCGAGGACGGCGGCGAGGCCGGTCTGCACCCCTCCAACATCCACGACTGCGAATACGCCATCGGCAGCATCAACTTCACCGGCGACAGCCCGGTGATCCTCACCCGCGACGGCCCCAGCCTGGGCGGCTTCGTGTGCCCGGCGACGATTGCACGCGCCGAACTGTGGAAGGTCGGCCAGGTGAAGCCGGGCGACAAGATCCGCTTCAAGCAACTGGACTATGAACAGGCTGTTGCCCTGGAGGCGCAGATCGATCACGCCATCCAGACACTGCAGTCCGCTGGCGCGCCAGGCGACGCTGCCGCAATGGCATCGGTCCTGCAGCCGGCGGCAACGACTGGCGCGACGCTGGCAGGCCAGCCCGCCAGCGCCACCATCGTTGCGCACGTCGCGGCAGGCACGTCGCACCCGGGGCTGGCCTGCCGCCAGGCGGGCGACGGCTATCTGCTGCTGGAGTACGGCGAGAACGTGCTCGACCTGGCCTTGCGCCTGCGTGTGCATGTGCTCATGCAGGCCATCGACCAGGCATGCATTGCTGGCGTGCTGGAGCTGTCGCCTGGGGTACGTTCGCTGCAGATCCGCTACGACAGTCAGATCATCGGGCAATCCACACTGGTGACGCGGCTGCTCGATCTGGACGCTGCGCTGCCCGATGTCTCCAGGCTCAAGATTCCCACGCGTATCGTGAACCTGCCCATGGCTTTCGAAGACAGCGCGACGCTGTCTGCGGTCGACCGTTATCGTGAAACCGTACGTGCACAGGCGCCCTGGCTGCCCAACAACGTGGACTTCATTCAGCGCATCAACGGCCTGGCCAGCCGCGAGCAAGTCAGGGACATCGTCTTTGACGCCAGCTACATGGTGCTGGGTCTGGGTGACGTGTATCTGGGCGCACCCTGCGCGGTGCCCCTGGACCCGCGCCACCGTCTGCTCACGTCGAAATACAACCCGGCACGCACCCATACGGCCGAAGGCACCGTGGGAATCGGCGGGGTGTACATGTGCATCTATGGCATGGATTCGCCGGGAGGCTATCAACTGGTGGGGCGCACGCTGCCGATCTGGAACAATTTCCTGAAAAACGCTGTATTTGCCGATGGTGAACCGTGGTTGCTGAAGTTTTTCGACCAGGTCAGGTTCTATCCGGTAAGCGAAGCCGAACTCGACCAGTTGCGTGAGGATTTCCGTGAAGGCAAGGCATCGGTCCACATCGAAGCGTCCGAATTCGACTACGCGCACTATCTGGACTTCCTGAAGGAGAACGAGGCGAGCATTGCAGCGTTCAAGGCTGCGCAGCAGGAGGCGTTCGAAACGGAAGTGGCCTTGTGGAAGGCCGACGATGTTCAGCCCATGAGTGCGCCGCAAACCGTGCAGGACGAACTGGCACTGGCCGAAGGCGAGACCCTGGTGAGCGCAGATCTGTGCGGGAACATCTGGAAAGTGCTGGTGGAAGTGGGCCAGACGGTTGCGGCGGGAGATACCCTGGTGGTGGTCGAGGCCATGAAGATGGAGTTGTCGATCACCGCCACACAATCTGGACGAGTCAGCGCGATTCGATGCCAGTCGGGCCGGCCGGTGAACACGGGCGACCCTCTGATCGTGTTGGCCGAACTGGCCGATGAACAGGTGTCATGAGATGCGCATGAGTCTGGAGCCGGCCGTGCGGGCGGAACCCGGCGCTCGCAACAGCGCCCCCTCACTGGCCGATGTCGTCTACGACAACGTGAAGCAGGATCTCTACGCCTTTCGCATGCTGCCTGGGGACTATTTCACCGAAGCCGACATCGTGGCGCGCCTGGGTGTGAGCCGCACGCCGGTGCGTCAGGCGCTGTACCGGCTGGAGCGCGAAGGCTTCGTGCTGGTGCATTTGCGCAGCGGCTGGCAAGTGCGGCCGTTCGATTTCGAGCGGTTCGAAAATCTGTATGACGTGCGCATCGTTCTGGAGCAGGCTGCCATCGAGCGGCTGTGCGCCTGGCCCGCGCCGCAGTCACCCCCGGAGCTGGACGCCTTGAAAGCCGTCTGGCTGGTGCCTGTCGCCGAGCGCCTGCGTGATGGAAGCGCAGTCGCACGACTCGATGAAGCTTTTCACGGCGCGCTGGTACACGCCGCCGGCAACCCTGAAATGGCCGCCATCCATCTGGATGTGACGGACAAGATCCGCATCATCCGTCAACTGGACTTCACCAAGGATTATCGGATCGACGCCACCTACAACGAGCATGCCGCCATTTTGCGGGCCATACTCGCCAGGCGCTCGGATGAGGCGCGGCGCATGATGAAATCCCACATCGCCATGAGCAAGGCCGAGGTTCGCAAAATCACCTTGCATCGGCTGCATACGGCACGCGAACGATTTGTCTGAGGTCGGGGCCGCCGGGCCCACCGGCTCACGCGCGTGCAGCAGGATTGCCCTTTGCGGCCGCCACCGGGGCCTGCACGATACTTGCTTCTGACTCGGGCGCACGCAATGCCGACACGTTGGCATCGTGCAAATTGCCACGGCCGGGCGGCCGCAAGCCAGTCATTCCCCAGCCTGCCAGTCTGACCAAGTTGCGACGATCGATCTTTGTTGTGGTGTATGCCATTTTTATTTTCTCCAACCTGTTGTTTTTGCGGCGTCGCATGCCAGATGCATCGTCGCGGATACCGAAACGCCTGTTAGCAATTACCATGCCCGAAAATGATGAACGCCGCTTGCGGGCATGCGAGCACGATTCGAAAAGCGGATAATGTCTGGGCGCGTAGGGCAACACGCGTCGCTTCACCTTTCAGCCACTGCCGGAGCCTTATGGACACCCCCACCCCCGATAC
>JAEYZR010000172.1 GCA_023427945.1 Pseudomonadota bacterium | reverse complement strand
CTTCGATCACGATGCCAAATGCGATACCCAGAGTCAATTGGACAAGCAGGGGCGGCAAAATATTGGGCAGAATTTCTCGGAATAGTATTGAAGCGCCAGACTGGCCATTGACCTGTGCTACCCGAATGTAGTTTTCGTTACGGATCGATAGCGTGAGGTTTCGTGCAAGCCGGACAAAAATGGGCAGGTAAATCAGGGTAATGGCAACCATTGTGTTGCGCGCGCCAAAGCCCAACACGACCATCAGGAAAATCGCGAGTACAAAGCTGGGAAATGAGAACAGGAAGTCAGATACTCGCATCGTGGCATGGCCGAGAAAGCCAGTCGCACGTCCGGCGTACATGCCCGCGCTGGTACCAATGCACGCTGCGACGAACACGCCGCACGCGCTGATCGCAAGCGACAACCGGGCGCCGTCCAGTACCCGGACAAGCACGTCGCGGCCCATCGAATCCGTGCCAAAGGGATGCTTCAGCGACGGCGCAGTCATTATGTTGACAAAGTCCATATCTACAGAGGAATATGGGATCAACCACCGCCCGAGCGTGACGGCCAGCCCGGTGAAAATCAGAATGCAGGTGCCCACGAGTGCACCGCGGTGCTTGAGCAAGGCTTTGAAATTCATGCTTAGGTCTCCCTGCCGCGCGGGTCCAGCCCTTGGCAGAAAAGGTCAACGACAAAGTTCACCAGCAAGATGCAGATCAGAAATACCAGCGCGCACGCCTGAACGACCGGGTAGTCTCGTCCGAATGCAGCGTCTACCATGAGCGACCCCAGCCCGGGTATGCCGAACACCCGCTCGATGACCACCGTTCCGCCCAGGAGATATCGCGCCTGTATACCCACAATCGTCAGGAACGGAACCATGGCATTGCGAAGTACGTAATGGATGAAGACGAATCGCGAACTGAAACCGAACGACCGGGCCGCGCGGACATAGTCCTTGGATCGATTCTCGATCAACGTCACTCGCAGTATCCGGGTGAAGACGGCTGCAAGTGGAGCACTGATTGCCAGAGCCGGGAGAAACCCGCTGAATAGCGCTTGCGCCAAGTCTTCTGCCGGCCCCACAAAACCATACGCCGGAAAGATTTGCCAAGTCAGAGAGAAGACGAAGACCAGTACGTATGCCAGCCAGAAGTCAGGCATGGAAATGCCCAGCACAGCGACTGAAGTCGCTGCGACGTCCACCGCCTTGCCTCGATGGCTTGCCGCCAGTGGCCCCGCAATCAACGAGAACACGAGCGCCAGGGCCATGGCGTACACACCTATGAAAAGGGTGTTGGGAAGGCGCTCTCGTACCAGTGTTCCGACCGGCTGCCCCTTGGCGACTGATAGTGAGGTGCCAAAATCGCCCGCCAGCAAGCCGGTTCCCCATCGGGCGAACTGCTTGAGAAGCGGTTCATCGAGATAGTTTGCGGCCCGATAGGCCGCTACGGCCTGTGGATTTGCCTGCTCCCCCAGAACGACGAGCGCCGGGTCCCCCGGTGCCGCCCGCATCGTAAAAAATACCGCCATCGCACCCATGACGCACATGAGCGCGAGCAGCACCGGTTTGGCGATGAAGCTGCGCAGCGTGACCATATATTCTCCGGCGCTTTATCGGAATGTCAGGTTCTGGAAGGCGTCGCCATAATTGCCGTACGGCAGTTGCACGAACCCTTCCAGCCGGCGACTGGCCAGATTATGGATATTGGAAACGAAGCAGGGCACGACAGGCATATCTTCGATCGTCAGCTTTTCGGCATCGCGATAGATTTTCAGGCGATCTGCTTTTTCGATGGTATTGCGGCCTTTTTCAAGCAACTCGTCCACTTTCGGGTTGCTGTAGCCTTGGAAGTTTCTCCATTTGCCCGTGCCCAGAGTCTCGCCGAGATACTCGTCCGGATCGGTCAGGCCCAGCCAGCCCCAGACTGCAGCGTCGTAGTCGCCCGCCTTCAATCGGCTATAGACGGTATTGGAATCATAGACTTCAACGGTTATTTTCGTGCCCAACACCTGGTTGACCTGAGCCACTGCGATCTCGGCGAATCGCTTCCACCAAGCCGAACCCCAGCCTAGCAAGACAGCGGTAGTGCCCGCTTGGTATTTGGATTTGGCGAGTTCCGAACGCGCGCGGTCGACATCAAAACGTGCCAGGTCAGGCAAGGTCGTTTCCTCGGACAGTGAGGGCGGAATCAAACTGCCCGCTGCTCGGCCTTCACCAAACAATACGGCATTGACCAGGACCTCCCGATTGATGGCCAGGGAGAATGCGCGGCGAAAGTGGACGTCGTCGAACGGCGCGCGCCGCACGTTGAGCGAAATGTACCGATTGTTCAGCCCTGCAGCCCGGAATACCTGTACATCCTTGTTGGCTTCCAGCGATTTGATATCGGAAAAAGGAGCCGTACTGGTCAAGTCGAGTTGGCCACCAAGCACCGCCCGCATGCCACTCGATTCCTCGGGAATAAGCGGCATCTGAACGCGCGCTATGCGGGCTTTGCCGGGAATGAAATAATCTTTGTGGGCTTCGAGCTCGACCACGCTGTTGGCTTTCCAGTCCTTGATGGCATATGCGCCCGTGCCGATGGGGCGGCGCTCAAAGTCGGCGGCACCCATGTCCTTGTACGCCTGGCGACTGACGATCTGTGAGCCTGTCCGCGTATTCGTCAGACTGGAGAGCAGCGTGGCCAAAGAGGTGTCGGCAAGGATCTGCAGTCGATAGGGATCGAGAACGCGGATTTCCTTGATCGCGGCGAAACGCGCCCGATTCGACGACGCGGTCGCGGGATCGGCGAGCCGCTCGAACGTAAAGGCCACGTCGTCGGCGGTCAATTCTGCCCCATTGTGGAATTTGACGCCGCGGCGCAGGACGAACTCAAAGCCGCCGGCGATTGGTGTAAAAGATTCTGCAAGGTCGGGTACGACTTCCATGTCCTGATTGAACTTCAGGAGGCTGTTGAAACTGGCCCAGATGACATAGAACTCAGACAGAAGCGAGGCTTTGGCAGGGTCCAACGAATTGATGACGGAAAAGCCGGTGATGCCTGCGCGTAGCACATCTTGTGCGCCCTGGGCCTTCACCAGGCCGCTTGCGGATGCAAGCGCCGTTGCCGCCAATGCACCCGAAGTGCGCAAAAAGCCGCGCCGGTGCGCCGAAAAATCAGAATGCAGTCTGTTCATCAATTTCCCCTTTTTAGGATCTGCGAAATTACTCAGGCTTTAACGGATTGCAGTAGTGCAAGCTCGATCTTGAAAGCGGCGATCTCACTTCGTATTTTGTCTGCGTCCCACCGCAGCAGGTTGCCGAGGTGGGCGGCAATACTCTCGATGTCGGCGTCTCCCAATTTGTGATACCAGGGCAGACCGCAGCGGCGCATCAGAGCATCGGAGAGATGAACGACCATGCCTCGCTCGACCATGGCCTGTAGCCATGGGGGCGGGGGGCACAGGCCTTTCAACGACTCCAGTACGTCCGTATCCTGCGGATTGGGAAAGTCTGAGTAATACTGAGCATTGGTTGCCTGCGCCTTTCGTGTCGGCGAAAGGCGGGCGGAAACGGCGTCGGCGATCTCAATCCCTGCGGACCGGTGTGTCATGACGGGCCCTCCCGTCATGGCGAACACACCGTCCAGCCCGTCGTTCGACAGGTCGTGCAGCACACGGTTGCGGTTGCCCTTGGGCATATTTGCGTCCCAGGTCAGTGGACGAACACCAGACCAGGTGTGGACGACGTCTTGAGCGGTCAGGCTGAAACCCGGGAAAAGATAGTTGACCTCGCCAAGGAGCCAGTCACGATCGACCTGAGTCGTCTGGATTTTGTCGAGATTGTCTTCATATATCAGCTCAGTCGGGCCGATGTAGTGATAGCGGCCCCATGGCAGGCAGTAGAAGGGTTCGTTCTTACGATTGATGGTTGCAACGCCGATTCCGCGGCATTCCGGAGGTAATTCCACTGCGATATGGGAACCCTTGGTGCCAAGGACTTTGGGCGATTTGTCACTGCGATGCCTATCGAGCACTCTATCTATCCAGATCCCCGCGGTATTGACCACACAACTTGACGCCACTCGTACGCGAACGTTGTCGAGCGTGTCGCGCAGTTCGACCTCCCACAAGTCTGCCTGTCGTCCGATCAACTTGGCTTCCGTGTAATTCAGCGCAGTCGCTCCCATCCGCTTCGCGTCCAGGGCGATGTCCACGGTTACCCGCTCGGGCCAGGAAATCTGGAATTCGTCATAGCAGGCCACACTGTCCAGGGTTTCAAATTCCCGAAGGGCATTGACCAGCGGAATAGAGCGCGCATTGCCACCTGCGATGCGTCGATAGTTCAGGGGTGTCTTGCCCCGATTGAAATATCCCAGTGCCTTGAAGGCCAGGTCGACCTGCCAGCCTGAATATGCGCCGCCCTTGTAGATCGGGAAGTAAAGTTTCGAGAGTTGTGAGCGGGTAGGAGTGGTGGTGACGAAGTCGTGGCGAGACTCGACGGCCATACGCGCCATCTTCAAGCCGGTGGCAAGTCGCGAGGGATGGGTCACGAATTCCCATGGCGACCCCCCTGGAGCAAGATAACGCAGACCGCAGTGGAGCAAACGGCTGGAGCGACTGCTCGAGCCCGAGCCAAAGTCGCCCTTGTCAGCCAGCAGCACTTTGATCCCGCGGGCGGCAAGCTGCTGAGCGCCGGCGGCGCCGTTGATTCCTCCGCCGATGATGATCACGTCGTAGTGTTGGCCGTCCAGCTTCTGCAGATCCGTTCTGTCGTTCATGGTGTTCACAGCTCACGTATAAAGGTGGTCAAAGGGTCAAGGGCCGAGTGGGCATCGCTCGCTTCGAACCACTGTGAAAAGCCACGTGCTTTTTCACCGGGATTGCCAACCAGGAATTTATTGATGACATCGTCGTCATTGAATCTGGCCTCGCTATCCCATGGATCGCCGTCGGCGTAATCGCACTGGAGGTACCAGTCGCGGGGGGGGGGGGGGGGGGGGGG
>JAEYZR010000155.1 GCA_023427945.1 Pseudomonadota bacterium | reverse complement strand
CGTCGAACATGATTTCGACCTGCCCGCCGATGGCGTCCGCAATTTCCGGAAGCACCGCAATGGAAGAGGGGGCAGAATCGAGTTGCCGTCCACCGTGGTTGGACACGACGATGGCGTCAGCGCCGGTGGCCGCCGCCAGGCGTGCGTCCTGCACGTCCAGCACGCCTTTCAGGATCAGTTTGCCGGGCCACTGATCCCGAATCCAGGCCACATCGTCCCACGTCAGCCCGGGGTCGAATTGTCCTGCGATCCACGCAGAAAGGGTTTTGAGGTTGCCTGCCTTTTCGATATGACCTGCGAGGTTGCCGAAGCTGCGGCGCTTGCCATTCATGACCCGCCAGGCCCAGGTGGGTTTTCTCGCGATATCCAGTGCGTTGGCCAGGGTCAGGCGCGGTGGGACAGACAGGCCGTTCTTTATGTCGCGATGGCGTTGGCCCTGGATCTGCAGGTCCAGGGTCAGCATCAGCGCCGAGCACTGGGCAGCATGCGCACGCTCGATCAAGGATTTCACGAAACCACGATCGCGCATGACATACAGTTGAAACCAGAACGGCTGTTCGACGGCGGCGCGTACATCTTCAATCGAACAGATCGACATGGTGCTCAAACAGAAGGGCACACCGGCGCGTTGGGCTGCGCGTGCCGCATGGATCTCTCCATCCCCATGCATGATGCCCGTCAGTCCTGTCGGCGCCAGGCCAACAGGCATGGACACGGGCTGGCCAAGCATCGTGCTTCCCAGGTTGCGCTCGGAAACGTCGATCATGACACGTTGACGAAGCTTCAGCGCGTCCAGATCGTTGCGGTTGGCATTGATCGTCAGCTCGTCATAGGAGCCGCGATCGACATAGTCGAATATGGCGCGCGCAACGCGACGTTTAGCGAGCGACCTAAGGTCGTCCACATTCGTGATGGCCTGCATGGTGTCCCCTCTTTGATTTTGAATGAACGGTCTGGTTATTGGTAATCGATGGTCAGGTTTGATTCGATGCGCCGTGTCTCGTCACGCATGAGTTGCACGCACTCGGCGATCCGCGTGTCGGACATGCGGCTGACAATGGCCGCGACACTGATTGCGCCTATGGCCACGCCGCTGCGGTTGCGTATGGCCATTCCGATCGCCGTGACTTCAGGCATGACGTGGCCACGATTGATGACGTGGCCCGCTTGCCTGGCCTCGTCCAGCAGTGCTTCGAGCTTGTCCTTGGAAAGGTCCATGAATCGGGGCCATCTCTCGGCGCTGGCCTGCAGGACACGTTCCCTCTCTGCATCCGGCAATGTGGACAGGATGGCCATTCCGCCGGCACCCACCGCGAGGGGGCGACTGGCGCCCACGCCAAGCGCGAGGGCCTTGACCGGAAAATGGCCCTCGTAGCGGGCACACGTGATCCCTTCCGAACCGCTTCTGACGGTCAAAAATACGGTGTCACCGGTCTGATCGGCCAGCCGCATGAGCGAGGGCGCGCACACATCCCGTATGTCGAAGTGGCGGGTCGCTGCAAGTCCCAGGTGCATGACAGTCGGCCCCAGAACGTAGCGGCGCGGGTCAACCCCTCTTGCGACCATTCCATTGTGTTCGAGGCAAGAAAGAATGCGGTGCATGGTGGGGCGTTCCAGTCCCATCGTTTCGCACAGGTCGAGAATGCGAACGCCGCGTTCATCTGCAGACCCTGCTATGGCACGCAGGACGTCGATCGAACGTTGAATGCTCTGCGTGCCACCCACGCCGCGGGCCTGGCGCTCGAGTGCACTGCTTGGTTGACGGCTATCGGATGATTCGTGATGCATGTTACTCCTGGTCCGGTGCATTCCTGAAATAGCATACCGTGAAAATCTTCAGATGTTGTCCATAATATGGACTATATGAAATTACTATAACGAGGGATTACCCTTTGTTTAGTCAGGTAGTTTGTGTGATTAACTTCGATTTATTCGCAGGAGATAAATATTTGTTCATTATATGGACTTTTTATCCGGGCCGAAATTTTGTTGGATTCTCACTCTATCTGGAACTTTCATGTCTTCTACTGGAAACACGGCTGCCCCTCTCGCACAACCCACCACGCCTGAACTGGGTTCGCTCGCTCTGTTCGGAAACGGCCTGCGTGATGCCGCAGCAGCGCCCGATGCGCAAGCCGCGATCTACATTCTGAACAAGGCGCTCTCTGAAAACCTGGGTGACCGTCAAGCACACCTTCAGCAGGGCAACCTGAAAGAGGGCGAGACGCAGCAATTCGCCTGCGGCGCTTTTTTTCTCAGTGAAGACGGCAAGGAAAACGTGCTGATTGGTCCGGTGAACTATCACCCGGATCAAAAAAACATGCGGATCGACGCCACGCTGGGGCATCCCGGCTGGATCGTCGCCAACCAGAAACCGCTGATCCTCACCAATACCGACAACGAACCGAGTTTCGTGAAGATCCTGCGCACATTCCGAGCCGGATCCGTTGTCTACGCACCCATTTTCTGGGGTGGAAAATTTCTGGGTCAGATCATTTGTGCATGCCAGGCACGCAACGTCATGTCGCAGGTGGATCTCGACAAACTGGAAGCGGTGTGCCGGATGGCTGGCATGGTCTGGGCCGCGCATAACGGGCCTGCCTATCTGCGTGATCTCAAGTCCTGAGTCACCGCGGCAAGCGCGCAGCGGGTTTGGCAGAAGCTTGGTGCAGGCCGCCCGCGGCCTGACGCCAACTCTATAACTGAAGGGGAAATCATGAAATCGTTATTCGGAGCAGTACTGGTTCTCGGCGCGATGCCCTGGGCGGGTGCCCATGCAGCGAGCAGTTACCCGAACCAGCCGATCCGGCTGGTCATTCCGTTCTCGGCGGGAGGGCCCTCGGACGTGCTCGCCCGAACTTATGCCGACGGGCTGGGCCGAGAGCTGGGCCAGACCATCGTGGTTGAGAACAAGCCGGGGGCCGGCGGCAACATTGGCTCGGCATTCGTGGCCAAGGCGCCGCCCGATGGCTACACGCTCGTATTGGGCATGGTGGGCACACATGCCATCAACTATGGGCTCTATCCGGATATGCCTTACTCGGCAGCGGACTTCGCGCCTGTATCCATCGTGGGCAGCGCGCCCATTGTCGTGGTCGCCCATCCCGGGTCGGGGTTCAAGACACTCAAGGATCTGATCGATCACAAGAAAACGAACGGCGCGCCGCCCAGCTACGCCTCGCCAGGCGCAGGCACGCCGCAGCATCTGACCGGCGAGATGATCAAACAGCAGGCCAACATCGATCTCGTGCATGTTCCCTATCGGGGCGGCGCGCCCGCACTCAACGATGTTCTGGGTGGGCATGTTCCCTTGGCGATCATCAGTTTGCCCGCCGCGCTCCCGCATATCCGCAAAGGCTCCTTGAATGCCCTGGGCGTAGCGCCAGCGCAGCGCTCACCGATTGCCACTGACATCGCCACGATAGCCGAGTCGGGATTGCCGGGGTTCGAAGTGGATAACTGGTACGGCCTTTTTGCGCCGGCCGGCACGCCCACGCCCGTGATCGAAAAACTCAACCGTACGTTGGGCAAGCTTGCGCAAGAGCCGACGATTCAACAGCGATTGTCGGAAGCAGGTTTTGTCACGCTGCACGACACCCCCAAACAGTTCGCCACCTATGTGAACGCTGAAGTCGCGAAGTGGCGGGACATTGTCAAAGCCTCTGGCGCCACCGTCCAATAAATTCCCAAGGTTCATCATGTTCCATAAGTTCAAACGTCTGGCGACAGCCACGCTTTTACTGGGCTGCTTCGCCGGGGGCGCGTTCGCCGCCGAGTATCCGACGAAACCGATTCGATTCATCGTTCCCTTTCCCGCTGGGGGGCCTGCTGACATTCTTGCCCGACTGATCGGCAAGGAAATGAGTGAACAGTTCAAGCAGTCTGTCGTCGTGGAGAACCAGCCAGGGGCCGGCGGCAATATCGGTACGGCGAGGGTGGCCACCGCCCCTCCAGATGGCTATACGCTCCTGTTGGGCTTCGTCGGTACCCATGCGATCAATACGACCCTGTACAAGAACCTGTCTTTTGATCCGATCAAGGACTTCACGGCTGTCGCACCGGTTTCAACCGTCACCATCGCGCTGGTCGCCCACCCCGGGTTGGAGGTCAAGACGGTGGGTGAGCTGATTTCAAAGGCAAAGCAGGCACCGGGCATCTTGTCTTTCGCCTCGCCTGGTAGTGGTACGCCGCATCACCTGGCCGGTGAGATGTTCAAGCAGATGGCGGGAGTGGATATTCTCCATGTGCCTTATAAGGGGGCCGTGCCTGCGCTGACGGATTTGATTGGCGGACGCACGTCGATGATGTTTACCAGCGTCCCACCCGCCCTTGCACACATCAAGGAAGGCAAACTGAAACCGCTGGGTGTCACAAGCCGGACCCGAGCGAGTATCGATCCCAGCCTGCCCACGATGATCGAGTCGGGTTTGCCAGGCTTTGAAGTGGAAAACTGGTATGGCGTGTTTGCGCCTGCCGGCACAGATCCAGCGATCGTCACGACGTTGAACAAAGAAATCACTCGCATCATGGGTGAGCCGGCGGTCGAAGCTGCACTTCGGTTGCAAGGGGCGCAGGCCATGCGCGCAACGGCTCTGGAGTTTGCTGCCTACGTCAAGGCAGAGAACGTGAAATGGGCGGAAATCATTCAGACATCGGGCGCAACGGTAGACTGAAACCGCGGTAAGCCTGAAGGGAAGAAAGGTGCTTGTTGACAAGCACCTTTCTTTTTTAGTGAATGAACGCCGGTCGCTGTACGGGGAACGCCTGCTCGACTACGGAGGCGGCGCGCACGATAAGCGTTTCCCCCCAGAGCGGCCCGACGATCTGCATGCCGACCGGCATCCCATCGCCGGCCAGTCCGGCACAGACGGACAATGCCGGTTGACCTGTCAGGTTGAAGGGATAGGTGTAGTAAACCCAGCTCAAGGCGTTCCGGTCTTCATAGCCGGGTGGCACGCTCAGCCCCGCAGCCATTTGCGAGACCGGGAGCGTCGGGGTGACAAGCAGGTCGTAACGCTCATGAAACGCTCGCATCGTTTCGCGCATGGCATAGCGGCGGAAGACTTTTTCGTAGTAGTCCGTCATCGACTGGCCCATGGCCTGATCGAGCAGTTCAGCCACGATCGGGTCCAGCAGTTCACGGCGGTTTTCGAGATCGGCGCGCAGGCGAGTGCCGACTCCGGCATAGAACTCCGCCATCCAAAGGTCTGCAGGATCCTGTTCGAACACGCGCTCGACCGTCTCGACAATGGCGCCCTCGTCGGCCAGGGCCTGCAAGGCTTTTTCGACGACGCGTGTGACGTCGGCCTGTGGGCGCGCATAGCCCAGGGTCGGACTCCATGCGATCCGCAGGCCTTTCACGCCAGCTGCGAGAGCACTCATCAAGTCAGGCGCAGGCTCTGATTGCGAGAAGGCATCGCGTGGATCTCGTCCCGCGATGACTTGCGTCAGCAGTGCAGCGTCGCCCACATTGCGTGCCAGTGCGCCCACGTGTGCCAGCGTCGGCGTCGCAGAAATCGGCCATACCGGAACGCGGCCAAAGGTCGCTTTCAAGCCCACTGCGGCGCACAGTGAGGCAGGGATGCGTAGCGAGCCGCCTCCGTCGGTCCCCAATGAAAAAGGCGTGATACCGGCGGCGACCGATGCAGCTGAGCCCGCACTGGAACCGCCCGGTGTCAACGCCGTGTTCCAGGGGTGGCGGGTCATGCCGGTCAAAGGAGAGTCGCCGACGGGTTTGCAGCCGAACTCGCTGGTGGTCGTCTTGCCGATGATGATCGCGCCTGCGGCACGTACTCTCTGTACGGCAGGCGCGTCTGCACGCGCGATATTGCCTTGCAGCGTGCGCGAGCCCATGGACTGTGG
>JAEYZR010000126.1 GCA_023427945.1 Pseudomonadota bacterium | reverse complement strand
GTTGGCCGTTTTTTGCCAGCACGACTTCGGAGCGGCCGATCTTTTCAAGCTTCCAGCCGTCTTCGGTGATGAACCCGGGGTAGCGGCGCAGTCCTTTGCCGTCGATGAGGTAAGGGGAATCGCCCGTCCAGACGGCTCGGATCGCTAATCGAGCTTCCTGCCCTTGGGTCAGTCTGGATCTGAGCATGTAGTCCCTTCCATATGCCTGGTCGAACCACGTCTGTATGTCATGCCACTGTGGTTGCCCGTGGTCGGAGAGCTCACCGGACACCTCGAACTGGCCCTGGACTGCCTGCACCTTGAGATGCCCAAGTCCTGCTGTCGCCAGACGCTCGATCAATTGCTGCTGCGCCAGCGCCGCCGGGGGTTTGCGCACCGGCTCGCTGACTTCGGTCCACGTTGTCTGCGTGGCTGTTTCGCTAGCGTTGCCTACGGGGTAGCCCAGCATGTAAGACAGCACGAAGAACATCCCGCACACCACCGGCAGGAACACGCGTGTGGGCGAGGAGGGCCACCTGAACGGTCGTCTGATTTCATCGCGGTCATGGGCGATGCGCATGCGTACTGCGCCGACAGTGAAGCACAGTGGCAACCGAGCTTCGCATACGTGACCATCCGGTATCTGGATGTCGCGATCTATTTGAACCTGATCACCATGCGATACAAGTTTGACCATGCCATCGTTGACGTTCAGCGTGACATGGTGGGTATGGATGCCATCGTCGCGCAGCACGATGTCGCCTGCGATGTCGCGGCCGACTCGATACTGGGTGCCTGCCGCAAGCGGCAATGCTGCGCCTTCGTGCAAGCCGCTCAGAACGAAGAGGTTTGGCGAACGCTGCTCGGTGACGGAAGTGGGCATGTCGAAAATCCGAGGGGAGGCCGAAACCGAGGTTCCGGCCTGCCGAATTATTATTAGTTTTGCGGACGCTGTTTGGACGCGTCGAGCTCAGCCTTTTTCTCGGTCGTGATTTCAGTCACTTTTGCCGACAGTTCAATAGCGCGATCAAACGCAGCTTCCATTTTCGCGATCGAACCTTCAGCACCACCGGTGGTCGGGGTAACATTGCTCATAGCCAACTCCAGAATAAGGATTGATTTGACGCTCGCACAGTCTGATTCTTTGAATCGGACCTAATTCACTGCGAACAATTCATTGTCGATCTTGAAGGTGACGACCGCGTTACGAACGCAGATCGTTACATAACTGCCGGAAAGCCATCGTCTCGTTCTGACGGCGCATGGCGCCATGCCTGTGGGGAGGCGCTCGATCACGATTGCGGGCCTGCATCAGATCAAACGTTCCTTGACCAGTATTCGGGCAACGCGCTCAAAAAACATGTCCGGCAAGGGTTCACCTATGGTGGCGCGGCGGGTGATGTCTCTTGCAAGTGCAGGGTCATGGATGTATGGGATAGCGGGGCGGTTTCCAGGCTCCCATACCTGGGCAGCCGCATGCGGTGCGGCGATGTAAACAACGACAGGCACTTTGGTTTCGCCGCGTCGATAGCGCAGTCCGACCGTCCAGTCATCCTCTGCGCCAACCACGATGGATGCCATGTGGATGCCGCGCGCTGACGATGAGCCTTGCTGCGTGTTCCGTTGCCGATTACGCTCCTTGCGAATTTCGGGCGACCCATCGGTATCCTTGCGTTCGCGTTTGAGTTCGCTATGCGACATACGAATGTCGCGTGCAAAAAGCCAGCGCTGCAGGAGCAGGTCGATCAGTCCAGTCACGAAAAAAGCCAGAATGGCTATCGCGGAAATCGGCACGAACAGATATTTGAACGAAGCAAAAATGCACGCTGCGCCGCAGGCCGGTGCGCCGAGCAGGTAAGGCAGGCTCGCGCTGTAGACGACGATGAATGCGGCGCCCAATGCAACCACCTTGAACAGCGATTTCAGAAACTCAACGACGTTGCGCGCGCTGAACATGCGCTTGAATCCTTCTGCCGGATTCAAGCGTTTGAAGTCCGGCTTGACAGGATCAACCGAGAAAATGAAGCCCTTCAGGATCAACAGATTGCCGATCACCACGACAAACACGATGATGATCAGCAGTGGGAACGTTGCCGTCATCAGTACGTCCAGCCCTTTGGCTGTCAGCAATGTCCATGTCTCCCCGAACACCATGTCGGTTGATGCGAGTGCATCCGATACCTCCTGGAATAGCCCCTGCACACTCGTGGCAATGCGGGAGGCCGAAAATGCCAGATACGCAGTACACGAAAACATGACCAGCGCCGTGATCATGTCCTGGCTCTTGGGCGCCTGGCCTTTCTTGCGTGAATCCCGAACCTTTTTATCCGATCCTGGCTGGGATTTTTCTTCGCTGCTGTCGTTACTCATGGCGCCCTGGATACCAGGTCGGCCCAGTCGGATATGGTGAAGGCATCGTCCAGGGCACGCAGCATATTGGGCACCAGAAATGCAAGGTAGAGCACCAGCAGTACGGCGAAAAGCAGATTCTTCACCGGCATCGACAGATCGAACACATGCAGGTTGGGCGCCATCCGCGACAAATAGGCCAACAACAGATCGGCCACCAGAATGGCCACCATCAGAGGAGCGACCATCAGGACAGCCAGTTCCAGCACGTGATCGAGCATGCCGATCACCACCTGCGCAGTCCCTTCGGGAAACACGGGCAAGAGCCTGCCAGCCGGCCAGATGGCGTAGCTGTCATACAGGCCCTGCAGCAATACGAACAAGCCGTTGGACAGGAAAAACAGCACGATGATCAAGATGCTGAACAAGGTGGCCGTCACGCTGGTCTCCGTTGCCTGCATCGGATCGAGCAATTGGGACATGGTGGAGCCGCGCTGCAGATCGATCAGCTCGCCTGCGGCCTCGGCCGCCCAGATCGGTATGCCATAGATGGCACCCAGCAACATGCCCACCAGCATCTCCACCATCAGCATTCCAACGAACATGATCGATGAGTGGGCAACGTCCGCCGTGACCACCACGGGCAGCAACATGGGGACGACCGGCAAGGCGAACACCAATGCGACGACCGAGCGCAGCAGCCCGGTCATGCCCAGCCGGTTGAAGACGGGCGAGATCATGACCATGCCCAGACAACGCGACATGGCCAGCGAAGTCGCTGTCAGTATCGGATAGACGACTTCAATCCAGATCGAGACCCAACCCGAGATCGGACTGGCGTCTAGCGGGTCCATAGTGGAAAGCCGGTCAGCAACTGGTCTGCCAGGCTGGAGACCTGGCCTGCCAGCAGAGGCACGCCGATGATGAGCGAACACAATACGGCCACGAGCTTGACCGCCTGAGGCAGGGTCTGATCCTGAATCTGTGTCAGCGCCTGCAACAGACCCACGCCGAACCCGATCAGGATGGCAATGATGAGGGCCGGCGCAGACAACAGCAACACCGTCATCAACGCCTTGTTCATGATGGAAATGATCAACGTCTTGTCCATGCGCCACTAGCCTCCGTAACTTGAAATCAAGCCGTGCATCAGCCTTGACCACCCGTCGACGACCACGAACAGGAAAATCTTCAATGGAACGGAAATCAGGGTGGGCGACACCATCATCATTCCCATTGCCATCAACAGGTTCGATACGATCAAGTCGATGATCAGAAAAGGGATGTACAGCAGAAATCCGATCTCGAAGGCACGCGCAAGCTCGGATCCCACAAAAGCGGGAACCAGCACGACAAGGTCGTCGTCGCGTAAATTGCGCCGAGCCTGCTCCGACCAGAGTCCTTCGGTGGCATTCAGAAAGAATTCGCGTTCATCCGGGGTGGCATACTTCGCCAGGTGAGCCTGCACCGGCGTACGCACGCGCTCGGCAATGTTTTTCAGGTCCTCGACTGAATTCAACTGTATCGGCACATCCTGAAACTGATAGCCGATCTCGCCTATCAACGGTGCTGTCACATAGCTGGCAAGAATCAGCGCAATGCCGTAGAGCACCAGGTTCGGTGGCGTTTGCTGCACGCCAAGCGCGTTGCGGATGAGGAACAGCACCACTGCGATCTTCAGGAATCCCGTCATGGTGACGACGACCAGCGGCAGCAGGCCTACCGTCGCGACCAACAGAATGATCAGGGCCAGATTGGGCTGTGTCTCAACCATGAGACTGGGCCAGCCGGGTCACTCTGACGCCCAGGGTATCGTCCAGGCGAACCAGCTCACCTTGTCCGATCTTCAGTCCGTTCACGATCAGATCGACGGCCTGTCCTGTGGTACGTGCCATCGGCAGAACGCTGCCGACATTCAGGGCCTTCAGGTCCGACAGGGTCATCGATAGTCGTCCTACCTCACACACGAGCTGGGCGGTCAACTGATCGAGCCTATCGTCACCGGCTTCATCATTCGGTGCAGGGATGTAGTCCATGGGAACCTCTCTTCTTTCATCGAAATACCAGGCGTTGGCGACGACGTAGCCCTGGCGTTCGTCGCTGCGGACATCGGCCTGGTGACCTGGCGTGAGCACCAGGTGCAGGCCCTGCAGCGGCTGGCGCAACAGCACGATGTCGCCGCACGCCAGTGACGTCAGCTGATCCAGTTGCAGAACCTGATAGCCGGCCTGCAGACTTGCCTGGAAGGGCACGCGCCACCAGAACGCGTCGCGGTCATCCTGCACCTGGCGGGGTAGTCGCTTGAGCAGGGTTTCGGGTAGCTCCAGCCAGATACACGGCTTGCGCTGCACTTCGTTGCTCGAGCGCTCGCGCAACGCCAGTCGGACAATAGGCCCGGTATCGCTGTTCGAGGCGTCGTTGCCGACTTGCGCTTCTTCGCCAGACAAGGTGTGTATCTGGCTCAACAGACCCGAGAGGAGCCAGCGAACCATGAATTCGCTCAGGGGAAGCCCGACATGGGGCCAGTTGTGCGCACCGGACGTGGACAAGCCGACCTTGGCGCACAATGCATCCATCCAGCCCCCCTCGATATGCAGTCGTCCCTGAGCCTGCTTCCAGCTCAGCGATACGCTGCAGCAGGGGGGCAGCATGGCCGCACCCGCCCGTTCGATGCCGAACGACAGGTTCTGATCCAGAACCCGGACGGCCAGCGGTGCCCAGGCACTGCTTCGGTCATGTGATGGGAAAACCTGCGATGACTCGCAGGTGGGTAAGGTCGGCCACAGCGCAGTCACATGCTGCACGTTCGTTTCAGCCTGGATGTCGTGCACCGTGCTGTTCCTCCTGGGTCGATTCGCTGCGTATTTCTTTGCGTCTGGTGTGTGCACGGCATTGGCCGTCGACAAAGTCGCGCCATGTCTCCAGCTTGCGCAAAGCCTTCACATGATCGGTAATGGTGTGTTCCCACTTTGCTTTTGCTTCGCCCAGCTCGTGCACCATCTGCTGCAGTCGTTGTTCGGCCTGTTCGATTCGGTCGCGCTCCGCGTCGTCCTGGACAGATGCCGCCAGAAGTGCCGTATGGTCAAACGTGCCACCGAGCAATGCTTTCCAGCGCTTGTCCTGGTGTCGTTTCACGTCGTGCGCCAGGCTGTCGGCGTCCTGCCGCGCATGCTGCACGCTTTGTTCCATCTGCTCGCATTGGCGGGCGTGATGGCCGCGTAGCCGGGCCAGGCGCGACTCTCGCCGTGATCGCACGTTCTCGAGGGCAGCCAGTTTCCGCAGGTCAGGGCTCAACTCAGCAACTCCCGCAGTTGGCGCTCGGTCTCGGAAAAAGTAGAGCAGGCTGACCGATCCTGGCGCAGGAAGCGCTCGATGGCATCGTGGCGCTCGATGGCACGATCGGTCTGTGGTTCGCTGCCTGGGACATACTCTCCCAGGCGTATGAGCAACTCCACCTGCGCGTAAAGCGACATCAACTCGCGCACTTCCACGGCCGCTCGGCTATGTCTGGGTGACACGATTTTTTCCATCAGACGGCTTCGGCTCTTCAGGATATCGATTGCGGGAAAGCGATTGCGCCGCGCCAGCTGGGCATCCAGGATGATGTGGCCATCCACGATGGAGGTCACTTCCTCGGCAATGGGATCGGCCTCGCCATCGCTTTCGGTCAGTACGGTATAGATTCCGGTGATGCTGCCGACCTGGCCTGGCCCGGCTCTTTCCATTAGATCGGGCAGTGCGGAAAAAACGGAAGGTGGAAAGCCGCGGCGCGTCGGCGGTTCGCCGGCAGCCAATCCGATTTCGCGCCATGCGCGAGCGTATCGGGTCACGCTATCGACCAGCAACAATACATGCTGTCCCGTATCCCGGAAATACTCGGCTACGCAGGTCGCCGTCGCCGCGGCCTTCACACGTTCCATCGCTGGCCTGTCAGAGGTCGCGACCACGGTGACCGTGCGAGACCGGGTCTGCGCAGACATCGCATCTTCGATCCATTCACGCACCTCCCGGCCGCGTTCGCCGATCAGGGCCAGGACGATGACATCGGCCTGGGCGCATGCCAGCATGGAGGCAAGCAGCGAGGATTTGCCGGCGCCGGCTTCGCCCTGAATGCTGATGCGTTGACCGCGACCTACCGTCAGCATGCCGTCAATGGCACGCACGCCCAAAGGGAAGGGCTTCTGAATACGTTGCCGGTGGATGGCGTGGGGCGCCGAGGCATTGACGGCGCGCCATTGCATGTCGGACGTGTTCAATGGTGCAGGTGCGTCCAGGTTGTGGCCGAAGGCATCGATCACGCTGCCCAGCAGTCCCTTTCCCACCGCAATGACGAACTCACGGCCGGTTCGAAAGACGGGACTTCCGGCGCTGATGCCACGGGTGACCGCCAGCGGAGCGAGCCATGCCACGTCATTTTCAAAGCCCACTATTTCGACGGGAATGGGCCGGTCCCGCTCGGACAGCGGCTCGATGTAGCCATGTTCACCCAGCCGTGCCCCAGGAAGCCAGGCACGGATGGACTGTCCACGAACCTCCAGTACCTTGCCCTGGCAGGGTCGGCTGTCGGTTTTGTCGATCGCGGCCAGCACGCCCGCCAGCGGGTCCATTTCCGACAAGGCGGCATTGTCCATCAGCACGCCTTGCCCGCTGCGTCGTGCATGGCCTGCAACAGTCTGTCCCATTGCGCATGGGGGCTCAGCTCGATGATCCCCATAGGCGTTTCCAGAAAACACATGGAATTCCGTAGCGCATCGTCTTCAACGACGATGACCCGCCGGCGTTCCAGGCATGCGCTGCGTTCATTGAGCTGATCAGCCATCCCCGGGGGCACCCGCAAGGTGACCTGGCTCGTCCCATGCATGGCCTGCATCGCCTCGCGTGCCACGCCCTCGATAAGCTCGGCAGGTGCGATAGCCCCCAGGATCTTGCGCACCGATGCATCGATTGCCTCGACCAGGCGAGGTGCCAGACTGTGCAGTTGGGCGTCGCGCTGGGCAGTCATCTGCAGGGCCAGCCGGGCGGCATCTTCCAGCCCTTCCTGGCGTCCCTGCTCATAACCTTGCTGTCTGGCTTGTTCACGCGCTTCCTGCGCATCCTGCTGCGCTTGCCGGTGCAATGCCTCTGCGTCATGCCTGGCCTGCTCCAGAAACCGCTCACCTTCGCGCCACGCGGAGACGCTCTGCGCGCGCAGGATCGGAGGGGCCTGGTTCGGTTCCCGGGGTGGACTCATCGGGTCTCCGGATCTTGAATCATGCTCGTGCCCAGACGATGCAGCAGCCGTCGCCCGTATGCCGTGTCTATCTGCCAGGGTGGCGGCGTCTCAGCACTGGCAGGGGAGGTCTTGAGCTTTATCCACGCCGCGACATCGGCGTCCAGGCCGTCCTGCCATGTGCCCAGCAGGGCTTGCCCGGTTTTTTCGATCGTGGACTGCCAGGCGTGGGGATGATCAGGCCTGGTGTGTGCGGGCAGGGACGGGCCCGTGCCGATGGTCTCCGAGCGTCCCAGTTCCACCCAGTGCCACCATCCGTCCCCGAACGCCTGCGTGATATGGGCCAGTACGGGCCCCCGTACTTCTCGGGCCAAGGTGTTTGACCAGTACATGAGACCGCAGGCCCGGACGGCGTCCTGCCATCCTGCGACGCTGAGGGCCGACAGGGCGGCATCAGGGCCAGAGGGCAGTGCGTTCGTCAGCGACGGCAGGGCATGTTTGCGACGCAACAGTTCCACGAACAACATGCGCGGCTGCTGCCCGCCCAGGGCCGCCTGGAATCGTTCTTTATCATCAAGGCGCAGGGGGTGCAGCGCATCGAGCAGATAGTCCTTGTGCACGCCGGGCAAGGGATTGTCCTGAAAGTCCCGCCAGACGCGAGTTGCGATCATCACCTCGGTCATGGTCAGGACGATTGCCGATAGGTGCGCACGCCTCTGGGCAGTCGCCGCATGCTCCACCAGAACGCGCCGCCAATCAGCGCAGCGCCAAGCAGGACGACGACCAGGGCCAGTTGGGTGAGCCTGCTCGCGCTTTTTTCGGGAATCGGGATGCCCAGCCAGGTGGTCATGCGCACCGTGTTGCTGACTTCACTGGCAAGGGCGGCAATGGGAATGACAGAGACGCGCTCGTATTCCAGGGTGGATATGCTGCCTGCAACCAGGGCTTTGATCTTCGGGATCAAGGGTTCGATATCGGCACCTGCATCGTAGCGAACGAACACGGCAGCAGAGGCCCGACTGTTTGACTTGCGTCTCGTATCGTCATCCGGCAGATCCACATGCACGCGTGCCATGCGAATGCCATCGACCTGGGAGACGGTGTTCGATAGCTCCTGGCTCATGGCATATACGAACTGGGCCCGCTCCTGTGTCGGCGAGGCGACCAGTCCATTATTCTTGAACACGTCACCCAAAGAGGCGAAGCGCGCCTCGGGCAGGCCCGAAGCCTCGAGGACCTGCACCGATGCGGCAAACTGATCCTCATCGACCGTCACCGTCAGGGTGCCATCCTTGGCAGCGTGACGACTGGCCTGAATGCCGTTGCGCGAGAGCTCCGAGATCATCTGATTGGCCTGTCGCTCGTCCAGTCCTGAATACAGATCTGACTTGCAGGCTTGTAGTAAAAAGACGCTGAGAAGCATCACGGCAGCACGAGTCGTGTGTTGCCAGAACCGTCTGTGCACTTACTGTCCTCGCAATAATGTATTGACTGCGCCTGACACCTGTGTGGCGCTGCGCACGACCACCTGTGTCTCGATCGAATAATCGAACATGGCGCTCAGGGACTGCAGGACAGTCGCGACACGTTGGTCGGCGCCCTCAGCACCTGCTTGTGGCGTATGAATCTGCTCGCCATATACAGGTTCGCCATTCGATATCTGCCTGACCCGTTCGGAAAACGATGTCGTTCTTTCCAGATATTTGTCGAGATGGCCAGTGAGGGCCTGGCCGATCTGGCTCAGATCCGTAAGAGGCCTGTCTTGCGCCTTCAGCGTCATGGCCTCGAACAGGTCTTGCGATACAGGGCTGACGCTCTCGTTGACCGGAACGGCATTGAGCGTGATACCAGAATGACCAGGTAGTTCCATCGTGTTCTCGTATGTGTACGGTCGCAGATGATTATTCGTCTGACATCGACTCGCTGAGGATTTCGTTCATGCGGGGCGAAAGAATGGTCTGCATCATCATTCCTATCCCTTTTTCGAACACGGCGTCCAACGCTTCGGAATCCTCCTGTGCGTTTTTCACGGCGTCATCAAACGACGCGTCGTTGCCTGCAGGTTGCGGAATCGATGAGGCATCTACGGGGGTAATCGACATTGCTTTACTCCTTTCAACAGAGGACCGGCGGTCCAGTTCCAAATTCAACGCGGCACTGCCACGCGCTCACGACCTGACGTACTGCGAAATACGGTGACGCCGGGACCATTGCCTGTGGCCGCGGGCGGCGCAGGCGGAACTGCAACGATCTGCGCAATGCGCGCGCGAAACTCGGGCGGACCCGTCACGAGCAGGCTGCGCGAAGACTCGTCCACCGAGACGTGAACGCCAGATCCTTTCGCTGACCATTGTTTGGCAATGGCATTGCGCCGCTGCGCATCAAGGTGTCTTGCAGCCAGCAATTGCGTGACACTTTCCTCTTGTGCAAAGACATACAGCGTGTCGCGGTCCAGATACCAGACGAGGTCGTGTTCGAGTGCCAGACGTCGCAGGAACGACTCTGCCGTATCGTCGTGCCGGGCCGAGCCGCGAACCGTGCCGCTCACTTTGTTTGAGATCACTGCGCCCAGACCAAGGTTGCGTCGCAGTTCCTGCAAGACCTCTTTCACATCCTGCTCGACAACCACGTAGGGATAAGCGATATGCAACACGGCATCCTCTTGGTCCGCTGTCGCCCATGCGGGCCACGACATGGCACATAAACTGAGCAACACGCTGAGTGCCATCGGGCAAAGACTCATTCGTTGTTGCGTAAGCGACTGCACTAGACTCTCTCCAACTGACTGAGGGCATTATCAAGGCTTTAAGTGACAACAACGTGGCACTTCGTCGGCGCAAATGAAACACACCTCCTGTTGGCATGTCATCAGCGCTTCATCTGAAAACGCTTCAATGATTCGTCGCTAAGGTACTGCCAACTTATTAAAGGAGTGCGTCATATGTCCAAGGTTGATGCGTCGATTCTCGGCCCCGACTCGGTACTGTCGGTCAATGGTCCTGTTCTGGTTTCCACGGTTGATAAGTGGAACGAAAAACTGAGTGACGCTGAAAAAGAAAAACAGGCTGACGCTTATGCCCAGCAGATCCTGGACAACTATGACGACATCAATGCCAAGGGGAAGTACATCACCATCGACGAAATCAAGAGCTATAGGGACGCTCATTCCGACCTGGATCCTGAACTGAAAAATGCACTTGATTTCTGGTCGCAGGAAGAAGCGTTTGATCGCCTGGATACGTTCAAGCACGGTGGAAAGACCGATGGGGATGTGAGCAAAAATGATCTGAAGGCCTGGATCAAGGATGACAAAGCTGCCAAGGACCTGTCACCCGATCTGTTTTCAGATTTGAATGCCAAGCCCGACGACAAAAAGGCCCGCGAAGATGCAGAGAAGGCCGGCATTCGTTGGGAAAGGCCGGACGATGATAAGCGTTCGGCCAAGGACATCATCGAAGATACGCCATTGCTCAAACAACTTGGCAACCAGAGTGGCGTCAAGGACAAACTGAAGGATCGTGTCGGCGACTTTGAAAAGGATGCCGACGCTGCCTACCGTGCGGCGCAGGTGGTCGAGCACGTGGTGACATTCGATGGCGATGGCAAGCGTCTGGCTGGAAAGGACGTGACGAATGACCGCATCGATGGCTTCACCAATAGTGGCGAGGCCCGCAACGGTACAGAGGCCGGACGTCTGCAGGACTTTGGAAAATATGGGTTCTCCAACCTGAAAGGCAAGCTTCATAACGACGTCAAGCCAGTGTCCAGTGATCAGCAGACCCGCGAACAGGCAGAGAAGCTGGGCATCAAGTGGGAGCGGCCCGACGGCGACAGCCGTTCTGCACGCGACATCATCGACAAAAACCCCTTGTTGAAGAATCTTGGCAACCAGAGTGGCGTCAAGGACATGCTCAAGGAGCGCGTGGGCGACTATGAGAAGGATGCCGACGCGGCATACCGCGCCACGCAGGTTCTGGCGCATATCGAAAAGTTCGATAGCAACGGAAATCGATTGGCGGGCAAGAATTCTTCCAACGACAAGATCGACGGATTCACGCCCGATCGTGAAGCAAAGCCGGGCACCGAAGCCGCCCGGTTGCAGGATTTCGGCAAGGAAGGTTTTTCTGCGCTCAAGGGAAAACTGAGCGATGTATCCAACGTCGGCGACGACAAGAAGATCCGCGAAGAGGCCGAAAAACTGGGCTTTGTGTGGGAACGTCCAGAGGGCGACAAGCGCTCGGCGAAAGATATCATTGATGACAATCCCTTGCTGAAGAAGCTCGGTAATCAGAGTGGCATCAAGGATATGTTGAAAGACCAGGTCGGCGATTTCGAGAACGACGCTGATGCGGCATTTCGTGCCGGCCAGGTGCTGGACCGGGTTGCCATGTTCGACGAGAAGGGTGAGCGCATCACGGGCGGCAGCGTTGCCAACGATAGTATCGACGGTTTCACCAACAGCGGTGAGGCGAAGAACGGCACCGAGGCTGGCCGCCTGCAGGATTTCGGCAAAGAGGGCTTTTCAGTTTTCAAGGAGCTGCCCAAGACCGATGAAATCGGCAGCTACAAGGACTTTGTGAAGAACAATCCTGATGCTGACGAGACGTCGAAGACGCTCGCCAAGTACGCCGCTATCCTGGATGATAATTTAGATGCCATACGCGGCAAGACCGGGTCAGGCGATTATGTGAATGCGGAGGCCGTAAAAAAATATGCGCAAGACAACACGCACTTGAGTGATGAAGTCAGAGAAGCGCTGGAGTTCTGGTCGCAGCCGGGGGCATTCGACGTGCTGGATACCGCTAATAATGCCTTGGCGAAGGCGCCAGACGGCGATGTCGGCAGAAACGATCTGAACGCCTGGTTCAAGGACTCGGCGCCGACCGACGCGGTTTCGTCGATGGATTTTCTGAAAGGCGTCGCGACGAGAAATGCCTTGGCCGATGTCGATACGAGTTCCTTGGGCAAGGATGTCCTTGAGAATCCGCAGAACTATTCCGCGGAACAGAAAGCCGCAGTGCTGCAGGAACTGGTCGTTGGCCAGCAGTTGATCATCAAGGGTGGCGAAGCAGGCATGTGGAAGGACGACAAGTCCAAGGTCACGATTGCCAATGCGACCCGAACCCATCCGGATCCAGAGAAAGTCCTCAAGGACATGAACGAACAGATCCTGCTTCTGCAGAATGATCCGGACGTGGCCGAATTCATGGGCAAGCAGGGGACCGAGCAGCTCGAGAACCTGATGAAGGATCACGAGGGACTGAAAAAATCGGTTGAAAAGACCTACAAGGACGAGATCAAGTCGGGCGATGCGCTCAATGATCTGTGGACCAAGCGGGACAAGGAAGGCGAGACGCCGACTTCGATTCTTGCCGAATTCTCTTCGTCGGTACAGTCCTATCAGAAGGCGCTGGGAATAGACAGTCCTACCGATTTGCAGGATGCAGTCAAGTCGTCCTCACACAATCAGGAATTGCAGGACTACTACAAGGATTCGCTCGTATCGGGTGATCGCCTGAAGTCACTGTTGAAGGACAACGACTTTGATAAGGCTTCCAGTGTCTACAGCATGGAAGTCGCACTCTACAACGCGTCGCTGGACCCCACGTTCACCGAGAAGTTCGACACGGAGTTGAACAAGAACTATTCCGATATCACCCAGGACAACATCTTCAATGGGGCAAGCTTCGATGACCTGAAGAGCGTCTTCGGTGTTGATGGAACGGATGAGCTGGATGAGAAAAAAGTAGAGGAGTTGATCGACAAGGTTCGCGAAGAGAACCCGCATTTCCTCTTGAATCAGGATGGAACGGTCACGACTCAGCAACAAGTGCTGGTTGGCTTGCGCGGGGTCTGGGATCAGCTGCGTAACGGCACCAAGACGCTCGATAAGCTGGGCGTCATGGATTCCAACGGGGCCATCTGGAAGAACGTCTTCAAAGGCACTTACGACAAGGGTACGCAGCACGGCGTGAGCGGTCTGTTGCTCGCTGGCCTGACGATTGCCAAGGGCGTCGACAGCGGCGGCAAGCTGAACGAAAAGCAGGTGGTCGATCTGACGACCGGGTCCATCCAGACGGCCACGATCTTGATGGAAGGCGGCTCTAAGGCCTACCAGGCTTATTTGAAGGACTCTTCATCGAAGTTGCGTGCCATTGCCGACCGTCATCCTGGCGATACGGCCTATGGCCGTATTCAACGAATGAACCTCGAGTCGGCCATCAACGTACAGAACGGCTTCAAAGAAGTTGCCAAGAAGTTCGAGAACGCCGTGAAAATCCCCGGGGGCGCCGCAGGTGCCGCCATGGGCGCCTATTCGATCTTCGATGGCGTGCAGTCACTGCGGGCGGGCGACAAGCTCTCTGGCGGCATGAGCATCACGGCCGGTTCTGTCGGCATCATGGCCGGCCTTGCGGGCGGCGTGGAGGGGGCGGCCACGTTGCTGGGAGCAGGCGAGGTCATCCTGTCGCGCCTGGGCGTGGCTGCCGGGGCGCTGGGCTGGGTTGCCGCAGGCGTAGGTGCAGTGGCTTTCCTCGTACCCAGTATCGTCAAGGAAGTCCAGCAGGAGAAGCGAGTCGGCAAGTTCGCTGACGTGCTGGAAGACTACGTCACCAAGTACGGTATCGATGGCGTCGAAAATGGCGGGATTTCCGATATCCCGGATGAAGAGTGGCCAGGCTACGACGATGGTCCGCTGATCGGGTCTTGAGCGCGATGGCTTGTAGCGGGATGCAGACCTGAACTAGGACAGCATTCCGCGATACCTGATGGTCACGTGGCCTTGCTCAGGCAGGCCCACGTGCCAGCCTTCATGCCGATAAAGACAACGATGCTCATGAAGGCTTTGCTACGCTGAGGCGCTGGAGTGCCTTGCGCTCTTTCCGCCTGTGCAGCCTGGTACGCATGATCGGGACGAGAACGGCACCGATCGTGACTCCAATGAGCGTCTGTGCATCCAGTGCCGTCGCAGAATGGCGGGCCGAATAGGCCGCAGCCATGATTCCCAGCCATATGAACCCGGCACTTGCGACATACCTGAGCATCGGGTTTTTGATGATCCATCGCAGGATCGTGATCTCGATCAGCATACTCAGGACTAATACAACGAATGATCCGCCGAGAGCGGCTCCGAAGAGAACGGCAATCATATCTGTAAGCATCATGGCTGGTTATCGCTTGGCTTGGCGTTGATGACGGGGAACACCCGCAGGCTGGCTGTACTTGGCCAGAAGGCCGCATTTTTAAGCGCTTGCGCAACGTGGGCAGTCTTTCGTGCCGCAAGAATTTCGCTGCACCGTCGACATGCTAGCCCAGGGCCGTCAGTTTGCGTGCCTTGTCCTTCAAAAGAGCGAGTGGGATGACCCTGCTCCGCGTGAGCAACAAGGCTCGGGCGGTGGCGTAGCAGGGATGAGCGGCCTGGGATTGTCGCGTGGGTAATTACCCGAATTGCGTGCCCGGTCAAAATGGAACTAATATTGGCGCCAATTTTGGTAAAAAGGAAATCGAATGGCGGCCAATCCCGAACCTGCAGACGAGCGCTTCGGTGCACAACGTGCACGCAGCATTTACGACATGGGAAACAGCACGATCTTCGCCTCGCGCAAGGATCCGCGTTTTTCTTACTGCACCTACGCGCCTGAACAGCGTTTTCCATCCAGCCGTCCGACCCAGCTGGTCGTGATCATGCACGGCACCGGCCGTGCCTTCACCGAATACCGCGACAAGTTTGCCGAGTTCGCACGCTGGAACAACTGCATCGTGCTCTGCCCTTTGTTTCCGGTGGGGGTGCTGGGCGATGGCAATCGCGACGGGTTCAAGCAGATCATCGAAGGCGACATCCGCTATGACGATGTGTTGCTCGACATGGTCGAGGAGGTCGGCGAGAAGTTCAAATGCGATTTCAGCCAGTTTGCCTTGTTCGGCTATTCAGGCGGTGGGCAGTTCGCCAACCGCTTCGCTTATCTGCATCCCAGGAAACTGTGGGCCGTCTCTATCGGCGCGCCGGGTTCCATCACGTTGCTCGATACCGAAAAGGATTGGTGGATCGGCCTGAGAGGCATGACCGAGCGCTTCGGCATTTCGCTCGACATGGATGCGTTGCGGGCATTGCCGGTGCACATGATCGTGGGCAAGGCTGACATCGAGACCTGGGAGATCACGCACCGGGAGGGCGGCAAGTTCTTCATGCCGGGCGCCAACGATGCGGGTGCCACGCGACCGGAACGCCTGGACACCTTGCGACGCAGTTTCGAACGTGCGGGCGTGAAAGTTCACATGGACGTGTTGGACAACGTACCTCACAACGGCCAGGCCTGCGTGCAGCCTGTGCAGGACTTTTTTGTCGAGGTCATGCGCCGCCGTTGGCCATCGAACGACCTTTGATTATTGATCGTTGAAAGGACGACCTCATGCTACGGTTTGCCCTGTCCCGGATTGCGATGGCAATTCCAACGCTGTTGATCGTTGCGGTCTCAGTGTTCGTGCTGATTCGACTGATCCCTGGCGATCCCGCACAACTGCTGCTTGGCGACCTGGCTGATCCGGTCAGCCTGGCAGACCTGCGCGCCCGCCTGGGGCTCGATCGCAGCGTGTGGGAACAGTTTTTCATCTGGTTTGGTAACGTGCTTCAGGGGGACTTGGGGTTCTCCATCAACATGGGTATGCCGGTGCTCGGCCTGGTCTGGGAGCGCTTCACCGTGAGCGCACAGATCGTGCTGGTCGCCGTGCTCCTCGCTACGCTGGTGGCCGTTCCTGCCGGCTTGATCGCCGCGTGGAAGCAGAACCAGACACCTGATCTGCTGCTTGTGGGGACGGCGACGCTGCTGGTGTCCATCCCGACATTCTGGCTGGGTCTGTTGCTGTTGATGTTCTTCGGGCTGAAGCTGGAGTGGCTGCCTGTCGTGGGCTATGTCTCCGTTTCTCAGGATTGGAAGAACGGCCTGCTGTATCTCGTCATGCCGATACTGACTTTGTTCATTCACGAGATCGGTGTCCTCATCCGCATGGCGCGCGCCTCGGCGCTCGAAATCCTGCGGCTGGACTACATCACGCATGCCAGGGCCAAGGGATTGTCCGAGCCCGCGGTGTTGCTGCATCACGCTTTCAAGAACTCCTTCGGGTCGACTTGGACCTTGATCGGTCTGGTCATGGGCAATCTCCTCGGCGGTATCGCAGTGGTTGAAACGGTATTCACCATACCCGGTCTGGGCCGTCTGCTGGTTGACGCGATTTTCGCCCGTGACTATCCGGTGATTCAGGGCTGCCTGTTGTTCGTGGCAACTGTCTACGTGCTGGTGAATCTTGTGATTGACCTGTGCTATCCGATCTTCGACCCTAGAGTGACTGCAGAATGAAGAAACGAATTCCTCTGAATGCCGCTTTAGGCATATTGATTGTCGGGTGTCTGCTCATCGTCGCGCTGGTGGGGGCGTTCTGGACACCGATCAGCCCCTTGCAGATCAATTTTTCCGCCAGGCTGGCTCCACCCAGCGCAGCGTTCTGGCTCGGTGCCGACGAGTTCGGCCGAGACGAGCTGTCGCGCTTGATGGCGGCGGCCTCCACCAGCGTGTTCATCAGTATTCTGACGGTGACCTTCGCCGTTGTCGTTGGAACCTTGATCGGCGTGCTGACAGGCTTCGTGCGTGGCTGGGTCGATCGCATCATCATGGCCTTCAACAATGCGCTGCTGGCGTTTCCCGGCCTGCTGCTGGCGCTGGGCCTGTTGGCGGTGTTCGGCGCCAACAAGTACGGCATTGTGTTTGCGCTGGGTCTGGCCTACGTGCCCTCGGTCACACGCATTGTGCGGGGCACCGTGCTCTCGCTGCGCGAAAAAGAGTTCATCGAGTCTTCACGAGTACTGGGCAATTCCGAGCTCTACACCATGTTCCGCCATGTACTGCCGAATTGTCTGGCGCCTATCATCGTGCTTGCCACGTCGATGTTCGGTTGGGTCATTCTGGCCGAAAGTGCCTTGTCCTTCCTCGGCCTGGGTGTACCGCCACCTGCGCCCACCTGGGGCAATATGCTGGCTTCAGCAAGACCCTACATTGCTTCTGCTCCCTGGCTGTCCATTTTTCCCGGTGTCTGCATCGCGCTCACGCTGTTGGGAATCAACCTGTTAGGCGACACCATCCGGGATCGTCTCGATCCGCGCATGCGAGGTACGAAATGAGCGAACATCTAGTAGAGGTGGCCAACCTGTCGTTGACGGTTGGCGAGCAAGGCCGCGAGATCGTGTCCGACGCTTCGTTCACCATTCGCCCTGGCGAAATGGTGGGCATCGTAGGAGAGTCGGGCAGCGGGAAAACCCAGGTTGCACGGGCGATCATCGGGCTCACGCCACCACCACTGGTGCGCTCGCAAGGGAAGATCATGTTCGAGGGCGTGGACGTCACGACCGCGACATCCGCCGAACTGCGTGCCTTGCGTGGCGCGCGCATCGGCATGGTGTTCCAGGAACCCATGACTTCGCTGAATCCTTCGATGAAGATCGGTCGCCAGCTGGATGAAGGTCTGGCGCTGCATCGGCGCTCGATGAGCGCACGGCAGCGGCGCGAACGCATCGTCGCCATGCTCGAAAGGGTAGGCATCACCGATACGGCACATGCGATTGATGCCTGGCCGCATGAGTTTTCCGGAGGAATGCGGCAACGCATCATGCTGGCAGCGACCATGTTGCT
This sequence comes from Pseudomonadota bacterium, assembly GCA_023427945.1. Taxonomy (GTDB): domain Bacteria; phylum Pseudomonadota; class Gammaproteobacteria; order Burkholderiales; family Burkholderiaceae_B; genus Schauerella. The sequence goes on along the minus strand of JAEYZR010000126.1, from coordinate 795 downwards.
CGAACCCGCGCTGCTCATTGCCGACGAACCCACCACCGCCCTGGATGCCGTGGTTCAGCGTGATGTGCTGGAACTCATGGCGGCACTGATCAAAGAGCACAACACGGCTGTGTTGATGATCAGCCATGATCTGCCCATGGTGGCGCGCTACACCGAGCGCATCATCGTGATGCAGCATGGCAGGATCGTTGAGGAAGGGCTGACGCAGGACCTGCTGGCGCAGCCCGCACACCCCTACACTCGCAAACTTCTGGCGGCCATTCCGTTTCGGACCGAGGCGCGTTCCCTACCCGAGCGCGAACCCATCGTGCAGGTCGACAATCTGGTGATCGAATATCCGGGAAAAAGCGGTCTTTTCGCACGCGGGCAGGCCAAGCGCGCCTTGAAGGGGATCAGTCTGAGTGTTCGGCCTGGCGAGGTGCTGGCCGTGGTGGGAGGCTCGGGATCCGGCAAGACGACCTTGGGGCGCGCGATCGCCGGATTGTTGAAACCGACCTCAGGCGATATCCGCTTCGCAGGCCAGTCCATCGATCGTTCCAGCCAGAGTTGGCGAGACTACCGTCTGAACTGCCAGATGGTCTTCCAGGATCCCTATTCGTCGCTCGACCCCCGGATGACCGTGGGTCAGTTGGTGGGCGAGGGACTGCGCCATGTGAAAACGCTGTCCTCGGCGCAGCGCCGTCAAAGGGTCGCCGAAGTGTTGGACGAAGTGGGGCTGGGTGACGGGTATGCCGACCGTTTTCCCCACGAGATGTCGGGCGGACAGCGTCAGCGCGTGGCCATCGCCCGCGCCAT
>JAEYZR010000115.1 GCA_023427945.1 Pseudomonadota bacterium | reverse complement strand
CCGGTTTCCAGAGGTTCATGTCGGGCGTGTGCGTCGCCACGAAGCCACTGTACGGGTCGTTCGTCAGATAGACGTCGCCCTCGCGGTAGTCATCGAACATGCGGATCACGGGACCGTAATCCAGGCCGGTATACCAGGTCGCGCCGAAGGTCTGGGGCGAGGCGAATGTCTGGCCTGCGGGCGTCATCAACTGAGCCGAAAAGTCTTCGGTTTCTTTCACGAAGGTCGAGTAGGCCGTGCGCATCAGGGTGTAGCCCATGCTTTGTGCGGCTGCCGTGCAGTGATTGGCCAGAACCTGAAGTCGGATATTGTCGATGCTCACATTACTCTCCGCGGCTGATGCGCAAGTTGGCATATTCGTCGACCTGGCAGACGTAGTCCGGCAGGATGACGGTGGTGCAGTCGTCCTGAGCCACAATGGCAGGGCCTGCCAGATGCTGGCCACACAACAGGGATGCACGCTGGTACAGGTCGACCTCGCGCAAGGCGCCATCCATCCAGACCTGGACCTGACGCTGCGGTTGCGCCTGACCCGATACCAGGTCCTGGCGTGTGAATTGCGGTTTGTCGCTGTCGGCTGCGATCACCAGTCGCAGACTGATGACCTGTATGGGCGCCTGCTCGTCGGCATGCCCATAGATGCGGCGATGGGCATCGTGGTAGGCCTGGGCAATCGCCTGCACGTTGCCCGCAGCGATGTCTTCCTGTTGGATCGGCGTATCCAGTTCGTAGGACTGACCCCGGTAGCGCATGTCGGCCGAATAGCTGACCGAAAACGTGCCGCCTTCGCCCTGCTCCTGGGCCAGCCACGCCTGGGCGCGTTCGAGCAAGACCGCAAATTCGTCGCTCATGGCCCCCACACTACCCGCGTTCAGATCGAGGTAGACCGTTTTCAGGAAATCGCTCTTGAGGTCGGCAATCAGCCCGCCCAGTGCGCTCAGCGTGCCTGGTGCAGGCGGCACGACCAGCTCTTTCACACCCAGTTCGCGGGCCAGATAGCAACCCATCATGGGGCCTGCGCCACCAAAGGCCAGTATGGCGAACTCACGCAAATCGATGCCGTAGCGCGAGACCATGCCGCTGACTTCGGCGAACATGCCGGAGATGGCAATGTCGATAATGCCTTGTGCAGTTTCCTCCAGGCTGCGCGAAAGCCCCTGTGCCAGAACGTCGACGGCCTGGCGCGAGGCCTGTACGTCGACAGAGACGGCCTTGTATCCCAGGTCGGAGTGCCCGACCAGTCCGCAGGCCACGAAGGCATCCGTAATGGTGGCACGAGTTCCGCCCCGGCCATAGCAGGCGGGGCCGGGCGACGAACCCGCGCTTTCGGGACCCACCTTCAGAATGCCCTGGGGATCGATCCATGCGATCGACCCACCGCCCTCTCCTACCGAGGAGACCGAGATGGACGGAATATAGATCTGGAAATCGCCAATCAACTCGCCGTTGCCGTACTGCGGCTTGCCATCGACGATGACGGCAATGTCTGCGCTGGTGCCGCCGATGTCCAGACTCAGGCACCTGGGCAGCCCGCAGGTCGCAGCCACGTGGCTGGCCCCGATCACGCCTGCGGCCGTGCCAGAGAGAATCATCTGCACGCAGTCGCGCTTGCCCTGCTCGGCGGTCATCACGCCACCGTTGGACTTGGTCAGACGCGGTTGCGGGTGAACGCCCGCATCCTTGAGCGCCGCCTGCAGGGCGCCCAGGTAATGGGCGACACGCGGCTGCACATAACCTCCGATCACGGCGGTGATGGTTCTCTCGTATTCACGGATGATGGGCCAGGTTTCACTTGAACACGTGACCGGCAGGTCGGGCGCCAGTTCCTGCACCAGGGCCTTGATGCGCAATTCGTGTTCGGGATTGCGATAGGAGTGCAGCAGTGAGATCACGATGCCCTCGGCATTGGCGGCGACCGCCTGCTCGATGGCCTGTACTGCACTGCGCTCGTCCAGAGGCTTGCGCACGTTGCCATCCGGCCCCATGCGCTCGGCAATGCCGTAAACCAGGTTGCGCTTGACCAATGGCGTGGGCCGGCGCGACAGCAGGCTGTACATGTCCACGGTCTTCAGGCGCCCGACTTCCAGGACATCGCTGAAGTTCTCGGTCGTGAACAGCGCAAGCTTCAGGCCCTTGCGCTGGATGACGGTGTTGATCCCTACTGTGGTGCCGTGCGTGAAGTAGCTGATGTCTTCGGGCTGGATGTCGTAGCGCTCACCGAGCATCCGAATGCCGGCCATGACTTCAGCACCGGGTTGATCGGGCCTGGAAAACACTTTCAGGCTCTTGATGGTCTTGTTGCTTTCATCGAATACCGCGAAATCGGTAAACGATCCGCCTATATCCACCCCGACTCGATAACTCATGCGCATTCCCAGGTTAGTAAACGGCAGCCGAGAGCTGTTGAAAACCGGCCACGTGTGCTAGAATGTTCACTAGATGAACATGATGTTCATTAGGTGATTAAATGAACGATAACAGGTCAGTCCAGCGCTGTCTATCCTTGCTGCGCGCCTTCAGTCGGCAGCCTCGTCAGACGCTGTCGGAACTCTCGAAACACGTCGAGCTGCCCCACTCCACCGTGCTGCGATTCTTGAATACGCTGGAACGCGAGGGCTATGTCCGGAAAGAAGCCTCACTGTGGTCTCTGGGCCCGCAGATGCTCGAACTGGGCTTCACCGCGCTGGAGAGCATGGGCGTGAACGAGTCGGTCCAGGAAAGTGTGCAAAGGCTGGCCGACACGTGCTCGGGCACCGTCAACCTTGGAGAGAAAAACAAGGACGGGGTGACGATTCTCACGCGCGGCACCAGCGCCGCCCAGCGGCGCAAGCTACTGATCGTCAACTTGCGCGTGGGGAGCGCGCTGTCCACGCAGAGCGCCCTCTACAAAGCGCTGGATCTGCCTGCCGACGAATGGAGCATTGCGCATTACCCAGAGCGCCGCCACGTCTCCATCGC
>JAEYZR010000103.1 GCA_023427945.1 Pseudomonadota bacterium | reverse complement strand
ACATGGCGCGTTATTACGCTTCGATCGGTGCGCTGCCCGCAGCGGAATCACAGTTGCAGCAAGCTCGTAACATGAGCAATGACTTCTACGAGCAATCGCAGATCGATGTACAGGTGCGCGAAATTCGTGACCGTATCGAAGCCCAACGGCAACTGCTGGAGCGCTTCAAGAAATGAGGGGCACGTCTGTCGACGTCTGATGGCGCACGACAGTGTGCCCGACGGTACGCGCCACCGGGCACGCCATCTGGGTGCTTAAAGGCGGACTTCGAAGAAACGTGCCAGCCGTTGCGGCAACCAGCCCAGGTGGCCCGGGAACTCGCCTGAGGGGAAGCCGGCGTGGCCGCCTTCTGCAGGCTGATGCAGCAGCACGTGCTCCGAACACTCGGCCACGCCAGGCAAGGCACTGGCAGGCATGAACGGGTCGTTCTGTGCATTGAGAATCAGCGTGGGCGTCTTGATGCCGCCCAGAAACTGGCGGCTCGATGCGCGCGTCCAGTAGTCCAGAGCATTCTTGAAACCATGCATGGGCGCGGTATAGGCGTCGTCGAAATCACGCAGATCACGGGCCTGCGAGATTCGCATGACGTCGATGGCGCCCGGAAAGCGGCGCGCCTTTTCCAGCACCTTGTGCTTCATCGTGCGCAGAAAATGGGCGCTGTAGACGTAGCGGTTGAACGCGCCCCGGGACAGGCGATTGCCGCCAGCCACCAGGTCCAGCGGCACCGAGATGCCGGCCACCGCTGCCAGCCAGTCGCAGGCCGCGCCCTGTTCACCCAGGTACTTGAGCAGGGCATTGCCCCCCAGTGAGACACCGGCCGCATGCCAACGGGCGTGAGGGACACGCTGGCGTACTGTGTTCAGGATGAAATGGACCTCTTCGGAGTCGCCCGAGAAGTAGGCTCGTGCCAGACGATTGGGCGATCCGGAGCAGCCCCGGAAGTGGGCGACCGCCACGATCCAGCCGCGAGCCCGGAAGTAATGCGCGATGGATTGCGCATACCGGCTCTTGCTGCCGCCTTCGAGCCCGTGGAACAGAACCAGCGCGGGCGTGTCGGGCGTCTGGGGAATCGCCTGCCAGTCACCCGATCTCATCCAGCGTGCTGCGGCCGTATGCCCATCGGCGATCTGCTCTCCCGCGTGCACGGGTTTGCCCTCTGCATTCTTGTGGGGAAACAGGCCCGGCCCGGTCCAGTCGATGTCGATGAAATCGTTGTCCGGAATTTCCACTCGCTCGCGCACGAACGAAATTCGATGGTGGTGCGCGAAAAATGCAGCCCAGATCGTCTGGCTGTGCCCTTCTGGCAACCAGGAAGGAACCGGGCAGGGAGAAATGTCTAAGCGGGCAGAGGCCAAGGGAAGTTCCAGGACGGTCCAAAGGTAGCGTGTTGCTCTGTCTGCATAAGCCAGTGCAGCGATGGCTAGTGGAGAATATCGGGCATATCGTGGTCCAGCGAGACGGCTTCATTTGGCGCGACGCTGGCGTGATGAAGCACCATGTGCCAGCCCGAGCGTCCCTTGTGATACACGTTCGTGGCGTAACACACGGTCAGTCGGGGACCATCCGGCGTATCGACGGTGACCTGCTCGAGCAGGACATGCACTACCGTGGATAGGCTGGGCAGGACGACCTTGCGGGTTGGGCGTATGACCAGCGGTCCGTTCGCCAGCACCGTCTGCCAGGACTCGCGCACAGCCCGATGGCCGTGGGCGCGCATCCCGCCGGGGTGGATGCATGCGATGTCTTCGTCATCGGCCCAGACCTGCATCATGCGCAATGCATCGGCGTGCTTGAGGGCGTCATAGAACGCCTGTTCGGCCTCGTCGGGGGTGGCGAAGGGCCGATTGTCCGACAGGTCAGTGCCCATGCGCGAGGGCTCCGCCCTTCAGGTTGTATTCGGCACCGCAATACGGGCACTTAGCGTTGCCCGTGTGCGCCACGTCCAGGAAAACGCGGGGATGCATGCTCCATTGGGGAGCATGCGGGCCGGGACAGTAGATCGGCAGGTCCTGCGGGGCGACTTCGATCTTCTCTTGCGGTTTGGCAGCAGCGGTCATGGGAATCCTGGTACAAAAAATTCGGGTAAAAATTCGGCGCAGGGATGTCGCCTGACTCACGGCATTGTATCAAGCAGCGGGTTACAATGGCGGCTTGCTGCCTGTGAAATCGCCGCGTCTGCACCACGCGGCCGCAGCAGCTTTCGAACCCCCTGTGCGAGGGGTGTCTTTTCTGGGTTTCTGCTTGTCTTCGTCCTCTCGTTCCGATCAGGATCTGCAAGCGGCGCTTGACGCCGAGCGCCGCGCGGCTTTCCTCGAAGGTCTGGTCTCCATGCGCTCCGCGCTTGTTGCGACCTTCACGTGGGGCCTGGTCACGGGCGTGGCAATGGTCAAAAGCGGTTTGACCGAGTCAATGGCCACGGCCATGACCCTGCTGGTGTATGCCGGGTCGGCACAGCTCACCTCCCTGCCTCTCATCGCCACCGGCGCGCCCCTGTGGCTGATCTTTGCTGCCGGCTGTATCGTGAACGTGCGCTTCATCATTTTTGGTGCCGCCCTGCATCCGTTCTTCCGGCACCTGTCCTGGCCACGCCGCCTGGCACTTGGCTTTTTCACGACCGATATGGCGTTCGTGCTGTTCGTGCCACGATACGGCGATGCCCGCGTGCGCGGCACACGCCAGCAACTCTGGTTTTTCATGGGCTGCATCGTGCCGGGCTGGTTGGCCTGGCAGTCATCATCCATTCTGGGAATATTCCTGGGCTCCAGCGTGCCCACGGAGTGGGCGCTCGAATATGCCGCCGTGCTTGCGCTGCTCGCCATCACGATTCCACTGGTCAAGACGCGGCCTATGGCCATTGCCGTCATCTGTGCCGGTGCCGTGGCATGGGTCGGCCAGCTTCTGCCCCTGCGCCTGGGGTTGGCCGCTGCCGTGTTCGTTGGCGTGACGGCCGGCATGCTGGCCGAGAAGGCCGCTGACAAAAGGCCCAAGCGATGAGTACGCAAGAGTACGTAGGGTGGGCCATCGCGCTGCTGTTCCTGTGCAGCCTCATCTGCCGTGCGGGCTATATGTTGTTTGGTCACTACATCCCGTTGTCCGACAATGTGCGGCGCGCGCTGCGCTATGCGCCGGCCGCTGCGCTCACGGCCATCCTGGTACCCGAAATGCTGCCTTGGTCGCTGGAGCGGGGGCCTTACTTCGATTACCGGTTGCTGGCGGGTATCGTGGCCATCCTGGTTTTTGTTAAAACACGCAGCTCCGTGATGGTAATCGTCGGCGGTATGTTGGCGTTTTGGGCGCTCCGTTGGGCATTGAGTTAAGTCATTCTGCTGTGCTGCGG
>JAEYZR010000066.1 GCA_023427945.1 Pseudomonadota bacterium | reverse complement strand
ATCAACACGGCCACCAGCCTGGACCCTTACGTGCAGGCGAACTGGACTTTGGACAAGTGGACCCTGCAGGCCGGGTTGCGCTACAACACCGTCAAGATCGAGGTGGACGATCGGTATCTGTCCAACGGCGATGACAGTGGCTCGGACCGCTACTCGCGCCTCACGCCCGCATTGGGCGTGATGTATGCCATCAATCCCGCGCTCCACGTGTATGCCAGTGCCGGGACGGGCTTCGAAACACCCACGCAAGGTGAACTCGCCTATTCCGGGCAGGGCGCGGGATTCAACACCGGCCTGCGCGCTTCGCGCAGTCAACAGGTCGAAGCAGGCATCAAGGCGCGTGTGGCGGCCGACACGCGCGTCAACCTGGCCGTCTATCAGGTCCGCACCAAAGACGAAATCGTCGTGCAGTCCAACGCCGGAGGGCGTTCGACCTATCAGAACGCCGCACGCACCCTCAGGCGTGGAATCGAACTGGGCGTGGAGAGCGAGCTCTCGCGCCAGGTCACGGCCAATCTGGCTGTCTCGCACCTGCGTGCCGTCTACGACGCCTCTGTGTCTTCTGCTTCCAGTGACATCGAACGCGGCAACCGCCTGCCGGGTGTTCCGGCGACCACCCTCTACGGTGAACTTGCCTACACCCCCTGGCCCTGGATGACGACTGCGGTCGAAGGCATCTACCGCAGCAAGGTGGAAGTCAACGACGGCAACGACGCGCGCGCTGCGCCCGGATACGCCGTCTTCAACCTGCGCGCCCGTTTCACGCAGGACTACGGCGACTGGCGCTTCGAACAACTCGTTCGACTGGAAAACGTGCTCGACAAGAAATACATAGGCTCGGTCATCGTGGGCGACGGCAACGGGCGCTATTACGAACCTGCCCCGGGGCGCGGTTGGTATGCCGGCATGAGCGCACAGTACACGTTCTGAGCAGCAGGCCTGGCCGCAGACCGGGGCATGCTGCTACAGGTAGGGCGAGGCCAGCCAGATCAGTTTGTTGCGCAGCCGTTTGATGAACGGCAACTTGTAGAGCGAGCGCAGCGTGACGCGGGTACCTTCGTTGATCGCCTTGTCCATGCGGGCACTGAGCGCCTGCGCCATTGCGCGATCATAGATCTCGGAATCCAGCTCGAAGTTCAGACGCAGGCTGCGAGGGTCCAGGTTCGAAGACCCGATATACGACCAGGCGTTGTCCACCGTCATCAACTTCGAATGATCGAACGTGCCCCGCGCACGCCACACCCGACAGCCCGTGCGAATGATCTGATCGAGCTGGGCCGTCATCGCATAGTCGACCATCCGCAGATTGTTCTTGCCCGGCACCACGATATCGACCCGCACTCCCCGCCGTGCCGCAGTGGCCAGCGCGCCGATGAGCGGCTGGTCGGGCAGGAAATAGGGCGATTGAATCCGCACATGATGCTGGGCCACCGCCAGCGCACCCAGCAGCATCTTGTGCGTGCTGCCGATATAGCGATCCGGCCCGGTCAGGATGCATCGCACCGGCGTATCGCCAGGCGTATGGTTCAAATGGGGCTCGAACCAGGTCGCGTCCGCCAGCGATTCTCTGGTCGTGAAATCCCAGTCGTGGGCAAACACGGCCATCAACTGCTGTACCACCGGCCCTTCGAAACGAAAATGCGTATCGCGGCTGGGCGGCTTGTGCGTCTGCACGAAGCCCACCCGGATGTTCATGCCACCGGTGAAGCCAATGCGTCCATCGACCACCAGCACTTTGCGGTGACTGCGCAGGTTCGCATAGGGCATGCGCCAGAACAGCCAGGGCGACGCGTTGAACCGCGCCGTCGGAACGCCCGCCCGATGCAGCATCGAAACAATCGGCGGCAATGAATAGTTGGCGCCCACCGCATCGATCAACACCCGTACCGCAACGCCGCGGTGCTGCGCTTCGATCAAGGCGGAGGCAATCTTGCGCCCGACGGGATCATTATCAAAAATGTAGCTTTGCAGTGCGATCGAGCGTTGAGCCTCGTTGATAGCCTCCAGCATTGCAGCGTAGGTCTCGGCCCCTCCGTCGAGCAGGGTCACCTGGTTGCCGCCCGTCACATTGAAGCCCCCCACGCGGTCGCCCAGCGTCTGCAGCGAGGCAAACTGCGGGGCGCTGTGCGAGACCACGTCGATGCGGTCTGCCTGCTGGCCGCGCGCCTCGTGCAGCAGATTGCCCTCACGCACCAGGATTCGACGCGTCGGACGGATGCGATTGATGCCAGCCACGAGGTAGAACACGGCCCCGAACAGCGGTGAAAACAGGATGATGCCCACCCAGCCGATCGCGGCGCGTACGTCATGCTTGGTCATGGCGGCGTGAATGGCCGCAGCAGTGCTGGCAACTACGCTCACCACAAAAAAAAGGTGTGGCCAATAGTTGATCCAGAGCTCTTTCAGATCTTGCATGCGGTTCCTTGAACATGGGGCCGTGCAGCCTTGCTTGCAGGCCGCATTTTTATGCTATTATCTCGCTTCTTCGCAGGTCAGCGGTGGCTGTAGCTCAGTTGGTAGAGCCCTGGATTGTGATTCCAGTTGTCGTGGGTTCGAGCCCCATCAGCCACCCCATTAACTTGCAGGTAAATCAAGCGCCTAGACAAACGTCTCGGCGCTTTTTTTATGGCGCGTTGGTGACATGATAGCGAACTGGTGACACGCCTATCCGCTGCACTGGATATTCACCACTGGGCGGCGGTCGTAAACCCGCTTGGTCGTGGCCGGATTGGAATGCGTTTCCGGGTTCTCGCCAGCGCCAACCGTTACGGATTCGACGGCAGTGGTGCGCTTGGTCGGCGTATGGCGCTGTTCATCGCCCGTCCCAGGCCGTTTGACCTAGTCATATGTCGTGCAATAGGCCATTAAATCGATCAGTGCAAGATCGGGGCGATCGAAGGTGTTGATGACGAATTTCGCCAGACGTCCGGCCTTTTCCACCGGTTGGAAATGGCGCTCGATGACGTGATAGTAGGGACGATCGAAGTAATCGTCGAAGAGGATGACGCATCCGGGGCTGGCCAGCATGGCTGTCATCAGGAAGCTGGCTACCCGGAAACGGCCATCGATCAGCACAAGATCAGGCTGGTGGCCCTTTTTCCTCATGGCGTCCCATGGTGCACTAATGTATTGCGGCCAGAGTGTCGCTTTCGATTCATCCGCCGGCCGACCCCACGCTTTTGTCGGCCCGATGTCCGCGAACAGAGGCACATAGGAGCCACGGCGTGCACCCATCGTTTTTATCTTGGCGTGCACAGCCTTCAGGAAGCCGGCGTCAGAGTCAACGGAGTAGATCTTGCGCACGCCTTTGCGGACAGCCAGAATGGAACTTCCGCCTGAACCGTATTCGAGATAAATCCGGCTGCGCTCCAACTCAAGCTCAAGCAAAGCCAAGCCTTGTGGGGTCATATGCGGCAGGTCTGGAATATTGTCCTCATTCCAGCCCGCTTGGAATGGCGTTGCCGCTTGTGCCTGCGGTGCGGCATTGCGTTGGGCTTTCCTCGCTATAACCTTTCGTGAGCTCATCTCGATTTCCTGTCGATCAAACATTTTTTCGGGGTGATCTAAGCTTATCGTATAGCGCCCATGGCAAAGCTTGAAGCTTTTGTGAAAGGTCGGAGAATATGAATGGATGGGCGGACAGGCTGGACGGCCCGCCGCCGTTTACGGTCTATGCCGCTTTTGCGATTGCCGTTTCCTGAGTGGTGAGCGATTGCGCACGCTGTGTCACCCTCTTCTGAATGGCTTCCAGCTTCTTGCCTTCGCGCAGCACGAGATGGTCGAAGCCTGGGCGTGATGCGCGACGACGCTTGCCGTCTTCTGGGCGCAGTGCAGTGACGTCGGCATTCTGGAAGAACGAGCGGTTGCCGCCATCAGCCCACGACTCAGAGTACACCCCATGCGCCATGATCACGTCGAACTGATCTAGCTCGACATGATAGTAAGCCACCTCGGAAACATGGGTTTCCTGAATAACAGTATCGCCATTGATCAGATCGTGAGCGCGTACCAGCTTTCCATCGACGAGCAGGTGATGCCAGGGAGAGGTCAGCAGATCTCTATCTGGCATGTTGTCGGCAAAGGCGTGAGCACGAATTCGAACGGGTGCGATGCGAGCTGCACTTTCTTTGCTGATAAAGGATGCTGGACCATATTGGCGGTATCCCAGCCACTTCACTTCGCGCCATCCTGTGCTGCCTAAGACCGTATCGCCAGAAACGAGGCATTCAATTGCCACCGGGCCTCTCGATGTTTTAATCAGGGTGCCTTTGACAAAGCAAACAGGGAACGGCTCTGCAGCCATCGTAATGACGTCGCCGTATGAGTACACGCTGGAACCGAGGTAATACGCGTCCCCGCCGACCTCCGCAATAATACCTGTCGGGGTGCGACCGAGATAGATTCCCGTATTTGAATATCCTTCTCTAGTGAAAAGAAGCTCTTCACCGACCGAAAATTGGGTAGATGACGGATCGTTATTGGTGATGGTGTACGGAAGTGAGGGACTCCCTCCGTCTATGATCAAGACATTCGGATCGCTTTGCTGTGGCGTTGCGGAGTAAATGGTACTGGTAGTGTATTGAGCCATCGTGATGCCTCGGTTGTGTTAGAAGAGCTTTCGTTTATGGGTACCGCATTCTTCGTCAGGCAAACGCCAAGTCTTGATCGCTGAACGCACTAAAGGCAATGGGGACTGACTCGTGGGCTGGCTCGAACAACCATTGCGCCAGGACGGTTGCCTAGGCGATCCCCTTCGCGAGCCACTTCAACTGCGATATTCGTTGAATACAGGGGAGTGCTATCGAAAGGGTCGCGCCGTCGTCTGCAGCGTTACGCTGCCTTGTGGATGACAGCGTCTTTGGTCGCAAGCAATTGCGCGCGCTTGGCCACCGTTTTCTGAATGGCTTCCAGCTTTTTTCCTTTGCGCAGCACGAGATGATCGAAGCCTGGGCGTGATGCGCGGCGACGCTTGTCGTCTTCTGGGCGCAGTGCCGTGACGTCGGCATTCTGGAAGAACGAGCGGTTGCCGCCATCAGCCCAGGACTCGGAATAAATGCCATGCGCCATGATCACATCGAACTGTTCGAGTTCGACATGGTAGTAGTCGACTGAGGTGAGGCGGGTTTCCTGGACGATCGTCGTGCCGTTGATCAGGTCATTGGCACGAACGAGGTGACCCTCGACCATCAGGTGATGCCAGGGCGAGACCAGCAGATCGTTGCTCGGTACCTTTGGCTTGATTGCGTCAGCGCGGATTCGCACTGGCGCCGCTGCTATCTTCTGATCAATGGTGCGAAGTGCTGCGGGTCCATAGCTTCTGTGGCCTACCCATTTGACAGTGCCCCAGCCAGACTGCGTCTGGACTGAGTCGCCTGGCAACAAGTCTTCGATGGCGATCGGACCACGATGCGTGACGATCTGCGAACCCTTCGCGAAACACACTGGATAGGGATCACCATTTGTCGTCAGGACTGTGCCAGCCTCATACACGTTTTGTGAAAAGTAATAGGGTTTTTCGGAACGTTCCAAGATCATGCCGTTGGAATCACGCCCGCTATAAGTGAATTCAAAATTAGTTACGTTTGTCGCACCGTAAAACAGGGTTCCTGTAATTTTATCCCCCACTTGAAACGGCCCGGAAGCACCATCCGCGCGTTTCAACGAGTAATGAACCTGCGCAGCATTTCCGTAGAGTTTGTAGACATTCGCCTCAGTTTTGCTTATTTCATAAATCCGAAAGTTCTCAAGCGTTGCCATTAGAATTATCTCCTCAAATATGTCTGCACATTACACAGCATATTCGAATATTTTGTGGCATTTAGATTGGATTTATTGCATTTCGGCTTCGATCGGTTAATCCACCCCCTTCACCAGAAGATGGAGCGGATCTCGAAACGGAGGTGCCAGACGAACGCTGATTCAGGCCGACCAGTGGGCATAATCTCTTTTGCCCTCGGACTGGGCGTTGCGGGATCAGGGTGGATGAGCCAAGGCACCCCATTGAGGGGACTCGAGCGCCAGTTTGCCTGCTTTGTGCTTCGCTCGAGCTGCTCTTTGGCTCTCGATGAGGTTATTTGCGACTGGGCCGGACGGCGCGCCGTCGTTTGCGGTCTATGCTGCTTGCGATTGCCGTTTTCTGAGTGGTGGGCGATTGCGCGCGCTTGGCCACCGTTTTCTGAATGGCTTCCAGCTTTTTTCCTTTTCGCAGCACAAGATGATCGAAACCGGGGCGTGACGCGCGGCGACGTTGGAAGTTTTCCGGGCGAAGTGCTGTGACATCTGCATTCTGGGAAAACGAGCGGTTGCCACCGTCAGCCCAGGACTCGGAACAGATGCCATGCGCCATGATCAGATCGAACTGTTCGAGTTCGACATGGTAGTAGTCGACTGAGGTGAGGCGGGTTTCCTGGACGATCGTCGTATCGTTTACGATCCTCGATGGCGCGTACAACTTGTGCCGTACCGCCCTTGCTCACGCTCAGCGCCCATGGGCGGCGGCGGACGTAAGAAGCAGATTCGCCCGCGACACTCTGGCATGGCTGATCCGTTGCACAAGATGCGAGACCAGCTCGACAAACCGGGTTGGCGCCTTCGGCGATATGAGGACACTCTTGAGC
>JAEYZR010000334.1 GCA_023427945.1 Pseudomonadota bacterium | reverse complement strand
ATTGCCGCCCAGGCTGGTGGCCACGCTGCGCGCCAGAAAGCGCACGCGCTCCACGCGTTCGAGTTGGGTGCCCAGTTTGTTGTGATAGACGATGCTGCCCAGCTGGGCCACCCGGTCTGCCAGGGACAGCTTGCGATCGGTGTCGAAGAAGAATTTCGCATCGGCCAGGCGGGGACGAACCACCCGCTCGTTGCCTTCGATGATGTGGCGCGGATCGTCCGTCGCCATGTTGCTGACGATCAGGAACTGGTGGGTGAGCTGGTGCGTGACCGGATCGAACAGGGGGAAGTACTTCTGGTTCAGACGCATGGTGAGAATCAGGCATTCCGCAGGGACTTCCAGAAACTCCTGCTCGAAACGTCCCACGTAGACAACTGGCCATTCGACCAGGGCAGTGACTTCGGAGAGCAGCGCGTGAGCTTCTTCACTGTCACCGATCGTGCCGCCCAGGGCCTGCGCCTGGCGGGCGAGCTCGCCCGCGATGCGCTCGCGCCGCTCGCTGAAGGAAGCGACGACATGGCCCTGTTCGGCCAGTTGGCGTGCGTAAGTGTCGGGACTTTCGATTTCCAGGGGCTGCTTGCTCAGGAAACGGTGCCCCAGCGTCCTGCGCGCGGCCGTCAGGCCCAGCGCTTCGATGGGAACGATATCCTGCCCGAACAGCGCGATCAGGCCGTGGGCCGGACGCACGAAACGCACGGTGGTGACGCCGTCGTCCAGTTGGTAACGCATGACCTTGGGGATGGGCAGCGCGGCGATGGAGGCCAGCAACGCATCCTGCAGACTGGCTGCAAGCGTGGCGCCCGGCGCCGTACCGCGGGCGACCAGGTAGTCCTGCTTGCCATCGGACTCACGGGCCAACTGGCTCAGGTCCATGTTTTCCCAGCCCTTGGCGGCCAGTTTCTTGGCCAGCGCAGGCGTGGCCGTGCCTTCGGCGGTCAGTCCCACCTTGACGGGCATCAGGCGCTCGGCGTAATCCTGGTCCGGCGCCTGGGCACGCACGGCGGCGATGTGCACCGCCAGGCGGCGCGGGGTGGCGAAGGCGGTGGGCGCGGTGGCGGCATCGGTCAGGCCCAGCTTGGCCAGGGCCTCGTGGATGCCCTGGGCGAAAGCGGTGCCCAGTTTTTCGAGTGCTTTCGGGGGCAGTTCCTCGGTGAACAGCTCAACCAGGAGAGCGCGGGTGTCGCTAGCAGTAGTCACGTTTGTCATTTATGCAGCCTCCTCGTTCTGGCTGCGTGCCAGCATGGGGAAGCCCAGTTTTTCGCGGGAGTCGTAGTAGGCCTGCGCAACGGCGCGCGACAGGTTGCGGATGCGGCCGATGTAGGCGGCACGCTCGGTGACGCTGATGGCGCCACGCGCATCCAGCATGTTGAAGGTATGGCCGGCCTTGAGCACGGCTTCGTAGGCAGGGAGGGCCAGAGGCACTTCCATCAGGCGCTTGGCCTCGGCCTCGTAGTCGTTGAAGTGGGCAAACAGCATGTCCGCCGACGCATATTCGAAGTTGTAGGTGGACTGCTCGACTTCGTTCTGATGGAAGACGTCGCGATACAGCACGCGCTGGCCACCGGCGCCGCCTTCGGTCCAGACCAGGTCGTACACGCTCTCGACACCCTGCAGATACATGGCCAGACGCTCCAGGCCATAGGTGATTTCGCCGGTCGTCGGGGTGCAGTCGATCCCGCCGACCTGCTGGAAATACGTGAACTGCGTGACTTCCATGCCGTTCAGCCACACTTCCCAACCCAGCCCCCAGGCGCCCAGCGTGGGGTTTTCCCAGTCGTCTTCCACGAAGCGGATGTCATGCTCGGTGGGATCGATTCCCAGCGCCTGGAGCGATCCGATATACAGGTCGAGAATGTCCGACGGCGCGGGCTTGAGCACCACCTGGTACTGATAATAGTGCTGCAGGCGGTTCGGGTTGTCGCCGTAGCGGCCATCCTTGGGGCGGCGCGAGGGCTGGACATAGGCAGCCCGCCAGGGTTCCGGGCCGATCGAGCGCAGGAACGTGGCCGTGTGCGAGGTGCCGGCACCCACTTCCATATCGTAGGGCTGCAGCAGCGCGCAGCCCTGCTTGTCCCAATAGTCCTGGAGCGTGAGGATGATTTGTTGGAATGTCAGCATGTGATTTGTTCTGTGGGGCAGGCCGTGATGGCCAACCGGTGCGATGGCAAACCGTCGATTTTAACTGGTCGCGAGCAATATGCGGACAGGCCGGTTGGCACACGGCTTTTTCGGTGTGGCACGCAGGCGTCGTATCATGACACCCTGATTTGCAAAATGACAACGGAGCGGACATGGCAGAGCTAGTAACAGTAGAGGTCAGGGACGGCATTCAGATCATGACGATCAACCGTCCGCAGGCGCGCAATGCAATCAACCTGGAGACGGCTCAGGCCCTGGCCGGCGCCCTGGACCGTTTCAACGACGATGATGCTGTCGTGGTGGGCGTGTTGACCGGTGCCGGCGGCACGTTCTGCTCCGGCATGGATCTGAAGGCCTTTGCTGCTACCGGTCAACGACCCTATGTCGGCGACCGGGGGTTCGCCGGGCTGTGCGAGAAACCGCCCGCCAAGCCCCTGATTGCCGCCGTCGAAGGCTATGCAGTGGCCGGTGGGTGCGAACTGGCGCTGGCCTGCGACCTGATCGTGGCGGCCGGCAATGCCCAGTTCGGATTGCCCGAAGTGCGCCGCGCCATTGTCCCGGGCTCAGGCGGCATGCTGCGCCTGCCACGCCGCATTCCCTATCACATCGCGCTGGAGCTTGCGCTCACAGGCGATCCCATCACCGCCGAACGTGCCTATCAGGTTGGTCTGGTCAATCGCCTGAGCGAATCAGGCCAGGCCCTGCATGACGCACTGGAGCTTGCGCGCCGCATTGCCGCCAACGGTCCGCTGGCAGTGAAGACGATCAAGGAAGTGATGAGCGTATCGGGCGACTGGCCGGTTGCCGACATGTTCGATCGCCAGCGCCCGATGATTGCCCACATCTTCACCTCCGACGACGCCCGGGAAGGTGCGACCGCTTTTGCTGAAAAACGTCCTCCAAAATGGACCGGGCGTTAAAGTCGCGTAGATCTCCCAAACGCGCCATGTGTATCGGCAATGCTGCGTCATCTTTGTGTGCAGGGCGGCATTGCCATTTCCAATCAGATTTCAATTCACTACTTTTACAGTCAGAACCATGACAGTCACTATCAAAGAAGACGATTTCATCCAGTCCATTGCCGATGGCATTCAGTTCATCAGCTACTACCATCCCGTGGACTACATTCGCCACCTGGCACGCGCCTACGAGCGCGAGGAGAGCCCGGCGGCGCGCGATGCGATGGCCCAGATCCTCACCAACTCGCGCATGTGCGCCGAAGGCAAGCGGCCTTTGTGTCAGGACACAGGCATCGTCAACGTCTTCCTGAAAGTCGGCATGAATGTGCGCTTTGACACCTGTAGGAGCTTGCAGGAGTTGTGCGATGAAGGGGTGCGTCGTGGCTACCTCAACAGCGACAACCCCCTGCGTGCTTCGGTGCTGGACGACCCGCTGTTCGCGCGCCGTAATACGCGCGACAACACACCCTGTATTGTCAACGTCGAGCTCGTCCCGGGTGACAGCGTCGACGTTCAGCTGGCTGCCAAGGGTGGCGGATCGGAAAACAAATCCAAGTTCGTCATGCTCAACCCCAGCGATTCACTGGTGGACTGGGTGCTCAAGACCGTACCCACGATGGGCGCGGGCTGGTGTCCTCCAGGCATGCTGGGCATCGGGGTGGGCGGAACGGCCGAGAAAGCCATGCTCATGGCCAAGCAGTCGCTGATGGACGACATCGACATGTACGAGTTGCTCGAACGCGGCCCGCAAAGCAAGCTGGAGGAACTGCGTATCGAACTCTACGAGAAGGTCAACGCACTGGGCATCGGTGCGCAGGGCCTGGGTGGCCTGACGACCGTGCTGGACGTGAAGATCCATACCTTCCCCACGCACGCTGCCTCCAAGCCGGTCGCCATGATTCCCAATTGCGCCGCCACCCGCCACGCGCATTTCGTGCTGGATGGCTCGGGCCCGGCATTCATGACGCCGCCTTCGCTGTCGGAGTGGCCCGAAGTGCATTGGGCGCCCGACTACAACAAGTCCGAACAGGTCGACCTGAACACCCTGACGCGTGAACAGGTCGCAAGCTGGAAGCCCGGGCAGACCTTGTTGCTGTCGGGCAAGATGCTCACGGGGCGCGATGCGGCCCACAAGCGCATCCAGGACATGCTTGCCAAGGGCGAATCGCTGCCGGTGGACTTTGCCAACCGCGTGATCTATTACGTAGGACCGGTTGATCCCGTGCGCGACGAGGTGGTCGGACCCGCAGGGCCCACCACGGCCACACGCATGGACAAGTTCACCGACATGATGCTTGAGCAGACTGGGCTGATCGCGATGATCGGCAAGTCCGAACGCGGCCCCGTTGCCATCGAGTCCATCCGCAAGCACCAGTCGGCCTACCTGATGGCCGTGGGCGGTGCCGCCTATCTGGTCTCCAAGGCCATCAAGGGCGCGCGCGTCGTGGGTTTCGAGGACCTCGGCATGGAAGCCATATACGAGTTCGACGTGCGTGACATGCCCGTTACCGTGGCGGTGGATGCGCAGGGTGTCTCCGTGCACACCACAGGGCCCGCACAATGGCAGGCCAAGATCGGCAAGATCCCGGTCGCTGTCGCTTAAGACCTTCAAAACCGACAGGCCGGAAAAGCCCGTCAAGACGGGCAGACTGGCCACGTCGACATCCAGCGCGCCACTGCGTGCACCCTGGTAACCCGGTGCGCGCAGTGGCGTTGTCGCGTCGTCAGTAGTGTGGCGGCAGTTCGTCGCGCAGGCTTCTGAACGGGGTGTTGGAATCGTCTGGCAACTGTTGCCTGAGTGTGGCAATCTCCAGCATCAACCTGTCGATCTGCTCCTGCTGGCGAAAAATGGTGTTGTTGAGTTGGTCGAGCATGTCGTCGGCAAGGCTGGCCTTGATTTCCAGTTCTATCAGGCGACGTTCGGTATCGGGCATGGTGTCCATTGGGTCGCGTGGCGACAGTCGAGTATGAAAAGATGAAAGGAGAATACGTATGTTGAAAATTCTGGGCAAGTTGCCGTCCATCAATGTACGCAAAGTACTGTGGACATGCACCGAACTCGATCTGCCTTTCGAGCGTAGCGACTGGGGGGCGGGCTTTCGTTCGACCCAGACGCCGGAGTTTCTGGCACTCAATCCGAACGGGCTGGTCCCCGTCATCGAAGATGGCGACTTTGTACTGTGGGAGTCGCACTCGATCATTCGTTATCTGGCCAACCGTTATGACACCACGGGGCGTCTGTATCCCGAGGGTGCGCAGGATCGTGCCAGGGTCGATCAATGGATGGACTGGCAGGCCACCAACATGAATCAGTCGTGGGTGTACGCCTTCATGGGCCTGTGCCGTGATTCGCCAAAACACCAGGACCCGGCGGGCATCAGGGCCTCGTGCGAAGCGTGGACCCAGCACATGCGCATCCTGGATGACCGGCTGGCGCAGACTGGGGGCTACGTCGCAGGGGCTGAGTTCACGCTCGCCGATATTCCGACGGGTTTGACGGTGAATCGCTGGAATGGCACACCCTTCGAAAGGGTAGGCGCCCCGAAAGCCGATTTCCCGCATGTGGCCCAGTACGACGCTCGCCTGCGTGAACGCCTGGGCTACCAGACCTATGCCGCTAACGGGACGGTCTGAAGGAAGCCCGCGCCACCTGTCGCCGTGCCCCTGCCATCACCGGTGATGGCGGTGTTTGTGATGCCCCTTGCCGCGCATCCTGTCGTGCTTGCGGTAGTCGGCACGCTTGTAGTGATCGCGGTGGCGATCGCCGCGATCCCAGCGTTTGCGGTCGCGACGGTCATCGTCGGTCAGAACGTGCCCGAGCACGCCACCTGCTGCCGCACCGCCCAGGGTCATCCAGGGATCACCCTCGGATAACACGGCGCCCGCCACACCGCCGATGCCTGCGCCTATGACGGTGTTGCGACCTTGTTTGTCTGCCATTGCGGTACCGGCCATGCCCAGCGCCAGCACGCCAGCCAGCAATGCCTGGGCCAATCGTTGAGTGGTCGTCATCATGCTTCTCCTGTCACAGCCGGGCAGCTGATCGCTTGGCCCCGGCGTTGAGAAACAAGGTAGCACTGCACGTATGTGTCAGTCGTGCTGCGGGCGCTACGGTGTGTATAAGTCGTTTCAGTCGTTTTCGTGCGTGTCGCAGATGGTCGACACGAAGTCCAGAAAGCGGCGCTGAACGTGTTCGACGCGGAACTGGCTGACGTGGGCCGTCGCCTTCTCGCAGTAGGCCTGATAGCCGCCATTCGCCGTCCAGGCCATCGATCTGACTTGTTCCACCGTGCGCACGAGTGCCTGCGACAATGCGTTCACATCGCCAGTAGGCACCAGCTCGGCCAGGCCGCCGGAAATGCTCGGTGTATTGCTGTTGTCATAGGTGATCACACGGCATGCCGCAGTCAGGGCTTCAACAATTGTTACGCAAAATCCTTCGTGCCGAGTGGGCAGGATGAAGATATCGGCCTGCGTCAATACGCGGATCTTCACCTCTTCCGACGCATCGCCGTGCAGATTCACCGTCAACCGACTGCCATAGGTGGATTTCATCGTCTTCATCAGGCTGCGCACACTAGCCACGACCTGGACATCGGAAAAATTCAGGTTGCCTATCATGTCCAGAATGACTCTATCGTCCGGACGGCATTGCAGGACTTCCTGTACGGCCTTCAGCACTTCGTCCGGCCCCTTGGACTGCACGAACCGGCCCACGAACGCGATGCGGGTCGTGCCGTCGGAAAAGCCGGGCTTGGTGGCCGGGCAGTCCATCTCGTTGTGAACCGCAAGCGGCAAGACGGTGGCCGGTGTCTTGATGCCGGCCTGGCGCAGCACGTCGAGGTTCGTCCCACTGTCGCAGGCAACATGATCGGCAAACGCAATGTTGCTCATCTGAACCAGACTGCGTTCGATCACGTCATGCGCCGACGCGGGGGCATGCTCCTTGGGCGTGACGTTGTGAAAGACGACGACTTTTTTCGTCTGCTTGGGTGCAGCCAGCAAGACGTTGAACAGCGGATAGAAGATGCCGAAATGAAAGACGACCAGTTCGCTTTGTTGAAAGTGTGCATCAAACAGAATATCCGCTTCGCAGGACACGCGGGTGAAGGGGAGATCCGGGTTATCGCATGAATAAGCGAAAAACCGGACGTCGTAATGCGGCTTCAGCCAGTGCAGTTCGTCGCGTATCGAGTTTGAGATCGCGTCGTTCTTGATGCAGAGTCCGTTGATGTAGGAGATTTTCATGCTGATTCGTTTTCGAAATTTTTCTGGGCAACTGCATAAAGGGCGATGCTTTCGTTACCCATGCGCGCCGATGTGAATTGCGCATCGAAAATGATCTTGCTCTGGGCACCCATGGCCTGGCGAAGCTGCGGCTCATTCAGCAACGTGACCAAGGCCCGGGTGAGGGCAGGGGCATCTCCCGGCGGCACGAGTAGTCCGTTGACCTGGTCGGCCACCACTTCCGGCATGCCGCCCGCATCGCAAC